>JACQVL010000204.1 GCA_016209865.1 Candidatus Latescibacterota bacterium | reverse complement strand
GTTAGCTGATGGCACCGAGGAGAGACTGGAGGTCGGCCGCGGGCCGGCGTACGACGCGTTCGAGATGGCCGTCTGCGACCTCGTCGGACGGGTGCGACAGGTTCCCGTCCACACCTTGTTGGGCGGCGCCGTCCGGTCGCGCGTCCGGGCTGACTACTGGATCGGCCACCAGACGCCGGAGGACGGGAAGAAATCCATCGAACGCGCCCTGAAGCAGGGGTTCAAGGGAGTCAAGATCAAATGCCGGGCTCAGGAACCGATGTACGAACGCCTGAAGGCGATGCGGGACGTGGCCGGCCCGGAGTTCAAGGTGACGGTCGACCCGAACGAGCGGTTCTACACGGCGGAGCAGGCTATCGACCTGGCCAGACAGTTCGAGCCCCTCGACAACGTGGAGGTGTTCGAGGACCCCATCCCCAAATCGGACATCGAAGGGTATGAGAAGATCCACGCTGCGATCAAATTCCCGTTAGCCATGCACTTAGGCGACGGGCCTGGGGTCATCCGCGCCGTCCGGGCGGCCGGGGGCAAGGGGGTGGTTGACTGCGTGAACCTGGGCGGGAGCCTGTTCGGGTTCCTGCGCAACACCGCCGTCGCCGCCGCCGCCGGACTGCCGTGCTGGCATGGGTCGGGTAACGACCTGGGCATCTCGGATACCTCGTTCGTCCATGCAGCCGCCGCCGCGCCCAACTGCACGATGGCCTCGGATTTCGTCGGGAGCTGGACGCGCGCGGACGACCTGATCGTCGATCCCATCCCGTTCGTCGACGGGTTCGTCCCGACCCCGATGAAGCCCGGCCTCGGCTGCGAGCTCGACTATAAAGCTATGGAGCGGTATACGAAGACACATGAGGTGATTCGATGAAAATCACCGACGTCGAAACCCACGTCATCTGTCCGCCGTTTCATGCATGGAATAGCGAAGCGTTGACGCGCTATCATGGCCCCGATTTTCGCTACCGCACGGTCTTCATCGTCCACACCGACAACGGCCTCGTCGGCCTAGGCGAGCACACGGGCCGGGAGTGGGCCGGGATGGACGAGTGGATCGGCCGGTTCCGGGGCACGAACCCGTGCGACTGGCTGGCGAATCCCACCCTGCCCATCGCCCTCGCGCCCGCCATCTACGACCTGGTCGGCCAGTACAACGCTGTACCGGCGTACAAGCTCTTCGGCCCCCAGGTCCGGAAACGGGTTCCGATGGGGACGTGGACGGTCTCTCAGACGCCCGCGAAGATGGCGGAAGAAGTCCGGCACGGGGCGCAGGCCGGGTACACGTGGCTCAAGTACCACACGAACCATTTCCACAACATCATCGCCCAGACAAGCGCGATGCAGGAGGTCGCTCCGCCGGGGTTCAAGATCCACTACGACCTGAATTTCGACAATACCGTCGAACACGTCCTCGACTTAGCACGAGAACTGATCCACTTCCCCATCGCGGGCGCGCTGGAGGATCCGTTGCGGATTCACGATTTCGAAGGACATCGCGTCCTCCGTCAAAAGTGTCCGTTGCCGATTTATTTCCACCATCTGCCGCTGAGTGGGCGTGAGGCGCTGATGGGACTGGCGGATGGGTACATGTTAGGCCATTCTCCGGTTGGAGAAGTCATTCGGCGGGCAGGATTGTTCGAGGCGGCGAACATCCCGTTCATGCTGCAGAACGTGGGCGGTCACATCACGCGGGCGTTCGTGGCGCACATGGCGGCGGTGTTCCCGATGGCGACCCTGCACCATGTCAACGACTGCCAACTCTGGGCAGAGGACGTGGTCACTCCTGCGATGGAGGTCGCAGGCGGCACGGTGCGCGTGCCCGAAACGCCAGGGCTGGGGGTGACGCTCGACCGCGACGCGCTGGCGAAGTGGGCGGCTGCCGAACCCGATCCCTCGCCGCGCGCGCTCGTCCGGATCCAGTACGCCGGCCTGCCGCCGATCTACGCGCGACTGCCGGTGCATGCGTTAAGCGATTACCGGAACGTGGGGCCGAGTTTTGTGGACGGCTATGGCCCCGGGTACAACCAGCCGGTCGACCTGGACTACTGGGATGACGACGGAGCGGCGCAGTTCGCGGCGACGTGGGAACGCACGGCGGCCGGCCCGGTGAGCGGAGACGAGATGAGTGGGGGAATGGGAGAGTGGGAGAGTGGGGGCAAGAAAAAATAGGATTAGAGATGGTGATTACACATTTTCGGAAGCTCCGAGTTTACCAACAGGCCTGTGAGTCTGCGATGAGGATTTTCGAGTTGTCAAAAGATTGGCCTGGGGATGAACGGTTTTCGTTGACGGATCAGATTCGTCGATCGTCACGATCAGTCTGCGGAAGTATTGCTGAGGCTTGGCGCAAACGTCGTTATGTGGCACATTTTATCAGCAAATTAAGCGATGCAGACGGCGAAGCAGCCGAAACGCAATCATGGCTCGATTTTGCTCTCCGATGCGGCTATCTGTCCAAGGCTGACTTTACCGATCTTGATCAGCGTTATGAAGTCATTAGCGGTGGGTTGGTCAAAATGATGACAGAACCTGAAAAATGGTGCGGACCAGCCAATTTGCTGAGGGAAGAGCAGGTGTTTTACGAAGATGATACGGAGAGTGGGGAAGTGTTAGAGTAGACAGATGAGTGGGAGAGTAGGGGAATAGACAAATGGGAGCAATATCTTGATGCTTTTTCTCCCACTCTCCCATTCCCCCATACTATCCTTTCCAAGAGGAGCCTTTTCCCTTGAACATCACCCACATCGGCTCTGTCCTCCTCCAGCCCTTCCCGTGGGTGCTGGTGAAAGTCACGACGGATGACGGCATCACCGGCATCGGCGAGGCCTACCACGGGGCGGGCGTCCACCAGATCGTCGTGGACGAACGGCTGCAACGTCCGCTGATCGGCCAGGACCCGCGCCACGTGGACAGGCTCTTCCGGGATATGATGCGGTCGATGTCCGCATCCGGCTTCTACCAGGGCACGGTGATGAGCGCCATCAGCGGGATCGAGATGGCCCTCTGGGACATCACCGGCCAGACCCTGGGCGTCCCGATCTGGCAGTTGTTGGGCGGAAAATTTCGTGATACCATCCGTCTTTACAACGATTGTCACGCCGGGGAGACGGAAACCCCCGACGGTTATGCGGCCAAAGCGAAGGCCGTCGAAGCCCGCGGGTTCGACGCGCTCAAGTTCGATATCGACCCGCTGCCGTCTCGCAGGGACCGGTACAACCGCTGCATCAGCAACGATGACATCGCGCATTACGTGGAAGTCGTCACGGCCATCCGTGAGAGTCTCCATCCCAACACCGACCTGGCGATCGACGCCCACTGGGGGTACGCGCCCGTGGACATCCTGAAGATCGCGTACGCGTTCGAAGACCTGAACCTTCTCTGGCTGGAAGACCCCATCCCGCCGGAGAACGTGGACGCGATGGCAAAAGTGGCCGCGGCCACGCGCACCCCGATCTGCACGGGCGAGAATTTTTACACCCGGTTCGGCTTCCGTGACCTCATCCAGGCGCAGGCGGCGGACATCATCTCGCCCGACCTCGCCAAAGCAGGCGGACTGCTGGAAGGCCGCCGGATCGCCGACTTAGCGGACATGTACTACGTGCCGTTAGCCCCGCATAACATCTGCGGTCCGGTCGGGACCGTCGCCGCCTGTCACGTCTGCGCCGCCGTTCCCAACTTTCTCGTCCTGGAATTTCATCATCTCGACAACCCGGTCTGGAGCGCATTACTGCATGAAACCCCTCTCATTCACGACGGACAGATCACCGTGCCCGATCGTCCCGGACTGGGGGTGACGGTGAATGAGGACGCCGTCCGGCGCCACGCGAAGGAGAACCTCGGGTTCTTCAGGTAGGGACAAGGTATAGCAGAAGGAGTGAGGAGATGACCTACGACTTACTCATCAAAAACGGCACGCTCATCGACCCCGCTCAACGCATCCACGCGACGAAAGACGTGGCGTTCACGAATGGCGTCGTGGCCGCCGTCGGGGATGACCTGCCAAAGGCTGACGCGCGCGAGGTCTTAGACGCGAGCGGACATATCGTCACGCCAGGGATGATCGACCTGCACGTCCATGTGTTCGCGGGCGTCAGCCATTTCGGGGTCGAGCCCGACCCCACCTGCTTGGCGAAGGGCGCGACGACGGTCGTCGATGCGGGCTCGGCAGGCGCGGATACCTTCCCCGGCTTCCGGAAATACGTGATCGACGTGAGCGCCACTCGCATCTACGCCCAGCTCAACATCTCGTCGCAGGGGCTGCTCACCCGTGAGATCGGCGAGTTTGAATTCCCCGAATACGCGAACGTCAGCAAAGCGTGCGCGATGATCGAACAGCACCGTGATGTGATCTTAGGCGTGAAAGTCCGCCTGACGAAGCACAGCATCGTCAGCGAACGATCCGGCATGTTGCCCTTACATCGCGCGCGTGAAGCGGCGGACGCGGCCGGCCTTCCCATCATGGTGCACCCGCAGGACGCCTGGTGCGATTCCCTCGACGACATCTTAGCCGTGATGCGCGACCGAGACATCCTGACCCACTGTTTCCACGGATGGAAGTGTGGCATCTTAGACGAGCACGGTCAGGTCCGCACGTCCGTCCGTGAGGCGATGGAGCGGGGAGTGGTGTTTGACGTGGGCCACGGCGCGGGGTCGTTCAACTGGGAGGTGGCCGAACGGGCGCTGGCGCAGAGCGTCCTGCCGCAGACGATCTCATCCGACCTCCACGTGTACAACGTTAACGGTCCCGTCTACGACCTGGCGACGACGGTCACCAAGTTCCTCCACCTCGGCCTGTCGCTCGACGACGCGATCGCCAAAGTCACCAGCGTCCCTGCCCACGTCATCCAGATGTCCGATAGGATCGGCACTCTGGCCGTCGGCGCGTGGGGGGATGCGGTCATCTTTGAACTACACGCTGGCGAATTTCAGCTCATCGACGCGCACGGCACAGCGCGCATCGGCAAGCAGAACCTCGTACCCACGACCGTCATCAAGGGTGGCCGGGTCTACTCTGCATCCTAACCCCCCGGCCCCCTTTCCTGCGAGGGAAGGGGGAGTATCACGAGCGACCACATCAATATGACAGCATTGGAAAACCGCCCTTATGGCAGAACAGGGGAACATGTCACCGTGATCGGTTTGGGCGGAGCTTGCCTGAACCAGCGATCTCATACAGACGGTGTGGCTACCGTGCGCCGGGCGCTCGAACTCGGTGTGACCTATTTTGACACCGCCCCTGCCTACGGTCGTGGCGCCTCACAGGTGATCTTAGGCGAAGCGCTCGAAGGACGCGCCGAACCGTATCTGCTGGCGACCAAACTGGGCTACTTAGCCACGCCCGCCGCGTTCCAGTCGCCGGATGCCCTCCGTGCCCAACTCTGGGAGAACCTGCGCGCACTCCGCCGAGACTCGGTCGATGTACTGCAAGTTCACCTGGCCGAATTGGCCTGCTGGTGGGAAAACGGCGCGCCACCCGACCAAATCCTTCGCCTCGATGAACACGACGATTTCGCCAATGCCCCAGTCATGCAGGTCCTCCGCGAAGCCAGAGCGCAAGGCCGTTGCCGGTTCATCGGGATCACCGCCGACCATGCTGAAGAACTGGCGTACGTCCTGCGCCACGTGGAGGTGGACGCGTTCCTGGTGGCGTACGACTACAACCTCCTGTTCCGGCGCGCACGCCGGTCGGCCCTTCCGTTGGCTCGTGAGAAAGGGGTGGCGTACATCGCGGCGGGCATCTTTAAGCCCGGCCTCAACGCTGTCCATCCGGAATGGCTCTCCACCCCGCCATCGTGGATGACCCCCGATCTCCAGCAGCGCTTCACACGACTGTACGACATCCAACGGTCGTGTGGTCTATCCATCGTGACGTTATCGGTCCGTTACCTGGTCAATGACCCGTCCATCAGTGTGATCCTGGTCGGGGCTTCGACTCCTGCGGAATTGGAAGAGAGTGTGGCGGCAGCCCAGGCCGGCCCACTGCCGCCCGACCTGCATCGGGCGATCGAGGCACTGGGTGTGCAGTAACACGGTGTCCCTACATGAGGAAAGATGATGAAGACTGAAGCGCTCTCAACAGCCCTTTCCCCAGAACAGTTGGACGCGATTGAAGAAGCGCTGCGTACGGCAGGATTCTACATCCTGGAACACGTCATCACGCCGGAGGAGGCTGAATACGCCCGGACCGCAACGCTGGCTCTGGCAGAGACCGATATGGCTCGCGGCGCTCATCACACCTACGGAAACGGAAACATCCGCCGGGTGTGGGCGCTGGTGGGCAAAGGGGAGATTTTTCGTCGCCTCATCCAACATCCGACCGTCATCGCCGTCTGGCAGCGAGTCCTTGGACCAGATGTCATCGCGTCAACCTTTACGGCCAATATCGTCGGGCCCGGCGCGCCGGCGGGCGGCTGGCACATCGATTATCCCTACTGGGCGATGCAGCCCCCGTTTCCTGACGGCTTTCTCACCGGCCAGACGGTCTGGATGCTGGACGACTTCACATCGGACAACGGGGCGACCGCCTGTATCGCGGGCTCTCACAAGACGCTCCGCCCGCCACAGCGCGGCGAGGCTGAGCAACTCCCGATGGAGGTCGCCGTGGGATCTCAAGGTTCGGTCCTCTTCACCAACGGAGCCATCTGGCATCAATGTCTTCCCAACTCGACCGACCAGCCGCGTGTAGGGCTGCTGGGCATGTACAATCGCTCGGTCGTGTTTCCTCAAGAGGACATGCCCCGGCAACTGAGCGAGGAAGAGTTAGCCGATGAAAGCGATCTGTTGAAACAACTATTGGGGCGTCGTATTCCGTTCCGTGATCCGAACCACGGTCTCACTTGGCGTCGCACGGCGACAGGGTTTGAGCAAGGGTGACGTCACCATCCAATTCCTGGGAGGAGTGCTGCTGAGCAAAGCAGTGACGAGTGGTTCTCCACCAATCACCGCGAGGACGACATCATGTTGACCGAAGAACAAGTTATCCGCTTTCAGACGTTTGGGTTTCTCATCTTCCGACAGTTGTTCAGCCCGGATGAGCTGCGAACGATCGACGCCGAATTCACGCATGCTCTGGAGTCCGCATACCACCATGCCCCGTTTGACGGGACACGCCGTCACTGGGTGCCGATGATGGGACCGGAGACGCCGTTCTTCGCCTCGTTGCTCGAGGATCCGCGATTCTGTGAGGCGACGGAGCAACTCTACGGCGACGATGCCATCGGGATCATCGTAGATGCCAACCGGTACGTCGGGAACACTGGCTGGCATCCTGACACCGGCAGTCTCCATCAGTTCGGGGTCAAATTTGCGTTCTACCTGGAACCGGTCGGAGCCGAAACCGGCGCGCTGCGCGTGATCCCAGGATCGCACCACCAGCCGTTTCACGACATCCTGAAGCAGAACATGAGTCAAACGAAGTTAGAGGTTCGTGATGTCCCCGCCTGCGTGTGTGAGTCGGAGCCGGGGGATGTGGTCGCGTTCGACCTGCGGGTCTGGCACGCCAGCTACGGCGGCTCGAACGACCGTCGCATGTGCACCTTAGTGTACTACCACAACCCCGAAACGCCAGAACAAGAAGAGGTGACTCGTAAACAGGCTGAGAACAATATCAAAACCCCGGCGCACTTTAACCGTCCGAATGATCCGATCTACGATTCACACTGGGTTGCCAACCCTCAGAGAAACCCCAAACGCCAACGCTGGATCAACCGGATGCAGGAACTGGGCTTCCTGGAATCGGTGCAAACGTGAGGAAATCCCGATGAAAAATTGCCTCAAAGAAAAACTCGCCGCGGGAAAAGTCGCCCTCGGCGTCCAGTTGTGGTTCGGCTCCCCCGCCATCGCCGAACTCTGCGGCCTGGCCGGGTTCGATTGGCTCCTGATCGATACCGAGCACGCCCCTCAGACGCCCGTCACCGTCCAGGCGCAGTTGCAGGCGGCCGGAAACACGAACACGACCGCCCTCGTTCGCCTCCCGAAGAACGACCCCGACCTCATCAAGCTGTACCTCGACATGGGCACGCTGGGGATCGTCGTCCCCTTCATCAGCACGGCTGACGAAGCCGAACTCGGCGCGCGGGCCTGCCGTTATCCCCCCGTCGGCACCCGCGGATGGGGGCCGCACCGGGCCGCCGGATACGGCCTCCACGCCGAAACGTACACCGCTGAGATCAACGATCAGGTGATGTACGTCCCGATCATCGAGACGGCTGAGGCGATACGCAACATCGATGCGATCCTGGCCGTAGAAGGCGTCGATACCTTCCTGCTGGGACCGGTCGACCTCTGCATCTCGCTCGGCGTGCCGTTCCAGTTCGATCATCCCACGTACCTGGACGCCGTTCAGAAAGTCCGTGCCGCCGCGCATCGCGCCGGCAAACCCGCGGGCATCCCCATTCTCGGCTCGATGAGCGACCGTGAGAACGTCATGCGTCAGGTTGAAGCGGGATCGCAGTTTCTCCTGATCGGCGGGGATGAACCGTTCCTCGCCTCCGCCTGCCGTCAGTCCCTCGACACCCTTACCTACCTGAGAGAGTGAGCCGATGCGTCGCGTGAAAGCCCTGTTGCTTCCGGTGAAGCGGCTGTTTCATCCCTGGTGCGAAGATGTCATACGGGCGATAGGCGATCGTCATGACCTCTCCGTCTTTGACGACACTCGCCCCCTCGCGCCGCAATTCGAGGGAGTCGAAGTCGTCATCGATCATGGCGGGAGCGTGGGCTCGCGCGCGATGATGGACGCCGCTCACGATGCCCGTCTCTGGCAGATCTTGGGCACCGGGTTCGATCACTTCGACCTGGCCTACATCCGCCAGAAAAACATTCCGGTGGCCAATTGTCCTGGTCAGTTCAGCAGCATCGCCTTAGCTGAGACGGCGATGATGTTCATCCTGATGCTCGCCCGCCGGTACCGTGACGCCGCCGCGAACTTTCAAGCTGGCGTCTTCTATCAGCCCCTGGGACGTGAACTGCACGGTCTCAACTTAGGCATCATCGGCTTCGGGGCGAGCGGACAGGCCCTCGGCCGGCGCGCCAAAGCGTCTGGTCTGCATATCCTGGCGATCGACGTGCGGCCGATCGAGCCGGAGATTCTCGAAGAGATTCGGCCGGACTTTCTCGGCGGGCCGGCCGAGATGGAGTGGGTGATCGCGGAGAGCGATTTCCTCTCCCTCCATCTCCACCTGAACGCGACGACCCGCCACATCATCGATGCGCGCCGGCTCGCGCTGATGAAGCCGACCGCCTGTCTCATCAACGTCGCTCGCGGGGCGTTAGTGGATGAAACTGCTCTGTACGATGCGCTGACCACTGGCAGGCTGGGCGGAGCGGGCCTCGATGTCTTCGCCAAGGAACCGGTCGACCCCGCCGCCCCGGTCTTCCAGCTTCCCAACGTGGTGGTCACCCCGCATATCGCGGGGGTCACGGACGGCACGTCCCGCCGGCGGGCGGCGTGCGCGGCGCAGAACGTGGATCGCGTCGCGCAGGGGCTGGAGCCGCTGTACCGGATCGATCAAGAAGGTGGTCGGTGATCGGTGGTCAGTGGTCGGTAAAAACATAAATACGATCACTCCATTTCTGGAGTTACCTTGCCCTGTTCTTAACCGACTACCGACCACTGACCACTGATCACTGGCCACTGATCACTGACCACTGATCACTTGCCGGAGCCACTCCATGCAAGCAAACCTGTCTCACTTCACCGGGAAGTACTTCCGAGGCACGGGGGATGTCGAGTATCTGCGTCTGCTGGACATCGCGCGCCGGATGTTCGACCCCGACCCAGAATTCCAGCACGTCCCGATGCTGTACACGCCCATCTGGAACGGCCTGGTCGAAGGCCCGACGTGGAACGGCTGGTGGATTCAGAACAGCTACGGGACGACATACGCAGCTCTGCCGTTCTACCAGGAACCGCTGGTGACCTTCCTCCAGAATTCCCACGACCTGTGGTTCGACCAGATGGGTGACGGCCAGCGCGTCGGGTCGAGTGCCCCCCGGTTCCAGTGGGTCGCGCCGGACGGAGCATTGTGCGATGCCGCCGGGAAAGACTGGATCATCTACAAACAAGGGGATGGCCGCGTCGACATCCATGATTGGGGAATGGAATTTACTGCGGCCGGTTTGCTCATGCAGGCGGAGTTGCTGCTCATCAGCCGTGACCCGCACGCCATCGCCCACTACCTGCCCAAACTCGAACGCTGCGCCAATTTCATCGAAACCCGGCGCGACCCGCAGAATGACCTCTTCTTCGCCGGCCCGGCGGGCAACCTGCTCGCGCCCAGCTATGCGGGATGGAAACGTCCAGACGGAAGCTACGGACAGGCGTACCTGACCGGCCTCTCCATCACCTGCATCGCCGCGCTGGATCGGTTGATCGAGCTGGAGAAACTCGCGGGCAATGCTCAACGAGCAGGGTTGTACGCTGATCGCCGCGAACGCGCGCGCCAGGGACTGGCTCGATTAACGACAGATGAGGGCTATTTCATCAAATCCCTCGACCCGGACGGGACCCGGCACGGGATGTACGGCGCGCCGCAGTACGGTTACTTTGAAGCCTCACCCAACCATGACGCCATCGCGTTCCGCGTCGTGGACGACGCCCAGGCCGGGCGCATCTACAGCAAAATTGCTTCCATCCCCGGTCTGCGTCCGTACGATTTCATCCTCCCCAACTCCCCCTCCCTCGACGATATGTACGAACAGCCGGAAGGCCTCTGGGTGTTCGGGACGTGGGTCAACGGCGGCCACTGGTCGACGTGTGAGGCGCGGATGGTGCTGGGCTATTACCGCCTCGGCCAGTACGAGGACGCGAGACGGTCGATGCAGCAACTCATGACATTTGCCCGCCGGTTCCGCATGGACAACCCGCTGACCAAGTTCGGCAGCGATGTCTACCAGCCGAGGGAGCCGATCAACCTGTGCTACGACACCTTCGGGCCGGCCGCCGCGCTGGTTCGCGGGCTGTTCGAGTACCTCTACCGGGCCGACGGGCTGACCCTCTTGCCCCATATTCCGCCCGGCATTGCGGAACTGGAACAGCTCTTTCCCGTTCGGTTCGGCGCGAAGCGGCTTTACCTCTCCACCGTTGGACAGGGTGACGTCACCGCCGTGCAGGTCAACGGAAAGCCCTGGCCGTCGTTCGACCCGCACTCCGTCTTCTTGCCGTACGACGAGACTCCCAACGTCGCGCACATCCGGCTCATGCTCGGCGGCACGACATCCGGCCAGCCTGTACCGGCCACAAGGACACCGTCCTCACCATCACCGACAGGTGCAACGTCTCCGGCATTGACTTCCCTTGACGTGCTCGGCTCTCGGCTGCGCAAGTTCTACGCCCGGCTCATCGACGAGGGATTGGGCGACCGCTATCCAGCGGCGCACGCTCGACTGGCTCTGAATTGTCTCGCCACCCTCCACGACCGTCAGCGTTTGCTCGCGCAGGGGACGATCCAATCACTCCCTGAGGCCTCTCAGCGCGCCGCTGACCAATCCTACGTGGACACGGTCAACAAATTCTACGAGGGACTGGACGCCGTCCTGGACTCGTACACACACTCCGACGATGCCCGGTGTCGGCGCACCGCTCAATTCTGGCAGGAGATCATACGATGACCCCTCGTATCGCCGTCGGTTCGATTTTTCAGGAGAGCAATGAGTTCGTCACGACCCAGACCGACCTGGCGCTGTTTCGCAACACCTACGTCCACGAACGCGACGCGCTGCTCCAGTTAGCTGGGACCGACTGTGAAGTCGCGGGCGTGCTCGCCGTCTGCGAGCGTGAACGGGCTCAGGTCATCCCGCTCGTCGCGGCGCGCTGCGTATCGGGCGGCCCGCTCTCCGATGCGTGCTACGCGTCCCTCAAAGAAGCCCTGCTCGCTCCGCTGCGCGAAGCCGCGCCGGTGGACGGCGTCGTCCTCGCCATGCACGGGTCGATGACGACGATATCAGAGGGGGATCCCGAAGGGGACATCTTAGAGGCGGTCCGCCAGATTGTCGGGCCGGACGTGCCGGTCGTCATGACCCTCGACCTGCACGCGCACGTGACGACCCGGATGGTCAAGCACGCGACCGGCCTGGTGTCGTTCACGCACTACCCGCACGACGACACGTTCACGACCGGGGAACGGGGCGCGACCTTGCTGTTTGCCGCATTGCACGGGAAAGTCAAACCGGTCATGGCGATGGCGAAGGTGCCTCTCCTGGCCTGTGGCTGCAACGGCCAGACGTTCGGGGACGCCCCCATGGCGCATCTGACCCGTCGCGGCCGCGAACTGGAGACGCAGCCGGGCATCCTGTCCGTCTCATGCTTCCAGGTGCATCCCAACAACGATCAGCCCGGCATGGGCAGCGGCGGGCTGGTGATCACGGATAATGATCCGGCCCTGGCCCGGCGGCTCGCCAGCGACTTGGCCGAGGAGTTCTGGGCGCGCCGCCATGCGTTCCAGCCGGACGTCCTCTCCGTGGCGGACGCGGTGGCGGCCGGCCGGGCGATCCACGGCGGGCCGGTGCTGCTGGTGGACACGGCGGACTGCGCCGGGGGCGGAGCGCCGGGGGACAGCGTGGCGCTGTTGCGCGAGCTGCTGACGTTGGGCGTGACCGAACGGACGTTCGTGATGGTGGTCGATCCAGACGCAGCAAAGGCATGTGCAGCGGCGGGCATCGGTCAGACCGTCTCCGTGGAACTGGGCTACCATATCGACCCGACGTGGGGACAGCCCATCCGGGTGACCGGCGCGGTCAGCCTCCTCTCCGACGGCCGCTTCCTCTACACCGGCGGGGCGTACGGCGGCACATGGGCGTCGATGGGACTGTCCGCCGTGCTTCACATCGGGAGCATCGAGACGCTCGTGATGTCATACCCGACGTACGACTGGGCAGACGAACAGTACCGCGCGGCCGGGATGGATGCGCGTCAGGCGAAGTTTATCGGGGTCAAGAACCCGATGAATTACCGGATCGCGTACCGGGATGTCGCTAAAACCGCCTTCATCGTCGATACTCCCGGCCCGACTCCGTCGGACATCCGCCGCCTGCCCTACCGGCGGCTGCAGCGGCCGTCTTTCCCGTTCGATGACGTGTGCCAGGTGACACTGATAGAGTCCTAACCCCCCGGCCCCCTTCCCTGCGTGGGAAGGGGGAGTAAAGCGTATGACGTGCCCATCCCACCCAACATCACGGAGTCTTGAGATGACTCAGCAAGAACTTCTCCAGAAAGCGGATCGGTATTTTGTCGGCGGCGGTCTGGGCGAATTTCGCCTGCCGCCCGAGGTCGCACTGGTGGTGTCGCACGGCCGCGGCAGCAAGTTCTACGACGTCGACGGCAAAGAATACATTGATTTCCTGTTAGGCTCCGGTCCGATGATCTTAGGCCATTGCCATCCGGCCGTGGTCGAGGCCGTCCAGCAGCAGATCCTCAGAGGTACGACGTTCCTGGCGCTGAACGAACCGGCCATCCATCTCGCGGAGAAGATCGTCGAGGCAGCGCCGTGCGGGGAGAAGATCCGGTTCGTCTGCACCGGCTCGGAGGCGACCGCCTACGCCCTGCGGATGGCCCGCGCGTTCACGGGCCGGGACAGGATCCTCCGGTTCGAGGGAGGATGGCACGGGGTGAGTGACGCCGCCCTGCACGGAGCCCGTCCCTCTCCGCCGGGCGGGTATCCGGTCACGCGACCGGACGGGGCCGGGATTCCGAAAGCATGGTCGCGTGATGTCCTCGCCTCGCCGTTCAACGACGTGGCGCAGGCGCGACACCTCATCGAGATGTATCACGACGAGCTGGCGGCCGTCATCGTTGAGCCGCTCCAGCGATGCATCCGGCCGCGCCCCGGCTTCTTTGAGACGCTGCGCGAACTGACCACGCGGTACGGCATCATCCTCGTGTTCGATGAAGTCGTCACGGGATTCCGGTTAGCATGGGGCGGGGCGCAGGAGCGGTACGGCGTCGTCCCGGACCTGGCTGCCTACGGGAAGACGATCAGCGGCGGTTATCCCAACGCTGCCATCTGCGGGCGGGCGGACGTGATGGACACGGTGAACGCGTGGCGGCCTGCAGCCAACCCGCAGCGAGCGATCGTGTCCGGGACGTTCAACGGCTACCCCATCGCGGCCACAGCCGGGCTGGCTACATTGCGTGAGCTCGAAAAACCGGGCACGTACGAACGGCTGTACGCGATGGGCAACCGAATTATTCGGGAAATAGAGGCGATGGGAAAAGAGTTCTCCATCCCCCTCAAGGTCGGCGGCGAAGGCCCGGTGCTGCAGGTGCTGTTCACCGAAGACGCCGACATCGTCAACTACGAATCGATGTTCCGGGCGGATAAAGCGAAGGCCTACACGTTCGGCGTCGAACTGATCAAACGCGGGTTCTTCGTCAGTCCGTACGAGAAAATCTATCTCTCGGTCATCCACAGCGACGAGGACATCGACCGGATGTTAGAGGCCGCCCGCGAGGTGTTGAGGACGGAGATCGCGCGGTAAGGAACGGAAGATGAGCCTGAAAAGTCAGATCGAACAGGCACGGGGTAATGCCGCCGGCCTGGAACGGCTCTACCGGCAGACCATGGTCGCCGGAGAGGAGCCAGCGTTTAAGGACGCGATCGCAGACTGTGTGGGAGAGCATCCGGACGACATCCTTTTCGCGGCGTGGGCGTACCGGCTCGATGTCCGATCCCCATCTGACAGAGCGGAGCCGGAAGGCCAGACCGTGCAGCAACACCAGGCCCGGCACTGGCGGACGGCCGTTGCAGCCAGCATCATCCTGGGCATCCTGTATGCGCTGTTCGCCGGTGATAAACCCCCGGTCCCGAAACCCGGTGAAGCCAACCCGCTGTTCTGGATCGGGTGGGGACCTTTGACTGCGCTGAGCATCCTGTTCTACCTGACCGCGATCGACCGCACACGTGAACGCATCCGCTGGTACGGAGGGCTGGCCGCTGCGGTCATCCCGATTGGCGTCTATGCCGCGTTGATAGCCTGGAACAGAACGGACCCCCTCGCGATTTTGATCGCCCTCCACCTTCCGTTCGTGGCCTGGGCCGCGGTAGGAGCCGCTTTGGCCCTGGGATATCCTGATCCTGTCAGGCAAGGCTACGCATTTCTTATGAAATCGGTGGAAACCGTCCTGACGGGTGGCATCTATTTCGGGGCAGGCGCGATCTTTCTGGGGTTAACCTACGGGATCTTCGAGGTGCTGGGCATCAAGCTGCCCCAGGCTGTCCTTCGGACCATCGCGGCCTGGGGCATCGGCGCCATTCCGATCCTGGCTCTGGCCAGCGTCTACGACCCGACGGCTGCGCCGGTGGCGCAACACTGGGGCACCGGACTTGCCCGCCTCCTCAGAATCCTCACCCGGCTCATCCTGCCGCTGGCTCTCGGCGTGCTGGCCGTCTACGTCTTCTGGTTCATCCCCGCCTACTTCTGGCGGCCCTTTCAGGAGCGGGAAGTCTTGATTGTATACAACGCCACCATCATGGCCATCCTGGTCCTGCTGACCGCGGTCGTGACAGGCCCGGATGAACAGCGGTCCCCGCGCCAGGATGCCATCTTGCGCTCTGCCGTCCTGGCATTAGGAGTTTTAACCTTACTCCTCAACCTCTATGCCTTAGCGGTGATCGTCAGTCGCACGTTTGAATTTGGCCTGACCCCGAACCGCTACGCCGTCTTCGGCTGGAACATCGTCACGTTGTTCATGCTCGTGGTCGTCGTCTTCCGGCTGGGGAAAGCCCCATCGGAGCAGTGGGTCCCCATCGTCCGCGAATCCATCGCCCGCGTCTCGGTCCTGGCCGTCGCGTGGGCCTTGTGGGTGCTTGTAGGACTGCCGCTGTCGTTCGATTAACCCGATTCTGATCGAAGAAAACCGGCGCAAAGGCCTGGACGCGTACTACACCCCGCGCGAAATCGTGCTGACGGTAGAGACATCTCATGAGTCATACGAGTATCAAAGAAGTCTTCGCCGCCATCAACCGGATGCAGTCCGACGGCGTGATCGACCGCTACGCCATCGGCGGTGCGGTGGGCGCCACGTTCTACCTCGAACCCGTCGCCACGCTTGATGTGGACGTCTTTATCGCTTTCCACCCCGAACCGGGTCATCTCATTCTCAGCCCACAACCGATCTTCGATTATCTTACCACCCTGGGCGCGACTATCGAGGGTGAATACCTCGTCATTGCCGGCTGGCCGGTGCAGTTCCTGCCGCCCACCAACACATTGGTGGAAGAGGCCATTGCCGAGGCGCGCCAGACCGACGTCGATGGTGAACCCACCTGGGTGTTCACCGCCGAACACCTTGCCGCCATCGCCCTCCAGACAGGGCGTGCGAAGGACAAGGCCCGGCTCTTGCAATTCATCGAAGCCGGAGCGCTCGATACGGACCGTCTCGACGCCATCCTCAAGAAACATGGGTTGGCGAAAAAGTGGCAGAAGTTCGAACGACAATTCCTGAAGGACGAACCATGACCTTCGCGATGCAGGACATTCTCAAGAGCAAACGAGCGTTGCGAGAGCGCCTTGCCGCCAGACCCTATGCCGAGAAACTCCGGCTCCTGGAGCAACTGCGCGAGCGTAGCCTCGCCATCGCCGCCCGGTCGTCATCCGACCAAGACGGTGCCAACCCGGTGTCGGATGACGCTCCACTTCGACCCGACAATTTGCAGGACAACGGCTGAAACTGTAGGTTTGCACGCCGCGGTCTACCACCGATATGAACCCGACGCGCTCCGCGCACGGGGTATGCCGAAAGGACAACAAACCGTGCTCACAAACCGCCTGCGCGAACGCTGCCGGAACAACCAGACGAGCTACGGCCTCTGGGTCACCCTGGAAAGCCCGTCGATCACCGAGATCGCCGTCACCCTCGGCCTCGACTGGGTCTGCGTGGACATGGAACACGGCCATCTCGATTTTCGTGAACTGATCGAGCACGTCCGTGTCGTGCGCGGGTCGGACACGACCGTCATCGTGCGCGTCCCGGACATCCAGCAGAGCCCGGTCAAACGGGCCTTGGACATCGGGGCGGACGGGGTGATCCTCCCCCTCGTCCGCAGTCGTGAGGACGTCGAACGCGGGATGAGTTACGGACGGTACCCTCCACGCGGCGTGCGTGGCATCGGTGGAGAACGGGCGGTGAAGTGGGGACTTGGGCTGCACGAGTACCTCAGTGACGCGAATGAAGAGACGCTCATCATCCCACTGATCGAGACGCGTGAGGCTGCTGAGCACATCGACGCCATCCTCGACGTGCCCGGCCTGAAGACAATCTTCTTCGGCCCGGCCGACCTGTCCGCCAGTTTCGGCTCCCTCGGCCAGTGGGAAGGGCCGGGGATCGCCGACCGCATCCTCGACATCCGGGCGAAAGCCGCCGCGCGAGGGATCGCATCCGGCATCATGAGCACGAGTGTCGAAGACGGCATACGGCGGCGCGATCAGGGGTTCAACCTGATCGGCCTCGGCGCGGACGCCGCACTGTTGATTCGGTCGATCAAAGGGGCGCTTGAAGTACTACGCAAAGGAGACCCACGATGACCTTCGGCTCAGGCACACACACTTACACCGTCGCAGAGGGTTGGGGCACATTGCCCGATGGCTGGACGTATGGCTGGATTCCGGCGGTCGCGTGCGATTCGCACGACCGGGTGTTCGTCTACTCCCGGAGCGAGCACCCGTTAGTCGTGTTCGACCGGGACGGCCATTTTCTGGAGTCCTGGGGGGAGGATGTTCTGAAGGATGCCCACGGCATCTACATCGACGCGAACGACAACGTGTACTGCACCGAACGTGAGACGCACTGTATGTTCAAGTTCAACCGTCACGGAAAACTGGTGATGACCCTGGGCACCCCCGGCCAGCCCGCTGCCAGGGATGGCGACCCGTTCAACAAACCGACCGACCTGGCCATCGCCTCGACGGGAGAACTGTTCATCTCCGACGGCTACGGCAACGCGCGCGTCCACAAGTATACGCCCGATGGGAGACTCATCACATCATGGGGGGAGCGCGGCACTGGGCCAGGCCAGTTCGCCCTGTCTCACTGCGTGCGGGTAGATCGGCACGACCGGGTGTGGGTGTGTGACCGGACGAATGACCGGATTCAAATCTTCGATACTGACGGGAATTTTCTGAACGAAAGGACGGGCCTGCGAAAGCCGGACACGATCTACTTTGACCCGAACGAGGAGATTGTCTATATCGCGGAACTGGAACAGCAGGTCAGCATCTACACGCTCGACGGAACGCTCATCACGAAGTGGGGTGGCGCGGAAAAGAGCGAGACGCCCGGCAGGTTCTTAGGCTGCCCGCATGGCATCTGGATGGACTCGCGCGGCGACCTGTACGTAGGTGAGGTGCAGGCGGACGGACGGCTGCAAAAGTTCATCCGGCAGCGGTAGGAGAAATCAGTGACGAGTGACAAGTGACGAGTAAAGGAGCGGACGACGATGGCATGGCACTTTGAGTTAGTCGCAGGCCCGTTCGGGGGGATCACTGAAGGGCCGGTGTGGGACGGACGAGTGTTGTTCTTCTCGAACATCCAGAACAACCGGATTATGCGGTACGACCCGGCGACGGGCGAGTGTACGGTGTGGCGCACGGGCACAAACGAAGGGAATGGGTTGGTGCTGGATAAGGCCGGGCAATTGTGCTGCTGTGAAGGCGGCGGCGAGGGACGCCGGGTCGTCCGGTACCGGCATGACGGGACGACCGAGGTCATCGCGGACCGGTTCGAGGGAAAACGGCTCAACAGCCCGAACGACCTGACGTTCGACGCGCAAGGGCGGCTGTGGTTCACCGACCCCAGGTACGGGGACTACCGCGCGGACATGGAACTCGACCATGAATCGATCTACCGGTGTGACCCGCAACCTGATGGAAGCTGGACGATTCAGCGGATGACGGTCGACACGACGTGTCCCAACGGACTGGCGATTGCGCACGACCAGAAGACGCTCTACGTCGCTCAGAGCAAGTACGGGGAGAACGAGAAGCGCGAACTGCGCGCGTACCCGATCCGCGACGACGGCACGCTCGACCAGTACCAGGTGCTGCACAATTTTTACCCGCATCGCGGGATCGACGGGATGCGCCTGGATGACGAGGGCAACATCATCGCCACGGCCGGCTGGGAACAGAGCGGGCCGGGGCCGATGATCTACGTGTTCGCCCCCAACGGCCGGGTGCTGGCCACCCATCCGGTGCCCGCCGATCGCCCGACCAACTGCTGCCGTGGCGACGGCGACTTGCGCTCGCTGTACGTGACGACGATCGGTGGGCACCTCTTCCGTGCACGGATGACCGGATAAGGAAAACAAATCATGCGCATCATCGACCCGCACGTGCACGTCTGGAAGAACGATCCCGCATTCCCGTGGGCGCCGGAGACGACCACCCCCCCAGCCGACGATGCCACCCCGGAGATGCTGCTGGAGCTCATGGCCGCCAACGGGGTAGAGAAAACGGTACTCGTGCAGTATATCGGCTATCGCTGGGATAATCGGTACACCGCCCACGCGCTGAAGACGTACCCGGACAAATTCGCGGCGGTCTGTCGCGTCAACCCCCAGGATCCCGCCGCTCCTGATCACCTGAGCTACTGGACAGAGGAGCATGGGTTTCACGGAGTGCGGCTGAGTCCGGGAGCGGACGCCTCCGGAGACTGGTTCACCGGGCCGCTGATGGACCCGCTGTTCAGCCGGGCAGCGGGGTTGCAGGTGCCGCTGCTCATCCTCACCCGGCCAAGTCGCCTGCTCGACCTGGCGAACCGTTTAGACCGGCACGGCGACCTGGATGTCGTCATCGACCACATGGGGGACCCGTCCCTGGGTCGGCCGGATGAGGCTGAGCCGCTGCTCGCCTTGGCCCGGTACCCGCGTGTGTACGTGAAGATCAGCCACACCTGGGGGATTTCCAAACAAGACTATCCGTGGTCTGATACCCACGACCTGGTGAAACGCGTCTACCAGGCGTTCGGCGGGCAACGCATTATGTGGGCGACCGACTGGCCGGTCTGCCTCCACCGGGCGACCTACGCCCAGACGCTGTCGGTCGTCCGGGACATGATGACGTTCTTCAGCCTGGATGACCGGGAGTGGGTGTTAGGAAAGACCGCGCTGAGGTTGTGGACGTTTAAATAAGGAGGTCCCATGCTTCGCCCACCGCGCCTTCTGCTGTACAACGACGGGCGCCACGCCAACTCGTACGGCTACGAGCCGCCGATGGGCGTCCGTCAGTTTCGCGAGCCGGTCGATGAGTTGGTCGACTCCGGCGTGGACACCCTGCTCTACTGCGTCGGGGATACTCGCGTCCTGCTCTACGACACGCGGGTGGGGGAACGCTGGGGACATAATTTTACGGACTGGAATCATCCCGTCTGGTACCGCTCGAACGTCAACTTAGAGATGGCGCGAGCGGCGGGCATCGACCCTCTGCGGATCGTCTGCGAGCGTGCGAACGAGAAGGATATTCGTCTTCTTGCAACAGTTTTGCTCGCCACGCAAGCGTGGGAAGACCGGGCGACGACGTTTCATGGCCGCTGCTCGGACTTCTGCTTCGATCATCCCGAATACTGCATCGACCACGCGGGCGGCGACTACCGTTTCAACTATAATCTGCCCGAGGTGCGGGCGGAGCGGTTCGCAGTCATCTCGGAATTGCTGACGCGCTACCCGACGGATGGGATTGAATTGAGCTTCTATACGTTCAAGCCGTTGTGCCGGATGGAGGAGTTGGAGGAGTTTCGGGAGACGTTAACGGCCTGGATGGGAGAGATTCGCAGGACGGCGCAGCAGGCGGCGTCCGATCAGGGGCGGGAGAAGCTCATCGCCGTCCGCGTGCCGGCCGTGTGGGAAGGCTGCGCTGCGATCGGGCTCGACCTACCGCGCTGGCTGGCAGACGGGCTGATCGACTGGATCATCCCGCACACCGCCGACCAGTCGGAGCAGATCGACCAGGACATGCCCTTAGAACCGTTCGTCCGTGCCGCGCACGCGCACGGCCGTCAGGTGTTCGCCGCTCTCTCCCCGCTGATCTACAACGACTGGTACACGGCGGGGACGAGGGAGATGTACCACGCCGCGGCCGCCAACGCCTACGCGCAAGGGGTGGACGGGATCACCCTCATCGATTATTGGCCGACCGCCTACCCGTGGAGCGACGCCGATTATGGAATCATGCGACACATCGGTCATCCTGATTTACTCACCCGCAAGGATAAACGCTTCCGCGCCCGCTCGACAACCGGACGCACCTACCACAAGGACGACGCCCCGTTAGGCTACCGGCGCCCGCTGCCGGTGACGCTCACAGTCGGCCAGCCCGGCCCGGCCATCCCGCTGCGGGTGTCCGACGACCTGGCGGAAGCGGCGGCAGAGGGGTGCGTCGAGAGCGTTACACTGACGACGCGGGTGACGAACATCTGCCCTGAAGACGACCTCCGCTTCTTCTTCAACGATCAGGAACTCCCGTTAGCGTGGGCGCGGCTGGACGATTACACCTACAAATTAGGGTACGTCCGGGTGGAATCGCGCATCGGCTCACATTACTGGTTTGATTTCGTCCTGCCGGAAAATCATTGGCCCCGACAAGGACACAATACGCTTCGAGTCGACCTCATCACGCGCGCGCCGGCGCTCGCCCGGCTGGTGCCGGTCACCGTCCACGACGCGGAGATCACCGTGCGCTACCGGCCGCACCGCAACGCGCCGCAACAATTCCAGCGGTTCCCCGACGCGCGCTAACGCAACCTGTCTCTCGTTATCGTGATCGCGCCGCCTCAGCCATGCGCCGTTTGGCCTGCCACCCCTCCCAGGAATCGACGAGCGCCGGATGCGCCGCACTCTGCGCGATAAACCCGTTCAGCCCCGCCTTGAACAGCCACTCTAAGGGGACGCCGATCGCGCTGTACCGCAGGTCGATGCTCCAGCGAATCCCGTCGGACTGGTTCATCAACGAGCGGTGGAACGTGAGATTGTGGAACGCGAACATGTCGCCGGCCTTCATCGGCAGCGTCTCGACACGCCCACGGGTTTCGATATCCTCGGTCGGCCTGTGGTGGCCATCCTCGTCCCGGCCGACCGGCTGGAGGCCCCAGCGGTGGCTGCCCGGGATGACCTGCAGACAGCCGTTGTGCTCATCCACGTCCACTAAGGGCAGCCACAGCGACAGCAGGTGGTAGGGTTCGGTCGGGTCCCCATAATACCCGCTGTCCTGATGCCAGGGGAACGTGGTCACCGTCTCGTTCGGGAGCTTGGTGCGCACCCAGTAGTCGCCGTTGAACTGAATCTCCGGCCCGACGAGCGACTCGGCGATGTCCAGGATGGCGGGATGCATGCCGAGGTCGTAAATCTCTTGGCTGAAGACTTCCTTGTTCCAGCCGATCGACCGCCGTTTGAGGCCGTGGTACACCTCCATCAACCGCCGGGTGAATGACGCGTCTTCGTGCAGGTCCGTGATCTGCCCTTCAGCATAGAGCTGCCGGGCTTCCCGGTCGACCTGCTCGGTGATGACCCGGCGGACCGGCTCCAGCTCGTTGTCCTGGAGTACGGCCGGGATGACCAGGTACCCGTTGTCTTCGTAGAACCGGACTTGTGTTTGACTGAGTAATGCCATGTGAGGGCTCCGTTACATATATGAATGGATTCCCGCTTGCGCGGGAATGACAACAAGGACTACGGATACACACTGATCGACTGGCATTCTATAGTTTTTCAGATAATGTTTTGGACTACGCCTCCTGCCCTCACACCTCACCTCATCCCCCGCTCCCCCTTCCCCTCTCCGCAAGCGGAGAGGGGAAGGGGGCTGGGGGCGTAGGGGTGAGGTTCAAGAC
>JACQVL010000220.1 GCA_016209865.1 Candidatus Latescibacterota bacterium | reverse complement strand
GTCGTCGGCTTGTCACCCGGGCCGCGCTGGACGCCCCCGATCTTGTTCACGACCTCCTGCCCCTCGGTCACCTGGCCGAAGATCGTATATTTGTCGTTCAACGAGGGATACGGGGCGTGGGTGATGAAAAACTGACTTCCGTTCGTGTTAAAGCCATGGTTGGCCATGGCAAGCCGGCCCGGTTTGTCGAACTTCAGGCTTGGTGACTGCTCATTGTTAAACTCGTACCCTGGCCCGCCGGTGCCGGTGCCGGTCGGGTCGCCGCCCTGGATCATGAAGTTGGGGATGACGCGATGGAAGATCGTACCGTTAAAGTACGGCTTCTTCATCTTCTGCTTGGTCTTCGGGTCGGTGAACTCTTTCGTGCCCTCGGCCAGGCCGACAAAATTATCCACCGTCTTCGGCGTGTCCTTCGAGTATAGCTCACAGACGATCCTGCCCATCGACGTCTCCAAGATGGCGTACATGCCGGGTTTCCTCTTCGCTTGGGCATCCGCGCGGGTCGCGCCGATGACGATCAGAGCGGTCAACGTCAGGCCTGACAGACAGGCGGTGGCCAGCAACTTGTTGAACATGCAGACCTCCTGTGGGGGAATTGATACTGTTTCACGGAGAAAATGGGACGATCGTAGGGGCGACCCGGTGGGTCACCCAGGGCGAGACACCGCCTCGCCCCTACAGCACGGCATCATTTTCCTCGTGAAATAACAGGGAATAAAATGGCCGTCACGCTCGCAAGTATACACGATCTGCCTGACGCGCGCAAGAGCTATTCGCGTGTGACGGCGAGAGGGATTCTTATTGACAGACGAAGCCCGATGCTGGTATAGTAATGTTCATCTCTTTCCGCATGCTACCGATGTTTCATGACTCGACAACTTCACGTCGTCATTCCCGCGAAAGCGGGAATTCATAAGGAGTCCGCATGGCCGATTCCCAGCCGGCTGCGTCCCAGCCCGACGTCTTCGGTACGGAGACGGAACTCAAGCGTGCGCTCGGCCCGGTCACCGCCACGACGGTGATCATCGGGACGATCATCGGGTCGGGCATTTTCGTCGGGCCGAGCATCGTCGCCCGGTACACGGAATTCTCCGGCCTGACCCTGCTGGTCTGGACAGTCTGCGGGCTGCTCTGCTTCTGTGGGGCGGTGTGTTACGCGGAATTGGGTGGGATGATGCCCCGGTCGGGCGGCCAGCTCATTTTTTTGCGCGAGGCGTACTCCCCGCTCTGGTCGTTCCTGTTCGGCTGGACGTCGCTGGTCGTCATCCGGTCGGGCAGTCTCGCCGCCATCTCGGTCGCGTTCGCCACGTACTTCGGGTACTTCGTCAACCAGGTCGCGCCGTACCCCGAATGGGCACAGCAGGGCGTCGCCCTCGTCGTCCTCGTCTCCCTGGCCTACGTCAACTATCGCGGCATCCGACAGGGCGGGTTCGTCCAGGACCTCTGCACCTTCCTGAAAGTCGCCGGCCTGTGCGCCCTGATCGCCCTCGGACTGAGCACGACACAAGGGGGGATCGACCGCCTTCATCCCCTCTGGCCGCCCTCCGTCGAGCTCAGCCTGATCGGCACATTCAGCCTCGGCATGATCGCCGCGCTCGGCGCGTACGACGGATGGGACGCGTCGACGTATGTCGCTGAAGAAATCAAGAACCCCCGCAAGCTCGTTCCCCTCTCCATCCTCCTCGGCCTGGGCATCTCGACCGTTATTTATCTGCTCGTCAACCTGGCGTACCTCTACGTCCTGTCCAATACCGAGGTCGCGCATAGCGAGCGGGTCGCCGCCGACACGATGGAGCGGGTGCTCGGTCCGGCCGGTGGGGCATTCATCTCGATCGCCGTCCTGATCTCCACGTTCGGGACGATCAACGCCAACCTCCTGTCCAGCCCGCGCCTGTGCTACGCGATGGCCAAGCAGAGGATGTTCTTCCAGTGGGTTGCCCGGGTGCATCCGACGTACCGGACGCCCGACGCCGCGATCCTCGTCCTCACCGCCGTCGCGGCCCTTCAGATCATCTTCTTAGGGTCGTGGGAAACGATCGTGGCCTCGCGGACGGCGACGCAGTGGGTGTTCTACCTGATGAGCGCGTTCGGACTGTTTCTCCTCCGGCGAACCCGTCCCGACGTACTCCGGCCGTACCGGACGTGGGGTTATCCGTTCACCTTAGCGGTGTTCCTGCTGGTCGGCCTCGTGTTCTTTTTCGCCATCGTCATCACCGACCCGACCGACTCGTTCCGCGGCCTGGCCATCACCGCACTCGGCATCCCGGTGTACTGGCTCTGGGTGCGGAAACGACAATCTTAACCCCCTACCCCCCATCCCTGCCGGGCAGGTAGGCAGTGGGCAGGTAGGCAGTAGACGGGGGAACGGCTTCTACTGCCCACTGCCCATCTGCCTGGTGGGGACGAGGGTGGAGGTAAGGGAGACCTCCCCATGCCCACTCTGCACGGCACGATCTTCGACGCCGCGTCCGGCGCGTCGTTAGAAGCCAAAGTCCACGTCATCGACAGCACCGGCCACTTCCGTTCGCCGGGAGACTGCCTGCTCAAGGTCGGCTCCGGCCGGCCGTTCTTCTACTGCGCCGGGTCGTTCGAGGTCAGGGTCGAACGGGGCACGACTGAGATCCTCGTCGAACGAGGGACGGAGTACGAACCCCTGCGCGTGGCCCTGTCCGTCCCCCCGCAGGGACATCTCGACGTGGAACTCCCGCTCAAACGCTGGACGAACCTGCCTGACGCCGGCTGGTATCCCGGCAATACCCACATCCATTACGACGACAAAGAGACCCGGGCAGACGACCGGCTCCGGCTCGACCCGCACGTCCATGAGTTCCATGTCACCGTCGTCAGCATCCTCCAGCGCCGCGACCTGCCGTACGCGAGCAATAAGTACCCAATCGGGGTGCTGACCGACGTCTCCACCGCCCATCACGTCGTCGACATCGGGGAAGAGAACCGGCACAACGACCTGCCGTGGCGCATCGGGTACGGCCATGTGATGTTCCTCCGCATCCGGAACGTCGTCGAGCCGGTCAGTCGCGGGGTGCTGGTGAACGACTTCGACCCGGACTATCCGCCCCTCTGCGTCGTCTGCGACGACGCGCGTGAGCAGGGCGGCCTCGTCCTGTGGTGCCACAACGGGAACGGCATGGAAGCCCCGGTCGCGGCCGCGCTCGGCAAGCTGGACGGGTTCAACCTGTTCGACCCGTTCTGGATGGACCCGGAGTACGACATCTGGTACCGGCTGCTCAACTGCGGGTTCGACCTGCCCGCCTCCACCGGCTCCGACTGGTTCGTCTGCTCGAACAACCGGGTGTACGTGCAGACGGACGGGGCGTTCACGTATGATCGGTGGATCGATGGCATGAAGGCGGGGCGGACGTTCATCACGAACGGGCCGGCGCTGTTCTTGCACGTGAACGGACAGGAGCCGGGAAGCTGGCTGTCGGCGGGGCGCGCACTCGAAGCGCGCGTGGGGTGGCAGTCCCACTACCCGTTGAACCGGATCGACCTGGTGATGAACGGCCAGATCGTCGCCCGATGGGACTATCCGAACGGGAGCGTGGCCGGGGAAGTTCCGTGCACCCTCAGACCGGAGACGGACGGGTGGGTGGCGGCCCGGTGCAGCGGGACGGCGCGGGACAGCTTCGACCAGGCGGTCTACGCCCACACCAGTCCGGTGTGGTTCACCGCCGGCCGTCCGCCCGTCCAGCGAGGGGAGGACGCGCTGTTCTTCATCCGCTCGATCGACCAGGCGCTCGACTGGGTCAGGCAAAAAGGCCGGTTCACGAAAGACGAGCAGCGAGAGGCGGTGTGCGAGCTGTTCCGGAGGGGACAGATGGTCTATGAACGGTTGGCGTAACGGGGAGCGGTCTCGAGCAGGCGGACTCCATTCCCGCCCGCCCGGTCGTCCGTGCGAACTGTGGGATCATAATGCTCTGTGAAGAATACGGAGAGGGAGAGAGGGAGAATGAGAGCAACAACCCGATTCTTCTTCCCCCACTCTCCCACTCTCCCATTCTTTCTTATCTCTCCTCCATCCCCTGAAGCGCCGCGACCACCCCCTCGATCAGATGATCCGGGGTTGACGCGCCCGCCGTCACCCCGACCGTTTCCACCCCGTCGAACCATTCGCGCCGGAGGTCGGTGTGCGACGCCACCTGGTACGACCGCGGGTTGAGCGACTGCGCGATCTGCGCTAAGCGTTTCGTGTTCGCGCTCGTGAACGACCCGACGATGATGACGACCTCGTTGGCGACCGCCAGGTCCTTCACTTCCGACTGGTTCTGTTTCGTCGGGAAGCAGATGGTGTTGATAAAGCGGATATCGAGCCCCTTCATCAGCAGCCTGGCCAGGATCGCCTGGACGTTCTCGATCGTCTGCGTCGACTGCGAGACGACCCCGACCTTGCGCATCTTGCGGAGGCCGTCCACTTCGTCCGGTTTGCTGACGACGATCGGGGCTTTCACATGACTGGCGATCCCGACGACTTCATCATGGCCGTGGTCGCCGATGATGATGATCTGCCGGCCTTCCGACTCGAGTTCCTCGACCTCATGATGGATCTGCGTGACGAGCGGACAGGTGGCGTCGATGATCCGGAGGTTCCGCCGTTTCGCCTCTTCCCAGATTTCGACGGGTGTCCCGTGCGCCCGGAAGAGGATCGGCCGGTCTTGCACGTCGTCGAGATTCTTGACGACCTGCGCGCCCACGTCGTCTAATTTCCGGACGACTTCCTCGTTGTGGACGACATCCCCCAGCATGTAGACGCCGTCGTATTGCGTCGCCGCGTCCAGGGCGATGGTGACCGCGTCCCGCACTCCGAAGCAATACCCCGCGTGCCGTGCGACGGTGACTGTCATCCGAGATCGATCCTGAGAAGAAGACAACGAATTTCCGTTTACACCGGGCTCATCTCGCAGTAATATCTATAATATAGGGCCGATGACACAATGTCAACAGGAGTTTTGGCTGGATTCCAGACGAAAGGAGCGCGCCGTGGCCAAGCGCATGCGGTTGACGTTTATGGAAGAAGGGGTATCGGTCGAGGCGGAGTTGCTGGAGAACGAGGCGCCGCGGACCTGTCAGGCGATCTGGGACCGGCTCCCGTTCGAGGGGGACGCAGTTCATGCGATCTACTCAGGCAGCGAGATCGCGTTCTTCATTCCGGACGACCTCATCGTCGAGGCGGAGAACCAGACCAGCCGGGTGATTCCTGGTGATGTGGGGTACTACCATCTCCCGCCCGGATTGATGTACGGATGGCTCAAAGGGTTCAGCGAGATCTGCTGGTTCTACGACCGCGACGGTCGGCCGAATATGCCGGACGGCCCGGTCCTGATCAATGTTTTTACCCGTCTCGTGGGCGATCCAGCCGCCTTCTATGCCGTCTGCCGCCGGATGCGGCGGGAGGGGACGAAGCGGTTGAGGGTGGAGAGAGTATAAAAAATGAGGGGCGAAAAGGGAAAAAGGCGAAAAGAGCAGAGAAACGGGGTTCGGGATTCGGGGTACGGGGTTCGGGAAACAAAAAAGAAGATTCGGTGTCTACTTTCTGTTCTTTCCCGAATCCCCAACCCCGAACCCCGAGGGGTTAAAGGTTGGGATGGCTCAACTGCCCGCCGCGGTCGCCAGGCGCTCGTCGCGGACGACGAACCGGGCGTCGAGGGCGCGCAGCTTCTCGACGATGCCGGTGTACTCCAGTTCGTCCTTCCCTAACATCGCCGCC
>JACQVL010000199.1 GCA_016209865.1 Candidatus Latescibacterota bacterium | reverse complement strand
CCATCCGGTCGCTCGACCCGTACTCCGGGCTGTGGCTTGAGTTCGACCTGGATCGCGTGCGTCCCCAACAAGGCCAGAACTTGTTAGAACTCTCCCTGCGAGAGCGTCCTCCAGGCCTTAAAGGCGGGGTGACGGTCGAGGACGTGGAGGTCATCGTCGAATACGGGACGTATCCAGCGACGGGGCATTAGACCGGATTCTGCAGCGCAGCCGGGGAGCCCATCTGGTTGACCCTGTCCCGGACGGTCAAGGCGATCGGCCAGCATTGACCGCCGAGCTTTTCGTACTGATCTTCGATGCCGCACAGCCAGCAGAACATCCGGGCCGCGGCGATGCCACCCTGGAACTGCTCGAACTGCCCGGCGGGCGGGTTGAAGTTGATCAGGTTGAAATCGATCGTGGGGTCGATGATCCAGTCGCGCTGCGGCGGGCTTGTCCGCCAGTAGTTGTACTTCAGCAGGTTGCGGAACTTGCTCTTGCCGCGCGGCCCCGAGGTGGCGCGGGTTCGCCGGTGCCAGATGCTATACACCGTCAGGAAGATCGTTCCGGCCGGGCCGGCGGAGGAGACGCTGCCCGCGATCTTGCCGTAGTGGGACATGAGCGTCGCTTTCGTCCGCATGAAATGCGAGCCGGGCAGGACTTCGGTCGGTCCCATGTCGTCCGTACATTCCTCTGGCCAGTAGAACACTTGCAGGTAGTCGAGTTTCGGGGTGTAGATCGACCCGCCGTCGCGGTGCCATCCGCCCGTGTGCGGCCAGGGGAGCGGCCCCCGGTGGTTGCTGATGATGGCTGGAAGGGTAAAATTCTTGCCTAACAGCGACCGCACCGCGCCCGCGGCCTGCGGGTTCTTCAGGACGCCGTCGACGAACCACTCCCGCTGCATGATCGGAGTCGGCTCGTACGTGCTGTCCATGGTGTCGAGGTAATCCACCACCTTCTGGTTGACCTCATCCGGGACGACGCCGGGGAGGATCAGGTACCCGTTCCGGCAGAAATCGATCATATCCCGGTCGGTGAGCGTCGGCGGGCAGTCACACGTCTCGTTGTACGGGGCTTTCGACAACATCGTGGGTCACCTCCAGCGTTCAAGGATGAACTCATACCCGAGGCCGTAGGTGTTCTGCTCGTCCATGGCCAGGGTCATCTCGGGGAACTTGACGATGCGCCATCCGTCGTCTAATGCCTCTTTGATCGACTTGTAGAGGAATTCTCCCTTCTCGTTGACGCCGTCGGCGTCCTTCCCTTCCTCGAAGATGCTCATGCCGATCACGGTGGAGTAAGGGTGCGATGTGGGAGCCTGGATGTAGAGCAAGCTCTGCTTCGGTCGTCTGGTGATCGCGTCGTCGACCGTCTTGATCATGTCGAGAATCTCGGCCTCTGTCAGCGTCCCGGCGCGAACATGAGCCAGACACTGTTCCAGTCGCTGCTTGAGTTCGACCATCCGTTCTCCTTTCGGTATGGGGCTCGATTGAACCATTGACCTTGCTCTAAAATACGTTAAATTAGGTATCCCAACGATCACGTCAATAAAATTTTGTGAAAACGAAAGGATATTTTCTATGCCGCATCGAGCAAACCTCCTGAATAATGCCAGGATGAGAGAGTTTATCGCCAACGGGTATGTCACCGTCACGGTGGACTTCCCGCCGGAGTTCCATGCCTCGATCTACCGGCAGATCGAGGAGATGGTCGAGAAGGAAGGGAATCCGGGCAACAACCTGCTGCCCAGGATCCCTGAGATTCAGGATATCTTCGATCACCCAACGGTTCAGGGCGCGCTGACCAGCGTCCTGGGACCGGACTGCTTCCTGCACCCGCACCGGTACTGCCATTTCAACCCGCCGGGGAGCAGCGGCCAGCACCTGCACAAGGATTCCTGGACGAAACAGCACCATCGCACCCGCTGGGGGATGGCGTTCTATTATCCGCAGGATGTCACCGAGGAGATGGGGCCGACAGGAGTCACCCCCGGGTCGCAGTACTACAATACCGGTCCCGGCGTGAATCCTGAAGTCCCGCTTTGCGGCGAGGCGGGGACGGTGACGATCGTCCACTACGACCTGTGGCACCGGGCGATGCCCAACTACAGCGAGAAGAAACGGTACATGGTGAAGTTTCTGTTCACCCGGCTGGAGGAACCCACACGTCCGTCCTGGAACGCCGCGAAGAACACGTCGTCCACCGGAGAGTCGCTGATGTGGCGGAGTATCTGGGACTGGTACTGCGGCGCCCCAAATCATGCTTCTCATGAGACCGCAGGGGATGGGACTCTCGCTGAACTCATTCAGGCATTGCGGAGCGAGTCAGAGACGGCGTGTCTCCAGGCCGGGTATGCCCTGGGCGCGATCGGGCCGCCGGCTGTGTCCGCCTTGATCGAGGCGCTGAGGGACGAGCCGGAGACGGGACGCCGCAACGCCGGGTACGCCCTGAGCGCGATCGGGCCGCCGGCTGTGTCCGCCTTGATCGACGCGGCGCACGACTCACGCGAATGGACGCGGGCGTCAGCCGTCGATACCCTGGGAGATATCGGCCGGCCGGCTGCGGAGGCAGCGCCCGTCGTGATGACCGCCCTGCGTGATGAGTCGGATCGGGTGCGCCGCCATGCGGCTGAGGCGCTGGGGACGATGCCTGAGGCGGCACAGGCGGCCATCCCGGCCCTGGTCGAGGCGCTCCGCGACCGCGATGAGTGGGTCCGCCGGAACGCGGCGCTGACGTTTGCCCGGATGGGGAAGCTCGCCGAGTCCGCTACCCCGGCGTTGATTCAGGCGCTGCGGGACGACAACCGGTACGTGCGCGCCAAAGCGGCCAAGGCACTGGAGCGAATCGGCACGCGAGCCGCTCGAACGGCGGTCTTCCGGTTTTTCGAGACATCCCGATGGTGCCCGATCACCACGAAGGAAAACCCGTACTGATCCCCTGCGAGCGCACACACCAACCATTCACCCCCCAGGAGAAGTGAACATGAAGTCAAAGGCCACAGGACAGAAATCGGTGGCACAGGCAACGAACACCCGGCTCGACCGGCGCACGTCCTTAGCGTTGTACCGCCAGATGCTGGTCATCCGACGGTGTGAGGAGCAGTTGGCGCGGTCGTACCAGGCCGGGTTCATCCCCGGCGCCTGCCATACGTATATCGGCCAGGAGGCGGTGGCGACGGGTGTCTGCGCGCACCTACGGCCGGACGATGCGGTGTTCAGTACGCATCGCGGGCATGGCCACGCCCTGGCCAAAGGGGTCAGCGTCCGCCGGGTCATCGCGGAGTTGTTCGGGAAGGCCACCGGATGCTCAGCCGGCCGCGGAGGGAGTATGCACCTGTTCGCCCCCGAGGTCGGGATGATGGGGACGAGCGGCATCGTGGCCCCCTGCATCTTGCAGGCGACCGGGGCCGGGTACTCGTTCAAGCTGCTCAAGACCGACCGGGTCGGTGTGGCCTTCTTCGGGGATGGGGCGGTCAATAACGGGGCGTTCCATGAGGGGCTGAACATGGCCGCCGTTTGGGAGCTTCCGACGCTGTTCGTCTGTGAGAACAACATGTACGCGACCGAAGTCCCCTTCGCGTCCGCGACCAGGAACCAGGACGTCGCGTCGCGGGCCGCCGTCTATGGTCTGCCCGGCGTGGCGGTCGACGGCAACGACGTCATCGCGGTGTACAAGGCCGCTGGCGAGGCGATCTCGCGGGCCCGCGCGGGCGGCGGGCCGACCCTGATCGAGTGTAAGACGTACCGCACCCGGCCGCACGCGGAAGGGATGCGCGACGCGGGCTACCGGACGGTGGAAGAGATCGAAGCCTGGAAAGCCCGCGACCCCATCCCTCATTTCAGAGCGCACGTGATGGCGACCGGGATGGCCAGCGAGGACGAGTGCGACCAGATCGACGCTGAGGTCAAGACGCTCATCGAAGACGGGCTGCAGTTCGCCATGGACAGCCCGTGGCCCGACCCGGCGACAGCGTTGGATCATGTGTACAGCACCGGAAAGTGAGGCGACATGCGAGAGTTGACGTTCACCGCAGCCGCCCATGAGGGGCTGGCCGAAGAGATGGCGAGTGACCCGACGATCTTCGTCGTCGGGGAAGGGATCGGCCGGCGCGGCGGCAATTTTAACACCACCACCGGCCTCTACGACCTCTACGGGCCGGAGCGGTTGCGGGATACCCCGATCTGCGAACGAGGCTTCGTCGGTCTGTGCGTGGGCGCGGCGATGACCGGCACCCGCCCGGTGGTGGATTTCATGTTCATCGATTTCATCTTGGACGCGATGGGAGAACTGATCAACCAGGCAGCCAAGATGCAGTACATGAGCAGCGGCCGGCTGAAGATGCCGCTCGTCCTGCGCGGCTGCATCGGCGTCGGCGGGGCGTCCGCCACGCATCACTCGGGGAGCTATGCCTCCATCTTCGTCCACCTCCCAGGCTTCAGGGTGGTCATCCCGACCACCCCATACGACGCGAAGGGATTGCTCAAGACTTCGATCCGGAGCGACGATCCGGTGCTCTTCCTGGAACACAAGTCTCTGTTGAACACGAAAGGCCCGGTGCCGGAGGGGGAGTACACCGTCCCGTTCGGCCAGGCGTCGGTCTGCCGGCAGGGTACGGACGTCACGGTCGTGGCGATCGCTCTCATGGTGAAAAAAACGCTGGAGGTCTGCGAACAACTCGTCCAGGAGGGCATCTCCGTGGAGGTCATCGACCCGCGGACGGTGGCGCCGCTCGACATCGACACGATCATCGAATCCGTCCACAAGACCGGCCGGCTGCTGATCGTGGATGAGACGTTCGCTCCGTGCGCCATCGGCGCGGAGGTCGCGGCCCAGGTGATGGATCGGGCGTTCGACGACCTGGACGCGCCCGTGCGCCGCCTGAACGGCGTGCAGACGCCCGTGCCGTACAGCGCCCCGCTGGAAGCCGCGGTCGTCCCGCAGCCGCCCGCGATCGCCCAGGCCATCCGGGATGTCGTAGCAGAGTAGGGGCGAGACCTCACCACCTTCTCCCTTCCACCGGGCAGGTGGGCAATGGGCAGTGGGCAGTCGAAGCCGTTCCCCCGTCTACTGCCTACCTGCCTGGCGGGGTAGGGTGGGTGTGCAGGGACTGCCCATCTGCCCAGGTTGGGCCGGGGGTGAGGGACTGAACAAGGAGGTTACCGCATGGCAATCGCAATCGTCATGCCCCGTCTGGGCTGGACGATGGAACAGGGCCGGCTGGTCGAGTGGCTGAAGAAAGACGGGGACGCCGTCCAGGCCGGAGACGTCCTGCTCACCGTCGAGAGCGACAAGACGATCAACGAGGTGGAGTCGTTCGACTCCGGCATCCTGCGCATCCCGCCCGACTCGCCCCCACCCGATACCGTGATGCCGGTCGGGACGCTGCTCGCGTACATCGTCCAGCCGGGCGAGGTTGCCCCGTTCGAACAGCCGGATGCGCGCCAGGAGTCCGCGATCTCGGTCACGGCGACAGCAGATACACAGGTCGCAGCTGGGATGCCGCGTGAATCAGCGTCGGGACCGACCGTCTCAACCCGGCGTCGTGGTCCCCGCATCAGTCCCCGCGCGCGCCGGGTCGCCGCCGAGCTGGGGGTCGACTGGAACGCCGTCAACGGCAGCGGCCGGACCGGACGGATCATCGAGCGGGACGTGCGAGCGGCGGCACGTCTGACGGCAACGGCCTCCCCTGCGCCCGTCCTGGCAGCCGGGGAAGCGCGGCCGGTCACGCCCATCCGGCGGATCATCGCCCAGCGCATGGCCGAGAGCGCGCAGACCGCCGCGGCGGTCACCCTGACGACCGAAGCGGACGCGACCGAACTCGTCGTCCTGCGCGACAAGATCAAGGCTTCCCTGACGTCGCGCGAGCGGAGCGTCCCGACGTACACCGACCTGATGGTCAAACTCACCGCCGTTGCTCTGGTGGAACACCCGATGCTGAACGCCACCTGGCGCGGCGACGAGATCGTCGTCCACGCTCAGGTTCATATCGGGGTCGCCGTCGATACCGATGCCGGACTGCTCGTCCCGGTCATCCGCGACGCGGCCGCCAGGAGCCTGCAGCAGATCGCTGCCGAATCCACCGGCCTGGCCGAGAAAGCCCGGACGCGCGCGTTGAAGCTCGACGAGACGCAAGGGGGGACGTTCACGATCACCAACTTAGGGATGTACGGCATCGACGCGTTCACCCCGCTCATCAACCTGCCCCAATGCGCCATCTTGGGCGTCGGCCGGATCGTCAGCAAGCCAGCCGTCCACGGCGGCCAGGTCGTCCCGCGCGCCATGATGACGCTCAGCCTGACGTTCGACCATCGGGTGGTGGACGGCGGCCCGGCGGCCCGTTTTCTGAGCACCGTGCGTGAGTATGTGGAACAGCCCTACCTGTGGTTGACTCGATGAGGAGGGATGGACGTGGACCGGCAACAGTTGATGAACGACGGGTACCTCATTCTTCGTGGCCTCGTCGCTCCGGAGCAGATAGAACGATTGCGCGAGCGTGTCGAGACGATGGTCGAGCGGCGCAAGGCGCTCTCCGTGGCACGACGCAAGCCGGACGAGCCGCCGGGCGGCGCCTGGGAAGCCTCCGCGCAGCCGAGACTGAAGTTCGACGAGGACTTCGATAAGATAACGATCGAGGCGATCCAGTTCTGTCTGCAAGAAAACACGTTTGGAGTCAGCCAGCGGCTGATGGAGGCTCCGAAGGTGGGGGTGACGTACATGGCCTGCATGTGCAGCCCGGAGCATGATCACGGCCCGGCAAGCTGGCATCGCGATGTCTCCCCGCCCGTGCTCGCCCCGTTGCGCGGCCTCCAGATGAACACCCT
>JACQVL010000192.1 GCA_016209865.1 Candidatus Latescibacterota bacterium | reverse complement strand
GAGAGGGTCATCCCCTCATCCCCGATCTTCGTCGCATACCCGTCGGGGAGGGAGACGATGTAGTCATGGATGTTCGCGATCGTGGCGGCAGCGTGGATCTCATCGTCCGTCGCGTCGAGCTTCCCATAGCGGATGTTGTTCCGGATCGTCTCGTCGAACAGGATTGACTCCTGGAGGACGATCCCGATCTGCGCCCGGAGCGAGTCGAGCGTCACTTCCCGGATGTCGTAATCGTCGATCAGCACCGTCCCGATGACCGGGTCGTAGAACCGGGGGATGAGGTTGACGAGGGTCGTCTTCCCGCATCCGGTATGGCCGACGAGGGCGACCATCATCCCCGGCTCGACCTCTACGTTGATGCGATCCAGGACGAACACATCCGGGCTGTACCCGAAACAGACGTTGCGGAACGTCACCCGCCCTTCGATCTTCGGGAGGACGAGCGTCCCTTCATCCTCTACGTCGGGCTTGGTGTCGAGCACCTCGAACACCCGGTCGATGGAGACGATACTCTGCTGAAGGGTCGAGTTCAACTCGGTCAGCCGGACGGCCGGGTCGTACAGGAAGCCTAAGAACCAGTAGAACGCCATCAACTGTCCTGTTGTCAGGTTGCCCCGGATGACCTCGAACCCGCCGTACCACAGGACGAGCGCAGTGCCCAGCCCGCTGATTGACGCGGCGACGGCCGAGAAGACGATGCTCGTTCGGTTTTGCTCCATCGAGAGATGCATCGTGTCCCATGTCCCGGCCCGGAACGTCTCCGCCTCCCGCTCTTCCTGGGCAAACGTCTTCACGACGAACACGCCCGCGATCGTCTCCTGGACGCCGGCGAACACCCTATCCCAACTCTCTCGGATCCGCCTGGAGACGGCCCGGAGCCGGGTTCTAAAATACCGGTAGTTGGCGAGATAAAACGGAATGACGGTCACGCTGATGAGAGCGAGTGTCCAGTTTTTGTAGAACAGCATCCCGACCACGACGCCTAAGGTGATGACATCCGTGAACGCGGTGATGAACTGGCCAGAGATCATCGATTGAACGGTGCTCACGTCATCGATCACACGGGTCATGATCTTCCCGGTCTGCTTCTTATCGTAGAAGCTGAGGGAGAGTTTCTGGAGATGATCGAACACCGCCCGCCGGAGGTCGAAGATGATCCGTTGACCCAGGTAGCTGATGGTGTAGGTCAGAAAATAGGAGAGCACCCCGCGGATGAAGTGCCGGCCGATGATGAGGATCAGGACAAGATATAATTGTTCCCACCGGGCCTTACCGACGACCTCGTCGATGAAGTATTGGACGATGAGCGGCCCTGGAAAATTGCTCAGGGTCATCAACAGCGTGAGCCCGACGCCTAAGGCGACGCGGAACCGGTACGGCCGGAGATAGGCGAACGTTCTGAGCAGGTTACTGCGCATGGGGAATTCTCGGTTGCATGGTCTCTCAGAAATTCTGGCCATCAACCAGTATGCGACAGGCATGATCTACTTGTCAACGGCAAAATAGCATAACCGTGAGGAATTTCCTCTGCATTTTCCCTCTCCCCGCCGTGGGAGATGGGCCGGGGGTGAGGGGATCGGAGGCAGTCTGTTCTTGTCATTTTGACAGTTCATGATGACAGAGAGGAAGGCTTATGGCCAACCGCAAAGAACGTAAAGGTCGCAAAAAACTCTTTTCATTCACGTCGTTCGCCCGCCCATCGAATGGGCAGGCTGATCAGACCAAGTCCCTGCGGAGCTCACTCTCAGCCCCGTTCACGGGGCTTCGTCCCGTCAGCCCGCTCGCTTCAGAAGTCACAGGCACGAAATTTGCTCGCTCATTAGTATAGAATCGGTTTATTATGTTTTGCTTCAAGTTCTCTGTTGTCATTCCCGCGAAACTTGTCCTCGCGAAAGCGGGGAGCGGGAATCCATTTCTTGACCAAAATGTCATCATGGAGGCCCAGACTCATGCGATTGGACCGATTGACGCAACGCTCCCAGGAAGCCCTCCAGGTCGCCCAGGAGCTGGCACGGGAGCACAACCACACCCAACTCGAACCCGAACACCTGTTCGTCGCCCTGCTCGACCAGGACGATAGCCTCGTCGCCACGCTCCTGACGAAATGCGGCGCGAACCCGGCTCAAATCCGGGATCGTATCCGGGCGGACCTCGACCATCTCCCGAAGGTGTACGGCGAGGGCGCGCAGGTGTACGCCGCGCCCGCGTTCCAGCGTCTGATCGATCAGGCGTGGAAAGAAGCCCAGCGGCTGAAGGACGAGTACATCAGCGTCGAACACCTGTTGCTCGCCATGATGGAGGAGCAGGCCACGAAGGCCGGCCAGACCCTCGCCCAGGCCGGGGTGACGAAGGACAAGCTCTACGCCGTCCTCGCGCAGGTGCGAGGCCATCAGCGGGTGACCGATCCCGACCCGGAGTCGAAATACCAGGTGCTGGAGAAGTACAGCCGTGACCTGACGAAGCTCGCCCGCGAGGGAAAACTCGACCCGGTCATCGGCCGGTCTGAGGAAATCCGGCGCGTCATCAAGGTGCTGTCCCGGCGGACGAAGAACAACCCGGTGCTGATCGGCGAGCCGGGGGTTGGGAAGACGGCGATCGTCGAGGGCCTCGCCCAGAAGATTGTCGCTGAGGACGTGCCCGACTCGCTCAAAGGACGCCGGCTGATCGGCCTGGACATCGCCGCCATCGTCGCCGGGTCGAAGTTCCGGGGCGAGTTCGAGGAACGGCTGAAAGCCGTCCTGAAAGAGGTCGAGAAGGCGGCGGGGGACATCGTCCTGTTCATCGACGAACTCCACACCATCGTCGGCGCGGGGGCGGCGGAGGGCGCGGTGGACGCCTCCAACATGCTCAAGCCCGCCTTAGCCCGCGGGGAACTCCGGTGCATCGGCGCGACGACGCTCGATGAGTACCGCAAGCACATCGAAAAAGACGCCGCCTTGGAGCGCCGGTTCGCCCCGGTGTTCGTCGGGGAGCCGTCGGTGGAGGACACGATCTCCATCCTGCGCGGCCTGCGGGAGCGGTACGAGGTGCACCACGGCGTCCGCATCCAGGACGCGGCGCTGGTCGCCGCGGTCCGCCTCTCCCACCGCTACATCGGCG
>JACQVL010000207.1 GCA_016209865.1 Candidatus Latescibacterota bacterium | reverse complement strand
TCGGCATGAACCTGGCCGCGACGAAACTCCGGGGCCACCGGCTGACGGTCGACCCCGACCTGGACGTGATCGAGACGAGCGCGATCGTCTACACGAGCGAGAAGAACGGCGCGATCGTCGCGGGCGGGGGATCGCCGAAGAATTTCTACCTGCAGACGCAGCCCACCCTGTCGCAGATTTTCAAGCTCGACCGGGGCGGGCAGGACTATTTCATCCAGATCACGACCGACGCACCCCACTGGGGCGGGCTGTCCGGCGCGACCCCGCAAGAAGCGGTGTCATGGGGGAAGATTCATCCGGGCGAGTTGTCGAAGCACGTCGTCGTCTACAGCGATTCCACGATCGCCCTCCCGTTGCTCTTCTCGTACATCTGTTCGGTGCGGGAACCGCGGCCGCGCAAACAGTTGTACTTGAAACGGGAGACGGCGGTCAACGCGCTCAAGGACGCGTGCGGGATCGCCTCAGCGGGGCGATAGCATACACCAGTGAAACAGGAGGAGGCGCCGTATGGCCACACTCTCGGACGCACAGATTGCCGAACATCTCCGGAGCCTGCCCGGCTGGCAGCGGGACGGAGAGACGATCACGAAACGGTACACCTTCCCGTCGTTCCTGAGGGCGATCGCGTTCATCAACGCCATCGCGCCCCTTGCCGAGGCCGCCAACCATCACCCCGACATCGCCAATACCTACAACCGGGTCTCCATCACCCTCTCCACACACGATGAGGGCGGGATCACGGAGAAGGATATGGCACTCGCCACCCAGATCGAGCAGGCGGCCGGGACGGAATAAAGAGCAAGGGCGAAGGACGAAGGACGAAACAGAGAGTGAAAAAAGGGAGTCGCTGATTGAAGGCGGCACTTGAGTGTCATTCCCGCGAAAGCGGGAATCCATTTTCTTGTCCTTTGTCCTTACTCCTTCGTCCTTGCTTTTTCGTCCTTCGTCCTTGCCCTATGTCGGCTTGATGAACATCACGATGGATTCCCGGTTCAGCTCGTTGCGGCGGCCCCACATCGGTTTCTCGATCTCCCGGACGAACTCGAACCCGATCGCCCCGCACTCCCGGATGGTCAGTCCGATCAGGTCGAGCGGCTGTCTCCCCACCATCCCGTTCCCGATGACGATGACGCACCACCGGCCGGGCCGGAGGACACGGTACATCTCCGCGTAGCATTGCCGGATGTCGTCATAGTAATACGACAGGCGATGCTGCGGATGCCCGCGGACGCCGATGACCTGCTCCCGCACCCGGCGGAGGTCGTAGCCGAGCGCCCGGAAGGCATGCGCATCGTTCTCGATATAATCCAGGGTGGCGGCGTAGGGGGGCGAGGTGAGGATGGCGTCCACGCTCTCGTCGGCGAAGTGGAGCTGCCGGGCATCCCCTTGCCGGATATCGACCGGACCCAGCGGCAACTCCAGGACGTCACTCGCCGTCCGCACATCCCAGACGGATGCCGACATGCGTTTGATGTTCCGGACGAACGATTGAATGAACGGCCGGCCGCGACGGGCATGATCGCTGTGCGCGATCAGTTCGGCGACTTTGAAGAAATTCTTGATCCGGTCGTCCGCCGAGGCCTCCATGCTGATCGGGGGCGGTGGGTTGGATTTCGCCGAGGCGCGGGCGATCCGCTCGTACTCCGCCTGATACTGGAGCACCCGGTCGATGATGGCGACCGACTCGGTCTTGACCCTGGAGATGAGCGTACAGAGCGGGGAGATATCCACCCCGATGCAGTGAATGCCCAGCAACTGGGCTTCGACCGCGGTCGTCCCGCTCCCGATAAACGGGTCGAGGACCGTGTCGCCCGGCTCGATTCGCATCACGTTCAACAACGCCCGGACCATCTGGGGATGGTACTTCCCCTTGTAGGGATAGAACCAGTGGGTCAGGTATTGATTGACAGAGCGCGTCCGGTTGTAGGACCGGATGATGGTGTAGTCGGTCGGCAGCGCCCCGATCGCCGTGATGTACGCCGCGCGCCGCTTCAAGCGCAGGGGGTCGAGCACCCGCGCGGTCCGGAACACCCGGAGGGTCGCGTTCGGGTCGAACTCGGCCCCGAACGTCTGCAACTCAAGCCGGGTCAGCGCCAGTTCATAGATGAACTGAGCATGCGCATCGAGCTGTAATTCGATCGTCGAGAGTGATCTGGAGAGCGAAGCCGGATGGTTCACTACGAGACAATCCCTCAGAATTTCGGCGGCCTCCCCGCCGAGCGGTCACAGTACGAGACGGCTCGCGTCGCCCTGCTCCCCGTCCCGTACGACGCGACCGTGTCGTATGCGGTCGGGACGCGCAATGGCCCTCAGGCGATCCTCGACGCGTCCCGGAACGTCGAGTTGTTCGACGAGGAGCTGCTGACCGACATCTCGGCGGTCGGGATCGCCACGCTCCCGCCCGTCATCCCGGATACGGGAGGGCCTGAACGGATGGTCGAGCGTCTGCATGAGGTCGCCCGATCCATCGCGGGGGACGGGAAACTGTTGGGCATGCTCGGCGGGGAGCACACCCTGACGGTCGGGTCTGTCCGTGCGGCCGCGGAGCACCATCCCGGCCTCTCCGTCCTCCAGATCGACGCTCACCTCGACCTCCGGGATGCCTACGAGGGAACCCCCTACAACCATGCGTGCGCGATGCGCCGGCTCTGCGACCTCGTCCCCATCGTCCCGGTCGGGATTCGCAACGTGAGCGAGGAAGAGTACGCGTACCTCCGGGCGACCGGCGTGGAGCCGTTCTACGCCCACGCTCTCCACGGCCACACGCAGTGGATCGACGCGGTGGTCGAGCGCCTCACCGACCCGGTGTACATCACCGTCGACCTGGACGGCCTCGACCCGTCCATCATGCCGGCCGTCGGGACGCCGGAGCCCGGCGGGCTCGACTGGTACCAGACGATAGCCCTCCTCCGGCAGGTATGCTCACGCCGCCGGGTCGTCGGGTTCGATGTCGTCGAACTCTGCCCGATTCCGGGTCTTCATGCCCCGGACTTCTTAGCCGCCCGGCTGGTGTATAAATTGATCGGGTATATCTATTTTGGATTTTAGATTAGAGATAAGAAACACAGACCAGCGTTGGCTTGAAAGTGAGAGGCTCTGATGTATTCAATCCAAAATCTAAAATCCAAAATCTAAAATCTAAGAAAGGTCGCCATGCCAGAACGTCCGAGAACACGGCCGGAGAAGGCCTACAAGAACCTTGAGTTTCTCAACAGCCGGGATGCTCGTGTCATCCGGATTCTGGCGGAGTTTCTCGAACCCGCCAGTCGTTTTCGCCGGCAGCGCGTGAAGGATACGATCGTCTTCTTCGGGTCAGCGAGGGCGGGCGATCGGGAGGAAGCGCAGCGTATCCTGGAGGACGTCCGCCGGCGGATAGCGAAGACACCGGCGCCCGGTCCCGACCTGATCGAGGCGTTGAGGCGGGCCGAGGCTAACTGGGCGCTGGCACAGTATTATGAAGACGCCCGTGCGCTGGCCCGGCAACTCACCGAATGGTCGAAGACGCTGAATAACGGCAGGTACCTGATCTGCTCCGGGGGCGGTCCCGGTCTGATGGAAGCCGCCAATCGCGGGGCGGCTGAAGCGCACGGCCGGTCTGTCGGGTTGAACATCAGTCTGCCCCTCGAGCAGGTCCCGAACCCCTATATCACAGACGAATTGAATTTCGAGTTCCACTACTTCTTCATGCGAAAATTCTGGTTCGTCTACTTAGCGAAAGCCCTGGTCATCTTCCCCGGCGGGTTCGGGACGATCGATGAGTTGTTCGAAGTGCTGACCCTCGTCCAGACCCGCAAAGTCACGAAAAAACTCCCCATCCTCGTCTACGGGCGACAGTACTGGAACGAGGTGCTCAACCTCGACGTGATGGTCCGGTGGGGCACGATCAGCCCGGACGATGTCTCACTGCTCACGTTCGCGGACACCCCCGACGAGGCGTTCGAGTACCTGACGCGCGCGCTGGCCCGGTGAAGACAGGGGTCAGGGGTCAGGGGTCGGGGGTCAGGAAAAGAATGGGGCGCAAGTCAGAAGGTCGGAAGGTCACAAGTCGGAATCTGACCTTCGACCTGTGACCCTCTGACCTTCGACCTTATCCTTTGTTCTTTCTGGTTTTCCTGACCCCTGCCCCCCGACCCCTGACCCCCGCTCTTTACTGTCGCTTCACGAAC
>JACQVL010000198.1 GCA_016209865.1 Candidatus Latescibacterota bacterium | reverse complement strand
TCCGGCGGCAGGGCCGGTACGCCGGCCTCGACCCGCAGACCGCCCGGCGCCGGATGGCCGGACTGCTCGCCCGGCGCGGGTTTGACAGCGAGACGGTGTACGCAGCGGTGAGACAGGTTCTCGGCGAGTAAATGGATTCCCGCTTTCGCGGGAATGACAACAGCGCAATAACAGGGAACATGAAGGAGCATCAGTTGACCAGTCAGGACATTCGGCAATCATTCCTGGATTTTTTCGCCGCGCGGGGCCATACCATCGTCCCCAGCTCGAGCGTCATCCCCTGGGATGACCCCACCCTGCTGTTCTCGAACGCGGGGATGAACCAGTTCAAGGATGTCTTCTTGGGGACCGGAACCCGGAGCTACCGGCGGGCGGTCGATTCGCAGAAATGCATCCGGGCGGGCGGGAAGCACAACGACCTGGAAGATGTGGGGAGAGATACCTACCACAACACGTTCTTCGAAATGTTGGGGAACTGGTCGTTCGGCGATTACTACAAGCGCGAGGCGATCGCCTGGGCGTGGGAACTCCTGACAGAGGAATGGAAGCTCCCGAAGGAGGTGCTGTGGGCGACCGTCTTCTTGGAGGACGACGAAGCGGCCGGCCTGTGGGGGGAGTGCACGGACATCGACCGCGGACACATCCTACGGTTCGGGGAGAAGGACAACTTCTGGGAGATGGGGGAGACTGGCCCATGCGGACCCTGCTCGGAGATCAGTATCGACCTCGGTCCCGACCGGTGTGGCCAACGAGGCGTGCCCGGGCATCAGTGCGGGGTGAACGCCGGGTGCGGCCGGTACATGGAGATCTGGAACTTAGTGTTCATCCAGTACAACCGGGATGAGACGGGCGCGCTCCACCCGCTCCCCGCCAAGCACGTCGACACCGGGATGGGGTTCGAGCGGATGGTCGCCCTCCTCCAGGGGGTGGAGTCGAACTACGACACCGACCTGTTCGTCTCCCTCCTCGACCGGATCGCGGAGTTGACGGGCCAGCCGGACGACGAGACGCATGCGGCCGCGTTCCGGGTGATCGCCGACCACGTGCGCGCCCTGACGTTCGCCATCGCCGACGGGGGGCTGCCGTCGAACGAGGGCCGCGGCTACGTCCTCCGGCGCATCCTGCGGCGCGCCGCCCGGTTCGGCCGGACGCTCGACCAGCACGAGCCGTTCATCTACCGGCTCGTCCCCACGGTGGTGGACATCATGGGGGGGGCGTACCCGGAGGTCCGGGCGGAGCACGAGCGCGTCGCCCTCGTCATCAAGGCGGAAGAAGAAGGGTTCGGCCGGACGCTCGACCGCGGGCTGGAGTTGTTCGAGGCGGTGGCGGAACAGGCCGGACGGGAAGGCCGCCGGGAGATCGCCGGGGCGGAGGCGTTCAAACTCTACGATACGTTCGGGTTTCCGGTCGACCTGATTCAGCTCATCGCGGCAGAGAGGGGTTTGATCGTCGATCTTGCCGGGTTCGAGCGGGAGATGGAGCGACAGCGGGCGCGGTCGCGGGCGGGTATTAATGAGGCAGCCAGAACATTTCTTGATGCACAAGATCGGTCAGATAAATTTGCAACTGAGCATGGTGCAATACCAGTGGCACACTCCAAATTTCTTGGATATGACACCCTTAAAGTTTGTGATGTCCAAGTTGTCGCGGTCTTCGATTCGTCAGTGCTCCTCAATCAGACTCCATTCTATGCCGAGTCTGGGGGTCAAGTTGGTGATACAGGTGTGTTGATCATGGAAAGTGGGGAAGAATACCGAATCATCGATACTATTAGACATGGAACGGCAATCATTCATCGTTGCGACCCAGCAGATACCCGTTTACTACCTCCTCTTACAAAGGTCGCCGCCCGCGTGGATGCGGCCCGTCGCCGGGCGATCATGCGGAACCATACCGCCACCCATCTCCTCCACGCCGCCCTGCGCGCGGTGTTGGGCACGCACGTCCATCAAACCGGGTCGCTGGTCGCTCCCGACCGGCTCCGGTTTGATTTTTCCCACTTCTCTTCCGTCGACCCACGGGAGCTGGACGAGATCGAGCGGATGGTGAACGAATGGGTGTGGGAGAACCTGCCGGTCGAGTCGTTCGAGACGGGCTTCGACGACGCGAAGCGGATGGGCGCGATGGCGCTGTTCGAGGAGAAATACGGCGACCGGGTGCGGGTCGTCCGGGTCGGGGATGTGAGCCTGGAACTCTGCGGCGGGACGCATCTCCGAGCGACGGGGGAGATCGGCTGTTTCCGCTTGGTCCGGGAATCGGCGAGCGCGGCCGGGGTCCGCCGGATCGAAGCCCTCACGGGCGAGGCGGCGTACCAGGCGATCAAGCAGGAGACGCGCACGCTTCAAGAGATGGCCGCCCTCCTGAAGACCGAGCCGGGGGACGTCGTCCGCCGGGCCGAGGGGTTGACCGCCCGCATCCGGGAATTGGAGCGGGAGATCAAACGCCTGCGCAATGAATCCGCTAAAAACTGGCTGGATGAGATGCTCGCCGACGCCACGCAGGTGGACGGGGTCACGGTCGCGGCGGCCCGCGTCGAGAGTCCCGACGTGGAGTCGCTGAGGACGATGGCGGATGCGGTCCGCAGCAGACTCCCCGGAGCCGCCATCGGGGCGCTGTTCGCGGTCATTGCCGACCGGCCAGTCTGCATCACGGTGGCGACCGACTCGGCCATCTCCGCGGCGCGTCTTGCCGCCGGCCCGATCGCCCAGGACATCGCGAAGATCATCGGCGGGGGCGGCGGCGGGAAGCCCCACATGGCCCAGGCAGGCGGGAAAGAGGCGGCCAAACTGGACGAGGCGATCAAACAGGTGCCCGTGATCGTGAGGGCAAGGCTTCAGAACGGTTGAACGATGCCCATCTTCGACTACCTCCAGCGGGTGCGCGCAGAGAAGGGGGCCGGGTATCTCGCTCTGCTCGACCCGGACAAACTGGCCGGCCCGGCGCTGACCCAGGTCGCCGTCCAGTGCGCCGAGAACGGGGTGGATGCCCTGCTCATCGGGAGCAGCCTGCTGTTCTCTACAGACTTCGATGAGGTCGTACGGTCGGTGAAACAGCGGGTCGATATCCCGGTCATCCTCTTTCCGGGCGGGTCGAACCAGCTTTCCCGCCACGCGGATGCCATCCTGTTCCTGTCCCTCATCAGCGGGCGGAACCCCCATCATCTGATCGGCGACCAGGTGCGCGCCGCCCCGCTCATCAAGCAATTCGGGGTCGAGCCCATCCCGACCGGGTATCTGCTGATCGAGTCGGGCCGGATGACGTCCGCCGAGTTCATGAGCGATACCCGGCCGATTCCGCGGAAGAAGCCGATGATCGCTATGGCGCACGCCCTGGCGGCGGAATACTTAGGGATGAAACTCGTGTTCTTAGAGGCGGGCAGCGGCGCGCGCTTCCCGGTCCCCGATGCCCTCATTCGGCGCGTCCGGGAGTATGTGTCCATCCCGCTGATCGTCGGGGGAGGGATTCGAGACCCCCGAGTCGCCTCAGAGAAGGTCGCGGCCGGGGCGGATTTTATCGTGACCGGGAATATTTTGGAGGAACGCGGCAGTCCGGGCCTGATCCGGGAATTCGCGGCGGCCATCCACGCGCGGGGATAAACAGGCGAAAAACGCAGAGGAGCAGAGGGGCAGGGGAGCAGAGGGGAAAGAGCAAAAGAAGGGAGCAGGCCGGTGCGAGTGGCCTTAGTGCATGACTGGCTCGTCGGGATGGATGAGGAAGAACAGTGCCTGGAAGGGCTGTGTGCGCTCTTCCCGTCCGCGCGCCTGTTCACGCTCTTCCACAAACCGGGCAGTGTTTCCGAGACGATCAGCCGGATGGACATCCAGACTTCGCTGCTCCAGCGATTCCCCTGGATCATGGCTTATTATCCGTATTATGTGCCCCTGTTTCCGACCACGATCGAGCAGTTCGACCTCAGTGGTTACGACCTCGTCATCTCCAGCAGTCAGTGTGTCGCCAAGGGTGTGTTGACACAGCCGGATACCTGCCATATCTGTTATTGCCATCGACCCATGCGGGCTATTTGGGGGGGGTATCATCGTGAGGTTCAGCATGTGCGGAACCCGATCACACGAGTGCTGCTTCCCGTGATCGCGCAGTACCTCCGCATCTGGGATGTCGTGTCGGCCCAGCGGGTGGATCACTTCATCGCCAGTTCGGAGCCGGTGGCGGCCCAGGTTCGGAAGTATTACCGGCGGGAGGCGGTCATCATCAGCCCCTCGGACGATCGCTCCATCTTTCAAGCACGGCTGCAACAGCACATCCAGGACACCGTCGCCGAATTCCAGGCCAGGCGGCAGGAGGAGGGACGCAATCGCCTGCACGCGAACCGCCGTGCTCCGATCCTGTCCCCGACTGTCGACCCCCGCGCGTAAAATTTCCGTTGACATGTGATTACATTTCCGCTTAATTATAAAGCTCCTGTTGTGCAGCGCGTTATGCGTAGTGTTCCTGTTCATCCCAAGTGCTATCAGCGCGCCGATGCCCGCCGTGTGGGGCTGCTCCTGGAGGCATTGACGCTGATCTGGGCGTTCTGGGGGATCGTTCCTGCCGTGGCGCTGGGGGAGCTGCGCAACGACATCCGGGCGGTCCGGTCGGGGCCGGATGGGGTCACAGTCGAGGTGGTGACGAACGCGTACACGCTGCAGCCGGTCGAGCGTGACGGACGATCGTGGACGGTGGTGACCGCCGCCGGGTACGGTCTGACCGAGACGCCCGGCCGACCGCAGCTTCCGGTCACCGGAGGCCTCATCGGCGTGCCGGCCGAAGGAAGCCTGTTCGCCGAGGTCGTTGAGACGACGGTCGAGGTCGTGCCCGGCGTCCTCATCGCGCCCGTGCCGGTGATGAGAGGCGGTCCCCCGGCCGGTGACCCGGCGTCCCCGGAACGGCTGGTTGACGTGACCCGGCTCGGTCTGTTCCGGTCGACTCCGGTCGCGGCCGTGACCGTCCACCCGTTCGTCTACCATCCTATCACGAAAGAACTGCGCATCTATACACGGCTACTCATCAACGTCCGCTTCCTCACGACCACGCCAGTCACCCGTCCGGTGACCCCGTTTCCGCGCCAGCCCGGAGCGTTTGACCGGACGGTGGAAGCCAGTCTCCTCAACGGCGCTGAGATCGGGAGGTGGCGAGTTCCCCCCTCGCCGATGGGACGCAGGAAGCCGACAGCGGGCGGTGCAGGGACACGATGCCGAATCATGGTCGACACCGACGGGCTGTACCGGGTGACCGCCCGGCAGCTCGTCGACGCCGGGGTTGACGTCCGGACGATCGACTCCAGGACGTTCTCGATGACGAACAAAGGCCAGCCGGTGGCCATCCTCGTTGACGGCGAGGACGACGGCGCCTTCGATGAGGAGGATGGGATCGAATTTTACGGCGTCGGCCAGCGCCAGACGTTCCAGGCCCGGTTTCCGGATATGTACCGGGATCCGTACACTGACATGAACGTCTACTGGCTCTCCTGGGGGAGTGAGCCGGGCGGGCGGATGGCCAGAGAAAACGGCAGTCTCGCGCAGACCGACCCGTCGCGGTACGTCGCGCCCGCCTGGTATGAGTCGACCGTGCACGTCGAGCAGGACGTGGCGTTCGACCGACTGGGTGGGTCGGTCGAGCCGATGAGCGATCACTGGTTCTGGGACGACCTCAACGCCGGGCAGTCCAGAGACTACACCCTGGTCATCCCGGCGCCGGCCCCCGGCGCGGACAGCCCGACTACCCTCCGGGGGATGTTCCACGGCCGGACGGAAAGCCCGGACTCGCCAGACCATCATCTGGTCATGACCGCTCTCGACCGGGCCCTGACGGCGGACGTCCGCTGGGATGGGGTCGCCTGGCAGAGAGCTGTGGATTCCCGTCTCGCCGCCACCGCCCGCCTCCGGGACACGGTGACCGTCTCGCTCGCCGCGCCCGGCGACACGCCGGCCGGGGCGGTCGATGCCGTCCGGGTGAACTGGCTGGAGGTCGAATATCCACGGACCTACCGGGCGGTGGACGATCAGATCGTGTTCACGAAGCCGAAGCACAGCCCGCTCGGCCTGTATCAGTTCACGATCGACGGGTTCAGCACGCCCGCCATCCAGGTCTATAAGATCGGGGTGAGCCGTGTCGTCAACGTGACGGTGACCCCCGTCGTGCCCAGCGGGCGCTACCGGGTGATCTTTCAGACGCCGGTGCTCGACCCGGACACCCGGTTCATCGCCCTCACGCCGGACGGAAAGCGGACTCCTGCGGCGGTTCAGCGGGTCGACCCGGAGCCGAATTTGGCCGACCCGACGCGGGGAGCGGATTACGTGATCATCACCCATGACCGGTTCTACGAGGCGATCCAGCGGCTCGCGGCGCATCGAAGGAGCCGGGGCCTGAGGGTGGAGACGGTCAACGTTTCGACGATCTACGACCAGTTCAACGACGGGATACTCAGTCCAGACGCCATCCGGCAGTTCCTCCGGTACGCGTATGCCCACTGGTCGCCCGCGCCGTCGTATGTGTTGCTCGTCGGGGACGGGAGCCTCGACTATAAGGGGAAGGAGGCGGTCGGGAGTTTTGTGCCCGTCCATCTCGCGCAGACGGTCGCGTTCGGCGTGATCGGGAGTGATCATCCGTACGCCCTCGTCAGCGGGGACGACCTGCTGCCCGACCTGGCCGTCGGCCGGTTTCCGGTGCGCACCGTCGATGAGGTGAACGCGGTCATCGAGAAGACGATCGCGTACGAGGCCAGCCCGGAGTGGGGGGATTGGCGCCGGACGGTGTTCTTCGTCAGCGGGGATCAGCGGGGAGAGTTTGAAGCGGAGTCTGAGGTCCTCATCCAGGAGTACGTCCCGGATGCGTACCTGGTGGCCCGGTTGAGCCTGCTCTACACCCATGCGGTCAACCCTGATTTTGACGCCGTCAGCAAGCAGCGGTTGGTGAGCCAGCTCAATGACGGGACGGCGCTCCTCAATTTTATTGGTCATGGCGGCGGGGGCACCTGGTCGGACCGGAATATCTGGGAGTACGACGATATCTCCCGGATGACCAACGGAGGCCGGCTGCCGGTGATCGTCAGCATGACCTGTTTTACCGGGTCGTTCGATCACGACGGGGACGGCCTGGGAGAGTGGTTTCTCAAGACGCCCGGCCGCGGCGCTGTGGCGTTCTTCGGGTCGACGGGAGCGGGGTGGCTCTATAACGACTTCTACATCAACCAGGCGTTGTTCCAGTCGCTCTTCACGCACGGGACGCGCGAGGTCGGCCGGATGTTCGCGGAGGCCAAAGCGGCCTACCTCGGCGTGTACGGGAAGGGACTGAGCGGGCATCTCGCCCGAAGCCAGGTGTTTCAGTACCTCTTGTTGGGCGACCCGGCGCTCGCCATCGGCCTGCCGCCGCTGACCGTGACGCTCCGGGCGACGCCCGCCGCCGTCTTCCCCGGTGAGCAACTCCGGGTCGAGGGGAGAGTCACGGGGGCGGCCGAAGGGACGGTCGACTTCGCGCTGTACCGGCGGCCGGATGCCGCGCCCGATGAGGCGATCCTGTCTGTGACGGCCGTGCCCGTCCGCGATGGGACGTTCGTCACCGTGGTGACGGTTCCCGACACGGTGTCTTCGGGAGACGCGGTCGTGAAGGCGTACCACCGGAGCGACCGGGAGCGGCGGGATGGACAGGGCGCGACGACGATCGCGATCGGGAAGGGGTACATCGGCAACGTGACACACAGCCCGGCATCGCCGGGCGCGTCGGACAGTGTGGAGGTGTTCGCGGAGATCGCAGCCCGGCACGGGGTGGCCGCCGTGACCTGCTCGTGGGCGTCCGGGCAGGGCGAGTCGCACCAGGTGCCGATGGTGTCGGACGCGACCGCCGGCCGGTACCGGACGCAGCGGCCGATCCCGCCTGTGCCGGCCGGGATGAGCGTCACGTACACGATCTCTGCACTGAACCAGGCGGGGAACACGATCGCCAGTTCGGCCGCCGGGTACCGGGTTCGGCGTCCGATCGACCTGGTGGTTGTCCCCGCGCATGTCGAACTGGCGGGCCGGGAAGCGGTGCAGATCGCTGTTCGCGTCCGAAACGTCGGGGAAACCAGCGCGGACTCGGTCGTCGTGCGGGGGTGGCGTGAGACTCCTCAGGGGGATCAGCCGATCGGGCCGGATCAAGTCATCCCGCGGGTCGCGGCGGGAGAGAGCGCGGCGGCGGCGTGGACGGCTCTCTTGCCGGCCGGGACGCAGCGTGTCTCTGTCGTGATCGACCCGGACGCCCGGCTGGATGAGCCGAACCGTGGGAATAATCGGACGACGCGGGTGCTGGAAGTCACGCGGTTTCAAGTGACTCCGGACGCCGGCCTGACGTTCGACGGGGTCACCTCTGCCTGGGCGGCCAGTCCCGACGGCCAGTGCGTTTTCTCCGTCCCGCCCGGCGCGGTGTCTCGTCCGGTCGTGTTGACGGTCGCCGCGGAGCCGCTTCCGGCGGGGTCCGATCAGCCGGATGTCCTGCCCGCGCGGCCTGCGGGCCGGGCGTACCGGCTGGCGTTCGCCGACTCGACCGTGGGACTGACGGGGACGC
>JACQVL010000197.1 GCA_016209865.1 Candidatus Latescibacterota bacterium | reverse complement strand
GCCGATAGCTGTCCGCGTCACGATACGTGAACAGATAGGCCGGCAATCCATCGGCGCTGGTCTTTCCGAGCATGCGCACCCCTCGCAGCAGGAGGGTCTGCACGCTATCGCCGGGGGCGACAGGAGGCCGCAGGGTCGGGTGAGTGTCATCATAAATCAATTCATAGCGCGCCAGTTGCGCGCCGGTCCCGTCTTTGACCACCACCGCATCGAGTTTGTTGAAACTGTCCACCCCATCGAGCATCCGGTAGGAGTGCTTATCGAGTTTCAGATGATAGCCGTAGGTAAGGCCGCTGCCATCGGGGACGATCGTCTGATAGTTCTCATACGTCACCACAGTGCCCGACACGCGCGTGACCGGCAGATCCGGCCGGGGGCTGGTCTCGGTGACGAGCGTGCGAACGACCTGGCCAGACGCGCTCACGAACTTCGCCTCGCTCAGATGCGCCGTCCACATCGTCTTGACGACGGCCAGGTACAGCGTCCCCGTCGCATACCGGGGATCCAGGTCTCCGGGGTCGAGCACATTCGAGTACCCCAGGAACGCCGCATCACGCTCCTTGAACGTATCCCGGATGGTGGTGATGGGCGTATCCGACTCATACGTGAACCGGATCGCATTCCCCTCCGGGTCTCGAATCTCCGCCAGCTTCCATTGGTACACAAACTCCGTACCGATCGGACTCCACATGCCCGTGCTGCTGGGAATCGAGGCGGCCTTCGTCGTCAGGTTCGCGCCCAGGGTCTCGCTCCCCACGATGATCTTCCCGAATGTATACGTCTGCCCGGACAGGTCGCGCACCGTCCAGGTGGAGGCCAGGGGCGTGTTCGGGTCGTCATTCCAGACGATGTCCCAGAAGGTGTGGCGCTCGGTGAAGAAGCGATTCGACGGCTGGCCATCCGCCCCGAGTTGCCTGACCAGCCGGTACGCCCCATCGGGCATGACCATCGAGAGGTCATACGAGAAGGGATGGGTCGAGATGCCGCCGGCGACCGGGACGTTATACCCGCCCGTCACCGTGATCGCGCCGAGGTTGAGGTTCCAGCCCAAACCCACCCACGAGGCGTTGTTGAGGGTATGCATCCCGCGACTCGCCGTGGTGACGCGAATCAGCCGGTCTACTCCGGTCACGGCGCTGCTGTACACCAACCGGAGCGGCAGGGCCATGTCTCCGGCCCCCTGGATGGTCGTCAACGGGATGGTGTAGGACCAGTCGCCGGAGAAGTAGTCCACCTGATCCCCTTTGAGGGTACTCTGGAGTCGGTCGAAATCGAACGCGCTCTTCTCGGCGGCGTCGGTCTGCGCCCACCCACGGGAGGAGTCACCTCCCAGCGCGAGCAGGAGCACGAACGTCGCACGAGAGACCAGGGATGGCCAACGCATACGGGTCTCCTTCATCTGGAATGATCCAGGTGAGATTTGGCCTGTCATTCTGAGCGAAGCGAAGAATCGCGTCGTTCCTGAGACCCTTCGCTTCGCTCAGGGTGACAAACGAGTGGTATCACATCGTCAAGTTACGGCCTTACCGGCGGTCCGGCGGCCGCCTTCTGCGCCTGGTCGTCCTGAGCCTGCGCCAGCTCCTGTAACAAGCCGTCGACCTGTCGAGAGAGCTGGGAGTAGGCCCGCGTCCCGGTATAGGTCGCACGAAGCAAGCCGTGATGATCGATGACCTGAAACGTCGGGTACGCGAGGTTCCGAAACCGATCCCACAGCGCGCGGTCATGATCGACCAGGACGGGCACGGGGAGACGGAGTTCCGAGATGAACGATTCGACCGCCCTCAGGCGGCGCCGATGTTCGTTCCGGACTTCCCGGTCGACCCGTCTCCCGGACTCGCCAGGGTCGTCGTCCCCCATCGTATCCAGGCCCTGCGCTGGCCGGGGCGGAGTTCGGGGCTTCCATCCGTCCGGCGGGCTATGCACCCCGAAGACTCTCAACTTCCGGTGGCGATAGACCTCCCACAGTTGACGGGCGTGCTCGAGCGCCACGGTACTCATCGGATCATGCGCCATGAAGAAGACCAGCACGATCACATGGCCGGTGAGGCGTGATAACCGGAGTTGATCAGGCGGCTCGGTCGTGTTGAGCCAATCCTGGGCGCGGAGTTCCGGTGCCTGAACCCCGGCCTCCTGGGCTGAGCCGCTGTGGACCGGGAGACTCACCAGTCTGGCGAGCAGCCCCAGGAGCACCACACGATGTCTCGTCGTCATCGTTATCATCCCCCTTTGCGTCCTGATCACCGTGGTTGCGTCGACCGTGCGTATTCACGCTTCAACTCTGCCAACTCCGTGTGTTGTCGTTCAAGCGTGTGCTGCTGGTCGATCACGTACAGGGTCAATTCTTCGATCTTCTGGAGAAGTTTCGCCTGCATCGCGCCGAGGGTGACGCCCTGCGACTGGACCTCGGCCGCGGTAGGGATGCCGGGGAGATGTCCCTGGCGTCGAATCCGGGCTTCGACCTCGCTCAACGGCGGCAAGGGATACCCCTCGGCGAACACAAAGTCGGCCCAGCCGGTCTCGACGACCACCTCTTCCGCCCGAATCTTCCCTTTCACCGACAGCTTGTACGCGGCAGCCGGGGTGGTCGTCCCGATGCCCACACTGCCGGAGTTGGTCGACCAGAGATCGGGGCCGTTCGACTGCCAGGCGGTCGATCCCCCGCCCCCCGTGGACGCGGTCGTCTGGACCGACCCATCCGGGAACTTGAACCCGCCGGCCGTCGACTGAATCAGACCGGCGACCGTGAGCGGGGAACCGGGGGAAGTCGTGCCGACCCCGACCGCGCCCTGGACGTAGACATTGCCAGCCCCGTAGTTCGTCCCGTTGGGTGCATACCCCACTAAGAGACTGTTGCTGGTCGACAGCACCCACCGGGGATCCGGACTCTGGAACCGCATCCCCCACGACTCGACCAGCCGCGCGTACGGGAGTCCATCGGTATAATTCCCCGATCCCCAGAAATATAAGGCATTCGCCGTCACGCGCCCCGACCCGGACCGCACGTCCAGCGCCGTACCCGGCGTGACGGTGCCGATCCCGACGTTGCCGCTGTTGCGGACGACCAGGATAACGGAATGGACCGGATCCCGGACACTCCAGTAATCGTAGCCATCCCCGTCCGGAAAATCGACACTCCACTCTCCCGTCCCTTGCAGCCGGAAATTCTGGCCGCTATACCAGTCATAATGACCGGTCACGCGGATATTCCCGATGACATGGAGTTTTTCCGCCGGCCCGGTCGTGCCGATCCCCACCGCGCTGTTGAAAAAACTCTGTCCCCGGACGGCGATCCCGTACCCGCTCCCCCCGAACTTCGCATCATAGGGCACCCCGGCGTGGGGCTCCAGATACGAGGCGGCGGCAAAGCGCGACTCGCCAGCCAGGCCGTAAAAACTGGTCGCCTGCGTGACCCCATTCACGTGCAACCTCTGGGCAGGGGACGACGTCCCGATCCCGACGTTGCCGCCCGCGTTGTTGAGGATGAGGTTCTTCGCGCCGCCGAACCAATCATACGCATACACGTAGCCATAATTGTTAGTGTTATCGAACCCGATGACCACCTGTTTGCTCGTATTCGTCACATTCGGCGCGATCCCGACAGTCCCGCCGACAAAGAATTTGTTGCCGCCGGGTTCATCCGGCGTCCCGATGCGCACATTCCCCGTATTCGTGTTGGTGATACTGATCCCCGGCGCGGTGTTCCAATACTGGCTCCAGGCGTCATGCGACATCGTCCAGAGCATCACGAACGCGATCATTCCCACGCGGATGGTTTTCATCGCCTCTCCTCCTCTGCTGAAAGTTCTCTCCGAGCCGTTTCGGCTCTGCCGGCGCGTTTATCTTCTCTGCGATTGCTGACGTCGGGCGATAGCCCCCAGGATATCGTCCGTCAGGTTGGATGCGGTGTCGGCGTAGACGATATTCCCGGCCGGGGTCGCGCCCAGGATCATGTCGTACCCGTGGCGCTTGCCGTATTCCCGCAGGATCGTATTGATCTCGTCATAGACCGGCTGCATCTTTTCTATTTCCATCCTCGCGGCTTTCGTGTTCAACTCCTGGACGACCTGCGTGTAGTCCTGTTCCCGTTGTACGATCTGGTCGCGCAGGGCTTTCTGCTGGTTGGCCGACATCGCCGGGCTCTCGTCGATGTATCGTTGACGTAGCCCCGCCAGTTCCTGTTCGAGGAGCTTCACCTGGGCCTGCCATCGGCCGGTGGTCGTCTGCAGTTCCGCACGCACACGAACCGCCCTTTCAAACTTGTTCAAGAGTTCAGCGCTATCGACATACCCCAACCTGGGGGGCTTTGGCCGTTCGCAGACGACCGTCGTGAGCAGGGCAAGGGTGAAAAAACCGCCAGCCAACCTGACAGTCCATGTCACACGGTATCTTCTCAGACTCATCTCAACTCCACATCGGGCAGTTCATGGTTGTACGAGGTCTTTTGTCTCTTTTCACCGACCACCGACCACTGACTACCGACCACTGACCCCCGTTTTCGCTCTTCAGGTACTTGTCGCGGTCGACCGTCCCCTCCCCGCCGTAGTAGAGGTGGGGGGTGACAAAGATCAGCAGTTGGTTCTTCACCTTGCTGACCTTGCGGTACTGAAACAGCCGGCCCAACAGGGGAATATCACCTAACAGCGGAAATTTGTTGATGTCCGCCTGGTCCGCTTCTTCGATCAACCCGCCTAAGATGATCGTCTCCCCGTCCCGCAGCCGGACGGTCGAGTCGATGATCCGCTGGTCGATCGTCGGGGGCACATTCGGGTTGAGTCCGCCCACCGGCCGGTTGAACTCCGGATGGATGACCGTGGTGATCTCTCCCGACGCGCTCACCCACGGGGTGATCTTGAGCACCGCGTTCGCTTCGATCCGCTCGAACCGCTGCGTCGTCTGCGTCACCGGCGTGCCCGGCGTGGGGAATGTGCCCTGGGACTGGAGCAGGAAGTACTGCACCGTGCCGATGCTGATGCTCGCCTCATGGCCGTTCAGGGTGGCGATCTTGGGTTGCGAGCGGATGTTCACCCGGCCTTCCCGCTCTAAGGCGCGGAACTGCGCCCGGAAGGTGGGCGGCAGGCGGGCGATCCGGGTCAGCCCGAACGCGGTCTCCAGGTCCGTCCCGGGATAGGTGAGTTGGAGGCCGGGGAAATAGCTGCTCAACGGCAAGGCGGACGTATCCTGGTTGGCGGTGACCCCGACCTCGTAGTCGTCCGTGCGCCGCAAGTCCACGACCAGCACGTCGAGCAGAATCTGCGGGGAGGGCCGGTCGATGGCCGCGAGGAAGTCGCGGACTTCCGCGATGACATCCTGCGTGCCGATGACCATCAGGCCATTCAGTTCCTTGATGATCTTGAAGGTGGCTTGCGTCTTGAACCGCTCCGGCAGGAGGTCAGTGATGCCTTCCACCTTCAAGTGATTGAGGGCGAGCAGTTCGCTGCTGCTGATCCCCCGGATCTCCTTATCCCCGACGAAGTAGATACCCCGGTCTTTCCGAAAGGTATACGGCGTGCCCCGGAACAGATAGTTGAGCGCCTGATCGAGGGACACCCTGGTCAGGCGGGCGGTCACCGTTCCCTGGAGACGGCCGTAGGTGATGAGGTCGATCCCGGACTGCAAGGCCATCTCACGAATCACCCGACTGATGTCGACGTTCACCACATCCATCGTCACCAGGCTATCGGTCACGGCGACCAGCGACCGGCCGGGCCGGTCGGGCATCTCAGCCTGGATGCCGGCCCGGTCGATGCGGTAGACGCCGCTCACCACCCGCAGGCTCAGGCCGTTGATGTCCAGCAACGTGCGCAGTCCCACGTCGAACGGGACGTCCGTCAGGTATCCGGAGAGCCGGCCCGACACCCCCTGCTCCAGGAGAATGTTGCGGCCACTGAGCCGAGTGAGTTCGCGGGCAAAGTGGGTCAAGTCTTGCTCCTGGAGATCGACACTCAGCAGGCTATCCGCCCGGACGATCCGCAGGGGCGGCACGACGGGCGCTGGGAGCGCCGGAGGCGGCGGCATGGTCACGGATACCACCGAATCGGCGACCCGGTAGGCCAGACCAGCCTGCTCCAGGATGAAGACCAGGGCATCGGCCACGGGGATGGACGAAAAGTTCAGGGTGATCCGGCTCTGGACCTCTGGTCCCACCGCCAGGTTGAAGCGGTACCGATCCGCCAACGCCCGCAGGATATCCGCTACGGCGACATCCCGGAACGAGAGCGACGGGATGACCTGATCCAGACCGGGGAGCGCACGGAGCATCTGCTCCGGCGTCGTGTCCGACGGAGCACTCCGGGTGCTCGTGTCCGCGGCTGCACTCCCAGGGACATCTCCTGGCGGTACGCTCTGTGACGGGACTGCCGCTTGAGCGCCCAGGGCGGCTCCGATCAGCAGGCCACTCAGCAGGACTCCTGCGGCCAGCCCCGCTTCGCCGGAGAACCAGCACGGCGGCTTACCAGCTCGGATTCCCCGTCTTCTGACCACCCTGATCGATGGAATAGACTGCATAGAGGCCCTGACCCAATCCATCCTGGTTGATATCCACCCGTTCGGTTGCGGTCGCCATAAACCCCGTCTGGGTGACAGCCACCCGGTAGGTATACCGGGCCCCGTCCTGGGGTTTCGGGGCTCTGAACCCCAGCTCCGGACTATCCTGGCCTTCGTCGACCGCCAGATACCGGTCGTGGAGCTGGTAGTGGTCGAGTTCCAGGTCGTACAAGAACTTCAGGTTCGTGTGCGCTTCGACCGACTTGGCCTTATTGGACACCCCGGTAAACCGGGGGATGGCGAGTGCTGCCAGCACCCCGATCACGACGATGACCACCATCAGTTCAATCAGGGAAAACCCGGCCGGTCTGGGTCTCTGGGCGTCTCCTCGTCGTGCCCGCATGCTCTGTGTCCTCCTGTTGCCGTGTTAGGAGACGACCTCGCTCAGCCTGAAGATCGGGAGGTACATCGCCACCAGGACCCCGCCGATGACGGCGGCGACCACGACGATGAGCAACGGTTCCAGAACCGCAGTGACGGTCTGCACCGCCTGCTCGGTCTCATAGGTGTAGTAGTCCGCCAGATGGGCGAGCACCGAGGCCAACTGTCCGGTCTCCTCGCCCACGCCGATCAGATGGGCGACCAGCGCCGGCCAGTCGGCCAGGCCGGATAACGCGCCCGCCAGTCCTTCACCACGGCTGACGGCTGCCTGAGCGGTGGCGATCCCCTGCTCCAGGGAGCGGTTGGCCAACGTCTCTTGCGTGGCGGTCAGGGCTGTGAGCAGCGGCACTCCGCTCGCCAGGAGGGTGCTCAGACTCCGGGTAAACCGGGCCAGGGCGCTCGCATGGAGTAAGTTCCCGACCAGCGGCAGGGCGAGGGACGAGCGATCCACGAACAGCCGCCCGCGCGGATGCGCCAGGAGCGCTCGCCCCAGGACGACATGGCCCACAGCAGCCAGCAGCAACCCCCACCACGCCTGCTGTAGAGTCCGGCTCGCCGCGATGACCATCTGCGTGGGGAGGGGTAACGGCACGTTCGCCTCCTGAAACATGCCTGCAAACACCGGGATGACGGCGATGAGCAGGACGAGCGTCGCCCCGGTCGCCACCAGCAGAATGACCGCCGGATACAGCAGCGCACCCTGCACCTTTCGCCGAAACGCATCCGTCTGCTCCAGGTAGAGCGCCAGCCGGGTCAGCACCTCGGCTAAGAGTCCCCCGTGCTCCCCGACCTGCACCAGGTTCACATACAGACGGGGAAACACGCGCGGATGGGCGGCCAGACTTGGGGCAAGCCCCTCTCCGGCCTGCACGCGAGCTGAGACAGCCCTGAGCACCGTCTGGAGACGGCGATGCTCGGCCTGCGCGGCGACCAGGTCTAAGGCTCGCACCAATGGCACCCCCGCGCCCAGCAGGGTCGCCAACTGCCGCGTACACACGGCTAACTGGCGGCGTGAAGGCCGTCGCCACGCCCAGGGATCACGGACAGCCACGGCCGGGCGGCCCCCCTGTCGCTGACGGAGCTGGGTGAGGAGGGCTGCCCGGCCGGCGGCCTCGTCCTGGGATGAAGAGATCCTCATTGCCTGCTGGCCCTCTCTTTTCGTTTTTTCTCGTCACTCGTCACTGGTCACTCGTCACTCTCTATGTATCCACTCCCAGCGTCTCCCGGAGGACCTCCGCCGGGCTGGTGATGCCCTGCGCCAGTTTCGCCAGCCCATCCGCCCGCAGCGGGCGCATACCCTCCTGGATCGCCTGGCGGCGAAGAGCCTGCACCGACACGCGTTGGCTGATCAGGTCCGCCAGCGCCGGACTGACCGGCATCCGTTCCGCCAGGGCAACCCGGCCCCGGTAGCCCGTCCCAAAGCACGCTGGACAGCCCACCCCCTGCCAGACCTGGAGAGACGACGGGGCCTGCACCAGCCCCAACTGTTCCTGTTCCGCCGGGGTGAGGGACGTCGCCTGCCGGCAGGCCGGACAATTCCGCCGCACCAATCGCTGGGCCAGAATCAGACTCACGGCCGAGGCCACCAGAAACGGCTCGATCCCCATATCGAGCAGGCGGCCGACCGCCCCGGGCGCATCATTCGTGTGGACGCTGCTCACCACCAGATGGCCGGTGAGCGCGGCCTGGATCGCAATCGCCGCCGTCTCCCGGTCTCGAATCTCGCCCACTAAGATGACGTTCGGGTCCTGCCGCAGGAACGACCGCAAGACTTGCGCAAACGTCAGCCCGAT
>JACQVL010000001.1 GCA_016209865.1 Candidatus Latescibacterota bacterium | reverse complement strand
TCGATCCGTCCCGGCCCGAAGCAGTGGTGGGAGACGCCCGCTTCGAGGCAGACGGAGAGGAAGACGAACCAGGCGAGCTGGATGGCTTCCCGGAAGGTGCGCGCCGGTTCCGTGGCGAGATGGTCGCAGAGGTGCGCGATGTCTGACAGTTCCTGTCGCCACCTGTCGTCATCCGTCTCCTCCGCCATCCGTCGTGCGAGGTCGGCGTAACGGCGGATGAAGCCCTGGAGCGCCTCCAGCGAGGTTCGTGCGGCTTCGTAGAACGCGCGCTTTTCAGGAGTGTCGGGGGCTGTGGGTTCCAGGGCGGCGGTCAGTCCTTCGATCCGCTTGACGATTCTGCCGAGTCCCATCCACAGGATCGTCTCATAATCGGGCGCCATGTGCCCTTCCGAGGCGCTCACCCAGTAATTCTGCGTGCGCAGATAGTCCGTCGCCTCCTGAATCGCCCGCTGCATGGCCTCGTCAGGATGGGTGCTGGGGTGCCAGCCGACCAACAGCTCCCCCGGACGGATGCGGACGGGCATCTTCTCAAGAATATGGGTAGTCGCTCGCGCCGCCCGCAGGATGCGGAACGGTTCGGCCTCCGTCTGACGGAACGACTCGGCGGCGAGCACGGTCCGCTCGTGGAACGGACGCGCCTCGCGGAGGACGGTCTCCCGGAGTTGTCGCGTTGCCTGCGCGACATCCAACCCTGTTGCGACTGTGTCACGTGCCATCGGTCTTCCTCCGTGTCTTTTTGTTGTTCCCGAACCCCGTACCCCGAATCCCGAACCCCGAGTCCTCACATCCCCGTCCGCATCGTCATCGGCTGGGCCATCAGCCAGACGTTGAGGAGCGAGCAGGCGGTCATCAGCAGGAGGACCGGAACCTGGCTTCGCAGCGCCTGTCCCCGCGTCGGGAACGTTCGCCTCGCAATCCCCACTAAGATGGCGACTCCGGCGGCCTGGCCGACCAGGACGAGTCCCGCCTGCATCCACCAGATCGTCGACAGGTGGAGCCAGGAAGACGGCGTCAGGTTCGCGGTCCCGAACAGGTTCCATCCCCACCCGAACGGGTCGGAGAGTAACGGGATGAGTTTCTGTCCTTCCATGAAGAAATGCTCGGCGTTGTGGGCGAGGTGGTAGAACAGCGCGACGGGCAGGAGCGGATACGCATACGTGATGAACGCCCGTTTCAGCAGGAGTCCTGGCCGCCCAGCCAGACGTCCAGCGCACCAGGCCGCGCCGGTGTACAGCAGGGCGGGCAGGAGCAGGATACCGGCCATCCCTATGGAAAACGCTCCCAGCTCCCCGGCCCCGGCGGCGCGCTTCAGGAAGCCCGTCAGGTACACCCAGGCCGGGGTCATCGTCAGACCATGAAAGATGGTCAGGCACACCATGACGATGACCAGGTACGCCTCGTCCGCCTGTCCGCCGTTCTGTCTCGCCAGGTCTGCGCCGAACGGCCGGAGGTTGACCGCCACGTTGCCGTGGGGACAGGTCTTCACGCACTCCGTGCAGAGGATGCAGTACGTGTTCTCGTCCATCGTGCGCAGGTACTGGAAGGTCGGGCACGCATACCCTTTTCCGTTGCCAGCAAAGCAGTCGTGCGTCCGGCAGGTCTTACAGACGTCCCGGTCACGGCTTCTGAGTTCCAGGGGGGAGAACAGGGCGTACATCCCGCTCACCCGGCCGACGAGACAGGCATACCGGCAGAATGATTTGCGCTCGAACACGAACGCGCACACGACCGCCATGACGACCATCAGGATGCCGATGTAGGCGGTCGCTCGCGGGCTGAACGTGATCCCGTAGCCCAATTCCAGCCAGGTCAGCCCGATGAACAGACCGGTGGCGATGTAGATATTCCGCCAGCCGGACGGCCATTTGAGGCCGAGCGAGAGCGTCGATGTCCGTTTCCGCCAGAAGCTGAGCCGCTCGACCCATTCGGCGAACGCGTTCCACGGGCAGATGAGGCACCAGAGCTTGCCCATGAACAGGATGATGAAGATCAATCCCGCCCACCAGATCGTCCAGGTGAGGATCGGAGCGATATTCCGAGAGGCCAGTTGATTGCCGTACAGCCCGGCGCCGATGACGACGAAGAAGAGCAGGACGACGGGGAGTTGAAGGAGAAACTGGAATCGACGGCTTTTGACAGCGTGACTGACGAGGGGCAGGGTGAGCAGGTCGATCGTCGAGAACGGCTGAGGTTGTCGGGTCCGTCTCCAGTTCAGCCACACAACGAGCAGGAATGAGATCGCGCATAACGCCAGGATGATGATCGACACGAGCCAGCCGGGCATGCCGGCCATCATGTCCATCATGTCCTGACTCATTCCCATGCCTGCGTGTCCCATATATTACCTCCCTGGCCCCCCTCCCCACCGGGCAGATGGGCAGTAGGCAGGTAGGCAGTGGACGGGAGAACGGCTTCTACTGCCCACTGCCCATTGCCTACCTGCCCGGTGGGGAAGGAGGGTGAGGGCTGTGTCGCCATCGTTCGGACAACCCGTCGCAGAACCGGGCGAGCTGCCGGTAGGCCGCGTCAACCTGCGGGCCGGAGACATCCGGTCGACTCGCCATCGCGTCCAGCAGGAAGGGCAGAAACGGACTCTGCCGTCGCACCCCGCTCACCTGCGCCCGGCGCTTGACGTCGCCCTCTCCGAGGACCCCGCGGACGGGCTTGTCCGCCTGATTGAGCTTCAGCGCGGTCTTGAACAGAGCGACGGCTCCTCCACGGTCTCCGCGTTTCCACCGGATGTATCCCCTGAGGTAGTACGCTTCCACCGCCTTGCTGTTCAGACGTGTCGCGCCCGTCAGGTAGTCCTGCGCCCGGTCGAGGTCGCCTTTCGCTAAGGCGACTTCCCCTAAGCGGACGAGCGGTTCGCTCTCCTCCCGGTTGATGTCGAGCGCCCGCTGGAACTCCCGTTCCGCCCCGTCTAAGTCGAACGGCGCGCCGGGCTCTGCGCACGACAGGATCGCGCCCGCCTGGAAGTGCGCGCGTGCGCTCAACGCGTTCACGGCGACGAGACGCTGGAATGTGGAGAGGGCCTCTTCGTACCGGCCCAGGTCGCACAGGGTATTCCCTAAGTAGTACAGCGTGTCCTCATGCCGGTCGTTGAGGCGCAGCGCCTCCTGGTACGCCGCGACCGCTCCGTTGAGGTCGCCCGCATCCCGGCGATCCGACGCGCGCCGGTACGTCTCCCAGAACCGGACGACCTGAGCCCGACGCTCATCCGACATCTGATTCGCACGGTCGAGCGTCGTCTGGTCCTGTCGCGCTTTGACGACGGTGATCAGGATGAAGGCGAGGGTAAAGACGCCGAGGATGTATTGGAAATGTCGGGGGATTCGCATCGTTCGAGATATAGACGTTCAGAAAAAGAATTGGATTGCCGAGTCTTGAACCTCACCCCTACGCCCCCAGCCCCCTTCCCCTCTCCGCTTGCGGAGAGGGGAAGGGGGAGCGGGGGATGAGGTGAGGTGTGAGG
>JACQVL010000203.1 GCA_016209865.1 Candidatus Latescibacterota bacterium | reverse complement strand
GTATTCGCCCCGATGCGGGCGATCACAAGGATCGCCCCTACAGATGACCTGTTTTGATCATCAAATCTCATTAGGTTTTTGTTCTTCATAGACCCATGACACGAACAGACCTGTCCTCTGTGGGGAGCGTATGGGGCACGTGACGAGTCAGTCGTTGCTGCAACGCCTGACTGCCCGGGCTGAGTCGGGTCATCCGCTCAGAGTCGGGCTGATCGGGGCTGGAAAATTCGGGACGATGTTCTTGAGTCAGGCCCGTCGCATCCCCGGGGTGCATGTCCTGGGGATCGCCGACCTCTCACTGGATCGGGCTCGCCAGGCGGTCCGTCGCGCCGGATGGCCGCCAGAGCAGACAGCGGCGACAGATTTTGCTCAGGCACTCCACACCGGCTCCACCTGCCTGACTGACGATAGCCAGTCGCTCATCCAGGCCGATGGTCTCGAAGTCCTGGTTGAGGCGACCGGCGAGCCGACGGCTGGCGTTCAGCATGCCTTGAGCGCGTTTGACTATGGCCGGCACGTGGTCATGGTCAACGTCGAAGCCGATGCCTTAGCCGGACCGCTCTTAGCCAGGCGCGCGTCGGCAGCGGGGGTCATCTACAGCCTGGCGTACGGGGATCAGCCGGCGTTGATCTGTGAACTCGTTGACTGGGCCCGGGTCTGTGGGTTTGAGGTGGTGTGCGCCGGGAAAGGCACAAAGTATCTACCCGTCTACCACACCTCGACCCCCGATACCGTCTGGGAATACTACGGGTTGACACAGGAGACGGTCGCCCACGAGGGGTTGAACGCCCGGATGTTCAACTCGTTCCTCGACGGCACGAAATCCGCGATCGAGATGGCCGCCGTGGCGAATGCCACGGGCCTGCGACCCCAGCCAGACGGACTGGGCTTTCCGCCGTGTGGGATCGATGAGCTGCCGTCCGTGTGCCGGCCTCGCAGCGACGGCGGCCAGCTCGCTCATCCGGGGACCGTGGAGGTGATCTCCAGCCTTGAGCGCGACGGGAGCCCGGTACCCCATGACCTGCGCTGGGGGGTGTACGTCATCTTCGAAGCGCCGGGTGACTACGTGCAGCGTTGTTTCAAGGAATACGGCCTGCTGACGGATGACAGCGGCCGGTATGCGGCCCTGTATCGGCCGTCTCATCTGATCGGCCTGGAATTGATGATCAGCATCCTCAACGTCGGAGTACGGGGTGAGGCGACCGGCTCCCCGGCCGGGTTTCTGGGGGACGTCGTGGCCACGGCGAAACGTCGTCTCCCGACGGGCGAACGGTTGGACGGAGAAGGGGGCTATTGCGTGTATGGAAGGTTGATGCCCGCCGAACATGCCCTGAAATCGGGAGCTTTCCCCGTCGGCCTGGCACGGCAGGTGCGGTTGAAACATGAGGTAGCAGCCGGCCAGGTTGTTCGCTGGGCCGATGTCGAGTATGATGAGGCCGCCCCGATCGTCCGTTTCCGTCGTGAAATGGAGCAGCAGATGATGAATGTGTGAGAGGTTTCGTGTCACTGGGCGAGGAGGAGGAGTATGGATTCACACGCATCGAATCACCCGGACTGGTCGGACGCCTACTGCGTCGCCGACCCGGAGCCGACCATCACGTACCGCACCGCCCTGACCGTCTACGAAGAGTCGTTGATCAAAGGACGCTTCGTCGGCCGCGGATGGAACGGCGCAGGGCTGGTGAATTTTTACGACGGCCGCCTCGACCCCGTCCAGCACCCGACGCCGCAGGCGTTCTGGCTGGAGATCGACGGGCAACTCCTGGCGTCAGATTGGGAATGGGTCGGGTTTGAGAAGATCGCAGAGACTCGTCCTCACGAAGCTGCTCCTCGCCCGTACGCTGTGCACACCGTCGTCGTCCTGCGACATACCGTACGGCCCGTCATCGTGAGGGTGCATACCGGGTTGGATGGAACTCCCATCGTCACGCGCTGGCTGGAGATCACGAACACCGGCGCTCAGCCGGCCGCCCTGTCCGCCGCGTTCTCCTGGAGCGGAGTGCTGCAGAAGACCAACCGCTGGCGGATGCACCTGCCCGATCACAAGACCTCGTTGTATTCCATCGGATACATGGCCAACACCCACTGGGGAAACGAGGGGAGCTTCCAGTGGCACGACCTGCCCAACGCCAGCTATCGCATCGACGGCCGATACCGCCGCGACCGACACCGCCACCCGATGTTCGTCCTGCGCAACAACGCGACGGGCGAGCACTTCATCGGCCAGCTCGCCTGGTCGGGCGGGTACAGCTTCGAGTTTGACCTCGACGCCGACTTCGGCACGACCGACCAGGCCGCCCGACTGTTCTTCCGCGCCGGTCCGGATGCCCCCGCTCCGCAGCGCATCATCGAGCCGGGAGAGACGGTGCAGACCCCGGAGATGCACGCAGGGATGGTGTTCGGCGACCTCGACACGGCTATTCACGCCATGCACGATCACCTACGGCGTAGCGTGTTCATGACGCAGCCACGCAGCCGGGGCGGCTGGGTCGAATCCGGCATCGGCCCGGAATTGGAGATCACGGTGGAGTGGGTCAACCACGCCATCGACGCGGCG
>JACQVL010000202.1 GCA_016209865.1 Candidatus Latescibacterota bacterium | reverse complement strand
CGACCGGGTGGCGGGGTTGTTGAACGGGGGTCAGGGGTCAGGGGTCAGGGGTCAGTAAATACATCGGTCAAGAGTATCGACATCTTTCACCACAAAGGCACAAAGGACACAAAGGTATCATTATTCATTAAGTCAATTCCTTCGTGTTCTTTGTGTCTTTGTGGTGCCATTCAGAATCTTTGCCTATGGATGCTCGACATGAACTCGCGGAGCTCGTCCGGCTGACCGTTCGTGCGGTTGCTCAGCAAAAGGACAATGGGATCGAGTCTGTCCGCCTGCCGGATGATCTGACGGCGCTATTCACCGACCCCCGCGCGGTGACGCCGCCAGCCGCCTCGCCCGCGCCCCGGAGTGATGCGACATCGTTACAAGCCTTGTACGACGCCAACTGCACGTGCACGAAGTGCCCGCTCGGCCATACCCGCCGCCACTTCGTGTTCGGGTCGGGGAACGAGCACGCGGAGGTGATGTTCATCGGCGAAGCGCCAGGGGCGGAGGAAGACGCCCAGGGACTGCCGTTCGTCGGGGCCGCTGGGCAATTGCTGACGAAGATTCTGGAGGCGATCAAGTTCAACCGGGACGAGGTGTATATCGCTAACATCGTGAAATGCCGGCCGCCGAACAACCGGGAACCGCGCCCGGAGGAGATGGCAGCCTGCGAGCCGATCTTGCGGGAACAGATTCGACTCATCCAGCCCAAGCTGATCTGCGCGCTCGGCCGGGTGGCGGGTCAGGCGCTGCTGAGGACGACCGCGCCGTTAGGACGGCTCCGGGGCACGTTTCACGACTACCACGGCATCAAGGTGCTCGTCACGTACCATCCCGCCGCCCTGCTGCGCGACCCGTCGCTGAAACGGCCAACCTGGGAAGATGTGCAGAAATTGCGGCGGGAGTATGATCAGTTGATGGAATTCACCACAAAGGCACAAAGGACATGAAGAAAATCTGATAAAAATGTTTGATTGCCTTTCTTTGTGCTCTTTGTGTCTTTGTGGTGATTGCACGGGTTGAGGGATTCAGGGAAGGGGTGATCCTCAGATGGCCTCGCCACAGAACAACCCGGAGCGTATTCCGCCGCAGGCGGTCGAGGTCGAAGCGGCTGTGCTCGGCGCCATGTTGCTCGAACCAGAAGCCATCGCGCAGGCGATCGAGGGTCTGGATGAGACGTCGTTCTACCGGGAGGCCCACCGGAAGATCTTCCAGGCGATCGTCGCCTTGTACGAACGGAACGAGCCGACGGACCTGATCACCCTGACGAACGAACTGTCGAAGCGGAAGCAGCTCGCGGACGTCGGCGGCGCGTTCTACCTGGCCGGTCTCGTCGATAACGTCTCGACCGCCGCCAACGCCGAGTACCACGCCCGGATCGTCCAGGACAAGGCGATCAGCCGGAAATTGATCAACGTGGCGACCCAGATCATCGCCCGGGCGTACGACTCGTCGGAGAACGCGGACGACCTGTTGGATGAGTCGGAACAGATGATCTTTGCGCTCTCGGAGCGGCGACTCAAACGCGGGTTCACGAACCTGAACCCCATCCTGCACGACACGTTCGAACAGATCGAACGGCTGCATGAGCGGAGCAGCGGGGTGACCGGCATCGCGTCCGGGTTTCCTGGCCTGGATGAACTGACCGCCGGGTTCCAGCCGTCCGACCTGATCATCGTGGCTGGCCGGCCGTCGATGGGAAAGACGGCGCTCTGTCTGAATATCGCCCGGCACGTGGCGGTGGTCGAGAAAAAAGGGGTGGGCATCTTCAGCCTGGAGATGGCGAGCCCTCAGTTGGCGCAACGCATGCTGTGCAGCGAAGCGCGTGTGGATTCCCATCTGATGCGGACCGGACGGCTGCCCGGCGATGCCTGGTCGAGCCTCAGTTACGCCGTCGGCACGCTCGCCCAGGCGCCGATCTACATCGATGATACCCCCTCACTCTCGGTGCTGGAGATGCGGTCGAAAGCCCGCCGGCTGGTGTCTGAGCATGAGATCGGCCTGATGGTCATCGATTACCTCCAGCTCATGCGCGGGCCGAAAGAAGCGGAGAGCCGCCAGCAGGAGATTTCGATGATCTCGCGATCTCTCAAGGCGTTGGCCAAGGAACTCACCATCCCGGTCATCGCCCTCTCTCAGCTTTCTCGCGCCGTCGAGGCCCGGAGTGACGGCCGGCCGCAACTGTCGGACTTACGCGAATCCGGCGCGATCGAACAGGATGCCGACGTCGTCCTGTTTATCAACCGGCCGTTTAAGTACGGCAAAGCCCCTGAGAAATCGACCGAGGAGGATGAGGAGAACAAACGCAAAGCCGAAGTGATCATCGGGAAGCAGCGGAACGGCCCGGTCGGGATCGTTGACCTGGTCTTCATCGACCAGTATGCGACGTTCGAGAGTCCCGAATCACACCGTGAACCCCCACTCGATGGGGTCTAGCAGGAAGCCTGGCCGCTGGCTATGATCGAAATCGTCCATGTGAAGAAGTCGTTTCGGAAACCGGTCCTCGTCGACGTGAACCTGATGATTGAGACGGGCGAAACGATGGTCATCATCGGACGAAGCGGGTGCGGGAAGAGCGTCCTGCTCAAGCATATCATCGGCCTGATCCGGCCGGATTCCGGGACGGTCCTGATCGATCGGGAAGATATCACGCGGCTCGAGGGGTCCGCGCTGGCCCAGCTTCGGCAGCGGTTTGGGATGTTGTTTCAGGGCGCGGCGCTCTTCGATTCGATGACGGTCGGCCAGAATGTCGGCATCGGACTGGTGACGCATCTGAAACAGCCTCCCGACGAGGTCGCCGGGCGTATCACAGAATGTCTCCGGATGGTCGGACTCTCCGGGATCGAGTCGATGAAGCCCGCTGAACTCTCCGGCGGGATGCGGAAACGGGTCGGGTTAGCGCGGGCGATCGCGATGCGGCCGGAGTACATCCTGTACGATGAGCCGACGACCGGCCTCGACCCCATCATGGCGGATATCATTAACGAGATGATCCTGCGCCTGCAGCAGCAACTCTCGATGACGTCGATCGCGGTCACGCACGATATGGTGAGCGCGTACAGGATCGCTGACCGGATCGCCATGCTCCACGAGGGGATCATTCGGTTCGTCGGGACGCCGGAGGAGATCCGGGCCTCGTCCGACCCGGTCGTCCAACAGTTCATCCAGGGCAAGGCGGAAGGGCCGATTAAGTCGCTGGATTAACTCGATACTGTTCACCACAAAGGCACAAAGGACACAAAGGTATCATTGATTCATTAGGTCAATTCCTTCGTGTTCTTTGTGTCTTTGTGGTGCCATTCAGAACTGGGATCGTGTTATGCCCAAGCTCAAGACCCGCTACGTCTGCCAGTCGTGCGGCAGCACCGCCCCCAAGTGGCTGGGCAAATGCCCGGATTGCGGGGGATGGAACACGTTCGCCGAGGAACACGAACCGGCCGGCCGGAGCAGCCGGGAGACGCTCTTCGGGAAGCCGGACCGCGCCGCTCGCATCACGGACGTGGACATCTCGGACGACCACCGGCTGCTGACGGGGATCGGGGAGTTCGACCGCGTCTTAGGCGGCGGGGTCGTGCAAGGATCGGTCGTCCTCGTCGGCGGCGACCCCGGCATCGGGAAATCCACCCTGATGCTCCAGGTGATCCAACGGCTGAGTGGGATGGACGGGCCGATGCTGTACGTGTCCGGGGAGGAATCCCCCCGGCAGATGCGGCTCCGGGCCGACCGGCTGGATGCGCTGTCGGAGGCGCTCTACCTGTTGTGCGAGACGAACCTGGAGGCCATTCTCGATCAGGTCGAGCAGGTGAAGCCGCGGGCGGTCGTGATCGACTCGATCCAGACGATCTATCTGCCGTCGGTCGAGAGCGCGCCGGGGAGCATCAGCCAGGTCCGGGAGTGCGCCGCCCGGATGATCCAGCTCGCCAAAGGCCGGAACGTCCCGGTCTTCCTCGTCGGACACGTGACGAAAGAAGGGGCGATCGCCGGCCCTCGCGCCCTGGAACATATCGTCGATACGGTGCTGTATTTCGAGGGAGAGCGCCACCAGACGTACCGCATCCTCCGGGCGGTCAAGAACCGGTTCGGGTCGACGAACGAGATCGGCATCTTCGAGATGCAGGAACGCGGGCTGATCGAGGTGACCAACCCGTCCGAGCTGTTCCTGTCCGAGCGTCCGGCGAAGGTCTCCGGGTCGGTCGTCGTGTGCAGCGTCGAAGGCACCCGGCCGTTGCTCGTCGAATTGCAGGCTCTGGTCACCCCGGCCAACTACGGGCTGCCGCAGCGGGTGGCGACCGGCATGGACAGCCGCCGCGTGGCCATGCTGCTCGCCGTCTTAGAGAAGCGGACGGGCATGCATCTGGGCACGCAGGACGTGTTCGTCAACGTCGCGGGCGGAGTCCGGCTGGATGAGCCGGCCATCGACCTGGGGACGGCCGCCGCCATCTCATCGAGTTTCCGGGACGTCCCGATCGCCCCGCACGATGTCGTCATCGGGGAGGTCGGACTGGGCGGGGAAATCCGCGGCGTCAGTCAGGTCGAGAAACGTCTCCGGGAGGCGCAGAAGCTCGGCTTCACCCGCTGCGTCCTGGCGGCACGCAACACGAAGGGGCTGGCCCCGATCGACGGGATCGAGGTGATCGGCGTCAACGGAGTCTACCAGGCGCTGGAGGCGTTGGGGATTGTGTAGTGGAATTCTCCCTCATCGCGCGTGACCCCGGCTCCCGCGCCCGCGCCGGCCAGATCACCACCCCGCACGGGACGATCCAGACGCCGGTGTTCATGCCGGTCGGCACGCAGGGGACGGTCAAGACGCTCACCCCGTCGGAGCTGGAGGAGTGCGGGACGGAGGTCGTTCTCGGCAACACCTACCACCTGTACCTCCGGCCCGGCCATGACCTGATCCGCCGGATGGGCGGACTGCACCGGTTCATGAGCTGGCCCCGGCCGATTCTGACGGACAGCGGCGGGTATCAGGTCTTCAGCCTGGCCGATCTGAAGACGATTCGAGAAGAGGGGGTCACGTTCCAGTCACACCTCGACGGGTCGAAACACCTGTTCACCCCGGAACTGGTCGTGGAGGTGCAGATCGCGTTCGGGTCGGACATCGTCATGCCGCTCGATGAATGTACCGCCTACCCGTGCCCGTACGAGTACGCGAAACGATCCGGGGCGATGACCCTCCGGTGGGCGGCGCGCGCACGCACGCGGTTCGATGAGCTGGACGGGATGCGGACGGCCCCGCAGGCGTTGTTCGGGATCGTCCAGGGGAGCACGTACGCCGACCTCCGAGCGGAGCACGCACAGGCCCTCGTCGAGATGGGGTTCGACGGGTACGCGATCGGCGGGCTGTCGATCGGCGAGCCGAAATCGACGATGGGAGAACTGATCGACCTGACCGTGAGCGCTTTGCCGGAGGACAAGCCCCGCTACCTGATGGGGGCCGGGACGCCGGAGGACTTAGTCGACGCGGTCGGCCGCGGGCTGGAGATGTTCGACTGCGTGATCCCCACGCGGGAAGGCCGGAACGGGACGGTCTACACGCGCCGCGGCCGAATGGTCATCAAGAACGCGGCGTACAAAGAGGATGAACGTCCGATCGACGAGCACTGCGGCTGTTATGCCTGCCGGACGTTCAGCCGCGCGTACCTGCGGCATCTGTTCCAGGCCGGGGAGATCCTGGGACCGAGGATGGGGACGCTCCACAACGTCCAGTTCTTTGTCGGGTTGTTGCAAGCGATGCGACGAGCGATCGTCGAAGGCCTGTTCGTCGAATGGCGGAACGCCTTTCTATCAACGTACCGAGGAGAGACTGCTGAAGGAGAGTGACACGTGATGCAGGACGCGTTTGCGATGGGACCCCTTCCGGGCGGGTCAGGGGATGGATTAGGCTCCCTCCTGGGGAATATGCTTCCGTTTCTCTTGATGTTTCTGGTCCTCTATTTCCTGATCATCCGCCCGCAGCAGAAGCGCCAGCGCCAGCATCAGGAAATGATGGATCAGTTGAAGAACGGAGACCGAGTCGTGACGAGCGGGGGGATGTTGGGGACGGTGGCGGGGATCAGGCCGGATATCGTCGTCCTGCGTGTCGCGGACAACGTCAAGATTGAAGTGCAAAAGAGCGCGGTGTCGAAGGTGCTGGTCAAGAAGGGGGACCAGGCCGAGGAGGAGTAGGAACCGTCGTATGGCAGTGCGACCCATCAGGCTGTACGGGGACCCCGTCCTCCGGAAGCGGGCTCAGCCCGTCGGGACGATCACCCCGGCCATCCGGACGCTCGTGGACGACATGATCGAGACGATGGTCGAGGCGAACGGGATCGGGCTGGCGGCTCAGCAGGTCGGGGAACTCGTCCGGGTGTTCGTCATCGACCTGAGCGCGGTCCAGGACGGGCAGCAGCCGATGGGGTTCATCAACCCGACGATCATCAAGCAGGAAGGTGAACAGGTCGGGGATGAGGGGTGTTTGAGCTTTCCCGATTTTACCGAGAAAGTCGTCCGCGTAGAACGGGCGACCGTGGCCGCCTTCGACCTGAACGGCCAGCGTTTTGAACTCGAAGGCGCCGGCCTCTTAGCGCGTGCCCTGCTCCATGAGCAGGATCATCTGGACGGGGTGTTGTTCATCGACCGGTTGAGTCCCATCCGCCGGCGGCTGCTGCAAGGCCGGTTGCGGAAACTGGCGAAGAGCACGGAACAGGGGATGGAAAAGCAGTGACGAGTGACAAGTGACGAGTGACGAGTGAAAACAATAACGATCTTAGATCAACTCTATGAACAGAGCGCATCAAGAGGTGGATTCCCGCTCTCGCGGGAATGACAACCTTATACACCATTGCCAGAGAACCGGCGTTACTCGTCACTTGTCACTTGTCACTCGTCACTGATGTGTATGCGCCTCCTCTTCATGGGAACCCCAGCGTTCGCGGTGCCGAGTCTTCGGGAGCTGATCGACAGCCCGCACGAGGTGATCGGGGTCGTCACTCAGCCGGATCGACCGAAAGGACGCGGACTGAGACCCGCGCCGCCGCCCGTGAAGACGGTCGCGGGAGAGTACGGCCTGCCGGTCATCCAGCCGGATCAACTCGATGCCCCGGAGTTTCTGCGAACGTTACGGGAGTGTCAGGCTGAGGTGTTTGTCGTGGTGGCGTTCAGTATCCTCCCCGCGCCGGTGTTGTCGATCCCGCCCCGTGGGACGATCAACCTGCACGCTTCCCTGCTGCCGAAGTACCGGGGCGCGGCGCCCATCCCGTGGGCGATCATCAACGGGGAGACGGAAACCGGGGTGACGACGTTCTTCATCGAGCAGCGGGTCGATACCGGCCAGATCCTGCTCCAGCGTTCGACGCCGATCGGGCCGGACGAGACGGCGGGAGAGCTGCACGACCGGCTTGCGACGATGGGCGCGACGCTCGTTCGGGAGACGGTCGATCGGATCGCCGCCGGACAGGCCCGGCCGGTTTCCCAGACGGGCAGCCCGTCCAGAGCGCCCAGGCTGACGAAGGCGGACGGGCGGATCGATTGGACGCAGCCAGCGGGCGTGATCCATAACCGGATTCGGGGGATGAACCCGTACCCGGTCGCGTTCACCACCTGGCAGGACCGGACGCTCCGGCTGTTGCGAAGCCGGAGGCGACCGGAGAGACCGGATGGCGGGGGACGGGCGGGTGAAGTCGTCGCCCTCGACGCCGAGGGAGTTCTGGTCATCCAGACGGGCGCCGGATGCCTCGGTCTGGTCGAACTCCAGCCGGAGGGGCGCAGACGGATGCGGGCGGACGAGTTCGTCCATGGATACCGCCTCCGGCCGGGCGATATTTTAGGCAACGATGAATGATGAATGATGGCGGGCGCATCGCGTTCCTGCTCGTCCCTGCTGTCGGGCTGATCGTCTACGCGTACCTCACGACGGTGCGGACGTACCGGCGGTTCCAGACGATCCGGGCTCGGATCGGACTGACCGGGGCGCAGGTCGCCCGGCAGTTGCTCGACCAGCATGGACTGCATGATGTCGCCGTTCAGGAGGTGCGAGGAGTGCTGTCGGACCGGTATGACTTGCGGGCTCGGATCGTCCGGCTGTCGACCGATAACTATCGGTCGACCTCGATCGCGGCTCTGGGGATCGCGGCCCATGAGACGGGCCACGCTCTCCAGCATACTGACGGGTATCGTCCGTTGACGTTCCGGGCCGCGTTCATCCTGATGGCGGAATTAGGGGTGTTGATCGCCTTCGCACTCCTGTTCATCGGGCTTCTGGCCCGCTGGCCGGAGATGGTCGAGGTCGGGGCGGCGCTGTTTACCGGCGCGGTGCTGTGCTCGCTCATCACCCTGCCGGTCGAGTTGAACGCGAGCCGCCGGGCGCTCGTCCTGCTCGGCGCCGGCGGGTATCTCACCGACCGGGAAGTTGACGGGGCGAAGACCGTGCTCCGCGCGGCGGCGTGGACGTACGTCGCCGCCGCGGTCGTCGCGCTCGTGCACGTGCTCAGTCCGATCGTGAGCCGGGGGGACGAGTGAGTTGTCGGCCCGTGACGTGGCGCTGCGCGTCTTGTACCAGTTCGACACGGCCGGGGTGTACGTCCGGGACGCGCTCGACGCGGCGCTCCGTCGTTCCGGTCTGGACACACGCGACCGGGCGCTGGCCACTGAGCTGGTCAACGGCGTCCTGCGCTGGCGCGGGCGGATCGATTGGGTGCTCCAGCGAGCCGTTCGGCGTGACTTAGCGACGCTGACACCGTGGATCAGGAATATCCTGCGCTTAGGCGCGTATCAGGTGCTCATGCTCGACCACATCCCGGCCGCGGCGGCGACGCATGAGGCGGTCGAGATGGCGAAACGGTACGGGCATCCGGGCACGGCGCGATTGACGAACGCGGTGCTGCGGGAGGTCATTCGCCAGCAGTCCGACCTCCGGTATCCGGCGGCGGACGAAGACCCCATCCTGCACCTGATGGTCGTCTACTCGTACCCCCGCTGGATCGCCGAGCGGTGGCTCGCCCGGTACGGGGTCGAGGGGACGATCGCGCTCTGCCAGGCGGGGAACATGCCGCCCCCGGTGGTCGTCCGCGCCAACCGGCTGCGGACCGACCCGGAGACGCTCCGATCCAGCCTGCGCGAGGACGGACTGCACGTCGAGGACGGACGGTACTTAGACGAGTTCCTGGTCGTGCGGGAGACGGGCGACCTGACCGCCGTCGAGGCGTACCGTCGGGGATGGTTCCAGGTCCAGGATGAGAGCGCGGGTCTGGCGGTTCGACTGCTCGACCCCCAGGCCGGAGAGACGATCATCGACCTGTGCTGCGCCCCCGGCGGGAAGACGACGTACATCGCCGACCGGATGCGGAACCAGGGGCTGATCGTGGGTGTAGACGTGAAGCCCGGCCGGCTGCGCCGGGTGATCGAGCACTGTGGGCGATTGGGGGTGACGATCGTCCGTCCCGTCGCCGCGGACGGGCGATGCGTGGCGTTGAACGCGCGCGCTGACCGGGTCTTAGTCGATGCCCCATGTTCCGGGCTGGGGACGATCGCCCGGCGGGCGGAACTCCGGTGGCGGCGCACCCCGGACGACATCACGGCGCTCCGGACGACGCAGCTCGCCCTGCTCGATCAGGCGGGCCGTCTGGTGAAGCCGGGCGGGGTCGTCGTCTACAGCACGTGCACGATCGAGCCGGAGGAGAACGAAGACGTCGTGGCCGCGTTCTGCGCGGCGCACCCGGACTTCCAGGTCGAGCGGCCGCCGGCCTCGCTGTCGTTGCCCGCCGGGCTGGTCGATGCACACGGCATCATCCGGACGCTGCCGTCCGTGCACGGGATCGACGGGAGTTTTGCAGCACGGCTGAGGAAAGGACGCCATGTTCGAGGAGCTGACAACCCGTCTGGAAGCCGTCCTGAAGAACCTGAGAGGCCAGGGACGGCTGACGGAACAGAATATCGATGAGAGTCTCCGGCAGGTCCGCCGCGCGCTGTTAGAGGCGGACGTGAACTTCCGGGTCGCCCGCGAGTTCATCGAGAACGTCAAACAGAAGGCGCTCGGCCAGGGGGTGCTCAAGAGCCTGACACCCGGCCAGCAGATGGTCGGGATCGTCCATCAGGAGTTGATCGTCCTGATGGGAGAGCAGGCGGTCGAGCTCTCGCTGGCTCCAGCTCCGCCGACGATCCTCATGCTCGTCGGTCTCCAGGGGTCGGGGAAGACGACGGCGTCGGGCAAGCTCGCCCGACTCCTCCGGGGTCGCGGGCACCACCCGCTCCTGGTCGCGGCGGACGTCTATCGCCCGGCGGCCATCCAGCAACTCCAGATCCTCGGTCAGACGATCAGCGTCCCGGTGTTCACGATCGACGGGAGCCGCGACCCGGTGACGATCTGCACGGTCGCCGTCGAACGGGCCCGGAACGCGGGTCAGGATGTCGTCATCCTCGACACCGCCGGACGGCTGCACATCGACGACGAGATGATGGACGAACTGACCCGCATCAAGGAGGCGGTCGAGCCGCACGAAACCCTGCTAGTCGTCGATGGGATGACCGGACAGGACGCGGTCAACGTCGCCGACACGTTCAACCAGCGCATCGGGATCGATGGGAGCATCCTGACGAAGCTCGACGGGGATGCGCGTGGCGGTGCGGCCCTGTCGATCCGGTCGGTGACGCACAAGCCGATCAAGTTCATCGGGGTGGGGGAGAAGCTCGACGCGTTAGAGCCGTTCCATCCCGAACGGATGGCCTCACGCATCTTAGGCATGGGGGACATGCTCTCCCTCGTCGAGCGTGCTCAGGCGGTCATCGATATCGAGGAAGCCCGCAAGCTGGAAGAGAAGCTGCGGAAGGAGACGTTCGACTTAGAGGATTTTCGGACGCAGCTCCGGCAGGTCAGCAAGATGGGGTCGCTCGACCAGATCCTGGAGATGATCCCGGGGATGAACAAGAGCGCCCTCAAGGGGGTGGAGATGGACGAGCACGCGCTCGTCCAGATGGAGGCGATCATCAACTCGATGACCCCGGCGGAGCGCCGCCGGCCGGTGCTCATCAACGGCAGCCGGCGCCGGCGGATTGCGCGGGGGAGCGGCACGACCGTGCAGGACGTCAACAACCTGCTGAAGCAATTCGAGATGATGCAGAAAATGGTCAAGCGGATCGGGCGGTTGAGCAAGTCGGGCCGGATCGGGCGGCAGATGCTGCCGTTTTAGAATCGGTGACGAGTAACACCAATTCTCTGGCAATGGTGCAGAAGGTCGTCATGACTTTTACTTGTCACTCGTCACTCGTCACTGTATTATGGAGGATTCGACACCATGGCTTTAGCAATTCGGTTGCGCAGGATGGGAGCGAAGAAGCGTCCGTTCTACCGGATCGTCGTGGCGGAATCACGCATGCCCCGCGACGGGCGGTACATCGAGAGCGTCGGGCACTACAACCCGCTCACCGACCCGCCCGACGTGAAGGTCGATGAGGAACGGCTGTTCGGCTGGCTGACGAAGGGGGCGAAGCCCACCGACACGACCCGGTCGCTCCTGTCGCGCATCGGGGTGTACGCGAAATGGACCGCCCAGCGCCGGGGTCAGCCAGTCCCCGAGGGAACAGAGGGGACGGCGCTTGTAGACGCAACGGCTGATGAGGACGCAGCCCCGAAGAAGGCGACCGGACAACGCACAACGCAGAAAACAGTCTCGTGACGGTTGAATGGATCACGATCGGACTGGTTCTGAAGCCTCATGGGTACCGGGGTGAGGTCAAAGTCCAGCCCATGACCGATGTGCCCGATCGGTTCAAGGGGTTGGAGCGGGTCTGGCTCGAATGGCCGGATGGCCGTCGCCAGGAGATTCAGGTGGCCCGCTGGCGGGACAGTCACGATGTCCAGTTGATGAAGGCGCAGGGGATCGAGACGCTGGAGGCCGCCGAAGCCCTTCGCGGGGCGTACATCCTGGTCCGGCATGCGGACGCCGCACCCCTGCCCGACGGTCGCTATTATGTCTTCGACCTGATCGGCCTCCGGGTGGTGACGGAGCGCGGGGACGAGGTCGGGACGGTGCGGGATGTCCTCCCCCTGCCAGCGAACGATGTGTACGTCGTTCAGAGCCGGGATGGGGACGTGCTCATCCCGGCCATCCGCGACGTCGTCGTGAGCATCGACCTCGCCGCCGGACAGATGATCATCAGGCCGGTGCCGGGGTTATGGAGTGCATGACGGATGCGCATCGACATTCTTACCGCCTTCCCCGGCATGTTCGCCGGCCCGCTCGATGAGAGCATGATCAAGCGCGCGCGCGAACGCGGACTGGCGGATGTTCGAGTCCACGACCTCCGGGCGTTCACGACCGACCGGCACCGGACGATCGACGACTACGCCTACGGTGGGGGGTCGGGCATGGTGCTCAAACCAGAGCCGATCTTTGAGGGCGTCCGGGCGATCCGCCAGCAGATCGAGGATGGACAGACGAGCCGGACGATCCTCCTGTCCCCGCGCGGCACGCCGTATACTCAGCAGACGGCGAAGACACTCGCTCAAGCCGACCATCTGGTGCTCATCTGCGGGCACTACAAAGGAGTGGACGAGCGCGTCGTCGAAGGATTAGGGGTGGAGGAATGGTCGATCGGGGACTACGTCCTGACCGGCGGCGAGCTTCCCGCCATGGTCGTGATCGATTCGGTCGTGCGGTTGATCCCGGGCGTCCTGAGCGACATCGAGTCGGCGACGGGAGATTCGTTCTACGATGGATTGCTGGATTGTCCGTATTACACCCGGCCGGAATGCTTCGAGGGGATGCGAGTCCCCGACATGCTGCTCTCCGGTCATCATCAACAGATCCGCCGGTGGCGGCGTCTTGAATCGTTACGGGCGACGTTCGCGCGGCGGCCGGACTTGTTGGACGAGTGTGCGCTCTCTGACGAGGACCGTGAGCTCTTGAATACCCTCATCGAGAGAAAGGATGTGGACTTCCATGAACCTGATTGAGACGGTTAGCGCAGAGCAACTTAAGAAGGACATCCCCGAGTTTCGGCCGGGGGATACCGTGCGCGTCCACGTGCGCGTGATCGAGGGGGAGAAAGAGCGGATGCAGGTCTTCCAGGGGGTGGTGATCCAGCGGGTGGGGCACGGCGTCGGCGCGACGTTCACCGTCCGAAAAGTCTCACAGGGGATCGGAGTGGAGCGGATCTTTCCCCTGCACTCCCCCATCGTCAGCCAGATCGATGTCATGCGGCGCGGGAAAGTGCGGCAAGCCCGCCTCACCTACCTGAAGAGCCTGCGCGGGAAAGCCGCCCGGATCGACGAGAAGCGCGAGTGAGCCGTCGGGCGACACAGGTCGAGCAGCAGCGGCTGCGGGCGATGCTCGCCCTCGAGCGGTCGCTCTGGGAGGGCGGGGCGTCGTACGTGGCGGGGGTGGATGAAGCGGGACGCGGCGCGTTAGCCGGTCCGGTCGTTGCCGCCGCCGTCATCCTTCCTCGCTCGATGCTCATTCGCGGGCTGAACGACTCCAAACAGTTGACCCCGGCGGCGCGCGACCGGCTGTACGTCGTCATCTCGTGCGCCGCGCTGGGGATCGGGGTCGGAGTGGTCGATCATGAGGGGATCGACCGGGAGAACATCCGGCGGGCTAACCTGCGGGCGATGCGCCAGGCGGTCGATGCTCTCCCGCTCCGTCCCGACCACCTGCTCATCGATGGGGTGGACTGCATCGACTGGCCCTGGCCGCAGACGCCGGTGATCGATGGAGACGCCAAAAGCCTGTCGGTGGCCGCGGCGTCGGTGATGGCGAAGGTCACCCGCGACCGGCTGATGGTGGAGTGTGACCAACGCTATCCCGGATACGGGTTCGCCCGGCACAAGGGGTACGGGACGGCCGAGCACATCGAGGCCATCAACCAGCACGGACTGTGCCCGATCCATCGCCGGTCGTTTCGGGTGACCAGACACAATGGATTTCGCTCCCCGCCTTCGCGGGGACAGGTTTCGCGGGAATGACCGCGTACTCTGACGCCATGTCTCGTCTGTGAGAACACGCCTGTATGCCCGACACGACCCGCGCCCGGGGTGCCCGTGGGGAAGCCATCGCCGCGCGGTTTCTTGCCGCCAAAGGGTACGAAATCCTGGACCGGAACTACCGGGCTGGCCGTGGGGAACTCGACCTGATCGTCCGCCAGGATGACTGCCTGGTCTTCGTCGAGGTCAAAACCGGTTCCTCTCGCCAGTTCGGGCCGCCCGAGACGTGGGTCGACGTGCGGAAGCAGCGACGCGTGACCCGGGCGGCGGTCCGGTACCTCCAGACTCACGGGCTGAACGACGCAGCGTGCCGGTTCGACGTGGTTGGCATCTGCCAGGATCGCGGCCGAACGAACATCGTCCACATCGAGAACGCGTTCTGGAGCGAGGAGTAATACACCCTATACCGGGGAGGTGTGCCTCATGACTCACTTACTGGCATCCCTGATCACCGCTTTCGCCATCGCCGGGAGCGATTCCGTCGTGTCCGATACCACAGGAAGCGTTTCTGCCGGACCGGATACCACAGCGAGTGTTGCTGCACAACCGGATACCACACGAATCGTTGAGCCCGGCCGGTATTACAGTGAGCGCGGATTCTCGGTCAGGTTCCCGTCCGGCTGGGGGATCGAGAAGACGGCTGACGGACTCACGGCGGTTGATTCCCTGTCTGTGACGCCACGGTCGACGCCAGTCACCGTGACGGTCGAGATGGAGGCTGATCTCCCAACCAACCCCCAGACAGCGGAAGATTCCCTCCGGGTAAGGCTGATGAAGCAAGCCACCCCGGACAGAGTGGTGCTTGAGCGGATGGGCCTTGTCTCGGTGGCCAAGGGTAAAAGCATCATCGACAAGACGCCGGCCGTCTGGGAGATTCGGACGTTCCGCGCCGGTCCTATCCAAAAGAGAATGATCCAGTACTCTCTCGCCAAGGATGGCTGGGTGTATGTGGTGACGTGCGTGGCTCCTGAAAAGAAATTCACCTCGTACCGGAAGACTTTCGAGCAGATCGGTCTGAGCCTCCGGGTCAAGCAGACGCAGTAGGGGATTCCTTAGAACCGCTAACACAATGTCACCCTGAGCGCAGCGAAGGGTCTCAGGAACGACGAGATGCTTCGCTGCGCTCAGCATGACAAGGAGTGAGCGGCGTGTGGGTAATTTTCGAATCCCGGTCATCGTCCTGCTGCTCGCCCTCCTCATCTCTGGCATCGACCTCTGGCAGGAACGTCCTCGCCTCAGCTTGCCGCTTCCGCCGGACGGACGCGATCGCTCTGTGGGCGCGATTCACGTTCATTCTATCTACTCCGACGGCGGAGGGACGATCCAGGATATCCGTGACGCCGCCCGCCGTGCCGGGTTAGACTTCGTCATCATCACCGATCACAGCACAATTCAACCGTTCCTCAACGGGAAACAGGGATACGCGGAGAGTGTCCTGGTGCTCATCGGCGAGGAAGTCAACACGAGCGCCGGCCACCTGCTCGCCCTCGGCGTCGATCGGCACGTCCATCAGCGCGGTCCTACGGGGCTTCAGGCGGTCATCGACACGATCCGGGCGGCTGGCGGCCTGGGCATCGCCGCGCATCCGGATGGACGGCGGCCCTGGCTCGACTGGTCGGTCGCCCGCTTGCAGGGATTAGAAATCCTCAACGCGGATTCGGAATGGCGGAACGACGACCTGTTCGAGCTGGTCCGGGCACTCGTGTGGTACAGCGTCTTCCCGGACGCGTCGTTCAACAGTCTGATGGATCGTCCGGAGGCCGTGCTCCGCCGGTGGGACGCGCTCTCGCGGCAGGGTCGTGTCGTCGGCATCGGCAGCGTGGATGCGCACGCCCGGCTGCCGCTCTGGGGGAACCGCTTCCTGCCGTTTCCTTCCTACGAACGGCTCTTCCGCCTGCTCCGGACGTACGTCATCACTTCGCGGCCGCTGACCGGCTCGGCCACGACCGACCGCGCGACGATCCTGGATGCCCTGCGGGCCGGGCATTGTTATATCGCTGTCGATGGCTATGAGCGAGCGAGCCGGTTTACGTTCGAGGCGATGAACGGGGGGACGACAGCCGGGATGGGCGACAGCCTGGCCTACCGGCCCGGCAGCCGTCTTCGCATCCGTGCCGGGTCGTCGGGACGGGTCCTGATTCGTCTGGTGCGCGATGGCGTCACGGTCGCGGAAACGATCGCGGATGAGATGGACTATCCTGTCACGGCGACCGGCGTCTACCGGGCAGAGGTCTACCAGCTCCGCCGCCGGCTGCCGCTGTGGCGCGAGACGCCGCGGCCGTGGGTGTTCTCCAACCCGATCTGGGTCACACATGGATTCCCGCTTTCGCGGGAATGACAGCTTGTATGCACAATGATCCAGCGTGCCCTCAATGGACCCCCAGATAATTCTCCACTTCCCACGCCGATACGCTGTTGTGGTACCGCTTCCACTCGTCCCGCTTGACGCGGATGTACGCCTGCGCGTAGTCGCGTCCCATCGCATCCAGAATCACCTCGTCCTGCTCCAGCTCATCCAGCGCCTCGTCTAACGTGGACGGGAGCAGTTCGATGCCTTCCCTCTTGAGCGTCTCGACGGGGACTTCGTACAGGTTCCGGTCGTTTTGCTTGCCCGGGGCTAACTTTCGCGCGATCCCGTCCAGGCCCGCCGCTAAGATGACCGTCGCCGCCAAATACGGGTTGCTCGACCCGTCCACGGTGCGGTCTTCGACGCGGCCCGGACCGGGCAGACGGAGCATCTGCGTCCGGTTATTCCCGCCGTACGAGATGTACACCGGCGCCCACGTCGCCCCGGAACGCGGCGCGCCCACGATCAGACGCTTGTACGAATTGACCGTCGGCGCGGTGACGGCGATGTACGCCTTCGCGTGCGCCTTCAATCCGCCGATCCAGTGGTAGGCCATCTTCGACAGCCCGTTCGGGTCTTTCTCGTTCAGGAACAGGTTCTGATCCGTCTTCGCGTCCCACAGGCTCATGTGAAAGTGTGCCCCGTTCCCCGTCAGCCGGGCGAACGGCTTGGGCATGAAGGTCGCCGTCAGCCCGCGCTGTTCGGCGAGCGTCCGCACCATGTACTTGTAGAACGTGTGGTGGTCGGCCGTCGTCAGGGACTCGGAGAAGCGCCAGTTGATCTCGAACTGGCAGTTCGCGTCCTCGTGGTCGTTCGCGTACGGGTCCCAGCCTAACTCCTGCAGCGATGTGAGCAGGGTGGTCAGGAAATCGAGGCTCCGACTGAGGGTCTGCTGGTCGTAGCACGGCTTGGCTAAGGTATCGAGCGGGTCGGCCGGCTCGATCCCGTGGTCCGTCTTCCGGACGAGGAAGAATTCCGGTTCGACGCCGTACTTGAACACGCAGCCCAGTTTCCGCGCCCGCGCCCGCATCCGCATCAGGATCGTCCGGGGACAGTAATCCCACGGCTTTCCGTCCACATTGACGTTGCTCGCCAGCCAGGCCACGTTCCGCCGCCAGGGCAGCACAGTCAGGCTGTCGAGGTCGGGTATGGCGATGATGTCGGGATGATGCGGACCGCGTCCCATCTCCCCGGCGGCAAACCCCGCGAACCCGGCGCCCTCCGCGACCAGGTCGTTGAGATGGGTGGCCGGGACGAGCTTCGCTTTGGACGCGCCGCTCATCTCCACGAACGAGGCGAGTAAAAATTCGATCCCCTTCTGCGTGAGCGTCTGCGTAACCTGACGGACTGTAGCCATCGTGCTTCCTCCGTTGCTTTCACCACAAAGACACGAAGGACACAAAGTAAAATTCAGATGTTTAAATTCCCTTTGTGCTCTTTGTGCCTTTG
>JACQVL010000194.1 GCA_016209865.1 Candidatus Latescibacterota bacterium | reverse complement strand
GTGCAGGTTAATCAAATTTACTACTACCAGCTTGAAGCCATGAGTACCTCAGGTGAGACAGAGCGCTTTGGCCCGATTACGATTCGAGTGAATGCGCCTCGTGTATTCGCACTCCGCCAGAGCTATCCGAATCCGTTCAACGCACAGGTCACCATCAAGTACGAGCTTCCGAAGACGGCCTCAGTGAAGTTTATGATCTACAACATGCTGGGGCAGCAGGTGCGGATGCTCGTGGATCAAGTGCAACCCGCAGGCTACTATACGGTGCAGTGGGATGGTCGGAATGCCAATGGACACGAGGTGGCCAGCGGGGTGTACCTGTACCGGCTGACGACCAGCACCGGGTTCAGTCAGACCCGCCGCATGACGCTGGTGAAGTGACTCTGAGGAACTGAGACGGGCTATTCGACGCTGTGCTCATGACTGGCCCTTTCGCCTGCCATCTGACAGGCGCGTTGAATGACCCGATCGCTGATATAGTACCCATTGGCTCTCATGGCTAACAACAGCGGGGAGACCTGGTCAATCAACCCTTCGGTCTTGGCTCGTACCAGGACACCGGCCGTTCCTGTGACTGGCAACCCCAGCGCATCAGCCGCACGTCGAGCCTGGTGGTCATCGAGCAACAAGAGGGCACACGGATGGTGTCGTGCCAGCGCAATCGCCTCGGTTTCGCCACGACCGAGTACGACGGATAACGCGTCAATGGGTCGCTGCGCCTCTCATCGTTCCAGCCACGGAATCTGAGGTAAGAAATCGTGCTCCGGTGAAAGATGCGCACTGGCAACGAGCTCGTCAATCACAGCCGGCGGCGCAGTGACACGGCGATACAGGCGGGAAGCAGTTCCAGAAGCTACACGCCGGCAAGCGCAATCAGCGGACCACTATCCACAATCAGAAGCACATCACGCATGCTGAAACTCCGCATCCAACTGATCGTCGTCCAGATCGACCACCGGGATACTCAGTCGGCTGGTTTTCAATATGAACGCGGGTTTCGATAATCCACAGAATTCCGCCGCCTTCCCTGCTGAGATGCGTCGCAATTCAAACAACTTCACGGCTAACAAAAACCGCGCTTCCTGCTCGAATTCTGCCGGTTATTGACCGGTGAGCAACAGAAGCCCCTCATCATAGGGGATCGTAAGCGTTTTCATGGATCGCTCCTTCAGTTCTCCTCTCAGGTGGTATGGGCGTAGAGGCAGCGGGTTTCCCAGCAATTCATGGGGTTCCTCCAGAAGATAACCGACAGGCGACGAAAGTCAAAATGTTTTGAACGACTGGTTGACCTTTCCGGATTACTGGATGACAACGCAGAGGTTTATGTCATGAATGCGGATGGGACTGACCAGATCAGGGCTGACGACCAACTCGGCGACAGATCGCGGCCCCTCGTGGGCGCCATTCCCGCCTGCAACCTTACCGACAATTACGGTATGGTATATTTTTCTCCTTGCCTTTGACCGATAGGGCAGTATTTTGAAGTTTCAAATATACGATGAACTGCGTTTGTTCTGATTCTATTACGATGAGGAGAAATTCCTATCGACTTGATCAAAGAGGGAAGTGAGGAATCATCATGAACCTTGTGTATATCAAATTCAACAACCGTGACGATCAGGTACATGGTTTCTATGAGTTAGCCACAAAAGCACGAGTCACCAGCCTTCGCGACGGACTCTATGGCGTACCACTGACCGCTCTGGCCCTGTTAGATGCCCAGCACCTATCGTACCGTCGTGCCACCGACGAGGAGATTGCTCAGGCGCATGCTCAGATTCGAACTCCTGTTGCCCCTGTATTACAATGATGGAAGACCTATCGAAGAAGAGAAATTTGTCGAAACTGATGAGGAGTTGGTCCAGGCGTTTGGGGCTACCAGCACAGAGACCGTCATCGTCAGTGGTCGCTGGGTCTATCAGAGCACCCTCTATGAGGATAGGCTCATCAGGGTACGAATAGACACGGCGGATACACCAGAGAACAGAACGTTCTTCAGGCAGTACAAAGAGACGCTGAAAACCAGGTTTGCCCAAGAGGACATCTGGATCACGGCTCAACAAATTGAGGTGATTTAAGCCAGAGCACGATCGACCCGCCGATCTCTGGAACAGCATGATGAAGATCACCGATATCATCGATCTTCTCCGCTCGTGAGGTGAGTCCTGGGGAGCGGAAACGTTATGGCACACGTCAGAAATAAGACTCAGGCCCAAAAGCATCGGGAGCCGTTGCCGGAACATTTCGGTAGCATTGAAGAGGCTGCTGAGTTCTGGGACACCCACGATAGCGCCGATTATGAAGCGTCCATGCGCGACGTGGAATGCGAGGTTGATCTCAAACGTCGGCACTATCTGATCTCCGTTGATCGCGACCTCTACCACAAGGTGCAGTCTATCGCACACGACAAGGGAGTCTCGACGGAGACCCTGGTGAACCTGTGGATCCAGGAAAAGGTCTCGTAAGGGGCCGGGGCAGCATGTGGTCACCTGGGATGGCCGGAATGGGCAGGAGGTGAGCGTGCCCAGTGGCGTCTACCTGTACCGGCTGACGACGAGCGCCGGGTTCAGCCAGACCCGCCGTATGACGCTGGCGAAGTGACTCTCCTGTGTTCCCTACACTATGAGGGCACCTCTCGGCGTACTCTTTTGGTACGCAACGCGACATCCTCACGCTCCTCCGGGGATATTGCCCTGCTGCGAATCTCGATCACGACTCCCCACTGCTTCGCCTCATCGAGCAGCATCCTGAGGACATCGACCATCCCGGCGTGCAGGGATTGCCGCACCAGCTTCATGAGGAGATCGGCCATCCACGAGGGAGACGCGGCTCGATCCACCTTCTCCCAAGCCGAGATCGACTGTCGTGTACAGCCGATTAGACGTCCAAAGTCTTCCATCGAGAGCCCCAGGGTGTTCCGGAGCGCCGTGATCTCCTGCGGGGACAGAAAGGCATGTCGTGCCTCGAGCACACGGAAGAATTGTTCCTCCCACCGTCTCGTTTCCTCGGGTGCGAACTGCTCAACCCCGCGATGGTCGCAGACCCCGATGAGGGCCTCATCCACGATGAAAGGATAGCCCTTGATCTTCGTCTTGTAGTTCCGAACCCGTGTGGTGTGCACTTTACCGATGCCGCATTCGGGGCAAGGATATTCAAACAGTGATTGAGTTTTCATCGTGCTCGTCCTTCTATGGCGGCTCGTCAGCTTGGATCGCGGCATATTCAGGATACGAGTTTTTCGCGGTATCTCCGACCAGTAGAATGAGAGGGTTTATCTTGACAAGCGGAGTCTCAAACCGTATTATCCAGACGAAAGCTCTTGTTGGGGTAAAAGGCAGAACGTAAGGAATGCCAACCACCGTTATCGGAGGCTACAAGTTCCGCTTCTACTCTTCCGATGGTAATGAACCGCCGCATGTTCATACATTGCGAGGCGGGAGCGAAGCCAAAATTTGGCTTCAACCTGTGATGGTTGAATACAACCGAGGCTATAGCCAGGCTGAACTCAATCGCATTTTGAGATTGGTGCGTCACAATCAAGACAGACTGCTGGAGGCATGGAATGCCTATTTCCACGAATAATGTCACAGAGTCTGTTCGCGCAACGGGTGTGCATTTTGTCGGCAACATCCTCCACGTTGCTTTGAGCGACGGTCGTGAGATCAGCCTTCCAATAGACTGCGTTGAATGGTTGAAGTGGCTGGCAAACGCCACTCCAGAGCAGCGGGCCAGATGGTCTATCGAACCCGGTGGGTTTGCGATCTACTGGGAAGACTTAGATGATGGCATAGAAATCTGTCACTTATTAGGAATGCAACCTTTAGCCTAACGTGAATCATCCCTCTTACGGCTCACCGCAACGCGCGTAACACCTCATCCGGGCCGACCACCCTCAGGTCAGACACTCTGCGCCTTCCTCCCTGTTTCACCCAGCATCCCAGGACGATTCGCTTGCCGCGCGTCTGGGGAAGCTGCTGGGCAGACGCTCGTAAGTGGGCGCGCACGACGCGCAGGTCGGTGCGCGTTCCCCACTTCACCTCACCGAGGAGGAGCGCGTCGCCTTCCAGTGACTCGGCCACCAGGTCGAGTTCCATCGGCCGCCCGTCGTGCCCCCGTCCCCACCAGCGCTGGGCCGGTTTCCAGCGCGTTCCTCCCAACTCGAACCGTGCCGTCGACGCGCGCGCCAGGTCTTCCCACACCGCCGCCACATGCTGGGGAAACGTCTTCATCATCTCGGTATACACCGTCTCCTGGAGCCCCTGTTCCAGGAGGGAGCGATTGGGCTGGACGTACCGATACCAGAACATCAAAAACGGATCGGCCAATCGATAGAACGACCGCTTCGTGGATTTGATCGTCTCCCCATACGGGATATCTCGCGTGACATAGCCTAACTCCAGCAGATGCGCCAGGGGCCGTCCCAGATGACCGGCCGGTTTGCTGAGCCGCCCGGCGATCTCTGAGAGGCGATGACAGCCCTGACCGATTAACGATAGGAGAGAGTGCGCTTGCGTGGCCGATCGCAGGTCATCGAGGAGCAAACGCTCGGGTTCGTGATGAAGGATACTGTCTCGCTCCAGAATGAGGGTCCGGATCGCCTCCGCCAGCGAGGGATACGATCGGGCTAATTCCCAGTACCGGGGCACCCCGCCCCAGACCGCATACGCCTCGACCGCCTGTGTGTCCTGGATGCCCAGGGCCTCCTGAATCCAGCCCGCCTCCAGCGGACGAACCGGCACGATTTCGCGCGCCCGGCCATACAGCGGCGCCGCCGCGTCGAGGACAATCCCCTGCATCATCCGTTGGGATGACCCACAGAGAATAAGATGCACTCGCGTCCGGCGATCATCCACGAACTTCTGCAGGACGCTGGGGAGTTCGGGGGCCATCTGAACCAGGTACGGGAATTCGTCCAGCATCAGACACCGGCCCCGAGCGGCGCGAGCATTCCAGGTCTCGAGTAACGCCGACCACGATGGGTAGGTCACCTGATCAAACCCTGGGATGTCCCGGGCAATCTCACCCGCCACACTCTGAATCTGCAAGACCGCATCCCGCTGATCCGCCACATAATACACATCATGTGGACGGACGATGTGCTGGAGGAGGGTTGATTTTCCGCAGCGGCGTCGCCCATAGACCACCGCTAACCCCGGCACATCCCCGGCCAGGGCGCTCAGCAGGCGACGGATTTCTCGCTCACGGTCGAGAAACAGCAATCGTGGCATGAATGCGCTCACCAGGATGAAGAACGTTGAGAGTACTGTTTCAGAAACATTATGCTAAAGAAACATAATTCTGAATCGCGCTGGTGTCAAGACTCCACTTCGGCCATTCGGAGGAGAAAAGAGTGCATGGAGCGGTTTTCTCTTGACCTGTTCAAAAAAATAGTCTACCCTCAACACTGGTCATCTCAGGAGGACAGACTTCTTACATGAGATGGTGACGCGTCTGAGAGTCGCGAGTCGTGGATGGAACTCGAACGCATAACCCAGGCTCTGTGCCGGGCGGTCAAACGACTCCGTTTCAGCCCTCCGGTCAGCTACGTCTATAATCCGCTGGAGTATGCCTGGAAGCCTCATGCCCGTTATCTTCAGCTCTACGGTCGGCCTCCCAAAGAGGTGGTGCTCGTGGGGATGAACCCGGGCCCGTTTGGGATGGCGCAGACCGGGGTACCGTTCGGGGAGGTCACGATCGTTCGAGACTGGCTCGGCATCTCCGACGAGGTTGCGAAGCCGAAGTCTGAACATCCCAGGCGTCCTGTCGAGGGGTTCAACTGTCGGCGGAGCGAGGTGAGCGGCCGGCGCTTCTGGGGCTGGGTGAAGGGCCGGTTTGGGACCCCGGAACGGTTCTTTGCTCGCTTTTACGTCTACAATTACTGTCCACTTCTCTTCATGGACGAAGCGGGTCGTAACCTCACACCCGACAGGTTGCCCGTCGCAGATCGCGACCCGTTGTTTCTGGTCTGCGACAGAGCGCTCAGGCAGGTCGTGGAAGACATGAGACCGAGCCTGGTCGTCGGGGTAGGGGGCTTCGCTGAAGGACGGGCCAGGAAGGTGTTGCATGATCTGAACCTGAGAATCGGCTGCCTGTTGCACCCGAGCCCCGCGAATCCCCACGCCAATCGCGACTGGGACAGGATTGCAGACAGGGTCTTTGAAGAACTCAGGGTGCGGATTCCGTGAGCCGCGCAGTGTTCTGTGCCTCGTCCACTCTTCACTTTTAACTTTTCACTCTTCACTGTCGCTGTAGGAGCACATCATGGCACTCACGACCCGATGGGGCATCCTCGGGACGGGCTGGATTGCCCAAAAATTTGCCACGGGGTTGCGCGTCCTCTCCGACGCCGAACTCGTCGCCGTTGGCTCTCGCACGGAGGCAACGGCTCACGCGTTTGCCGATCAGTTCGGAGCGCCGCGCCGGCACGCCAGCTACGAGGCGTTAGCTCACGACCCAGACGTCGATGTCGTCTACGTGTCCACCCCTCATTCGCTGCACAAGGACAACACCGTGCTGTGTCTGAACGCCGGCAAACCGGTGCTGTGCGAGAAACCGTTCACGATCAACGCGCGGGAGACGGAGACATTGATCGCCTGCGCGCGGGAGCGGAAGCTCTTCTTGATGGAAGCGATGTGGACCCGCTATCTTCCGATCATCGTCCAGGCGCGGCAGTGGCTGTCGGACGGGACGATCGGGGAGGTGCGGATGGTCGAGGTGGATTTCGGCTTCCGGGCGGAGTTCAACCCGGCCAGCCGGCTGTTCGACCCCGCGCTGGGCGGTGGAGCGCTCCTCGATATCGGCATCTACACCGTGTCGCTCGCCTCGATGGTCTTCGGTGGTCCGCCCACGAGGATCGCCGGGATGGCGCATCTCGGAGCGACCGGGGTTGACGAGCAGTCGGCCATGATCCTGGGGTACGGCCGTGGCGAATTAGCCATCCTCTCCTGCGCGGTCAGGACCCACACGCCACAAGAAGCGTGTATCATCGGCACAGAGGGGTTCATCAAGATCCATTCCCCGTTCTGGTGCGCGACCACCGCCACCCTGTCCGTCTCCGGTCAGGATGAGCAGCGTGTCGAGATGCCGCATACAGGGAACGGGTACAACTATGAGGCGGAGGAGGTCATGCGCTGCCTCCGGGCCGGTGCGCTGGAGAGTGAGGTCATGCCGCTCGATGAGTCGCTCTCGATCGTGAGGACGATGGATCAGGTTCGCGCGCAGTGGGGGCTGCGGTATCCGATGGAAGCAGTGACGAGTGACCAGTGACGAGTGACAAGAAAGCAGGTGTCCTCCTCCTCTGGGTCTGGCTGATGGGAACGACCGTCGCTCATCCCGCTCAACTCTCCGGGACCGTCAAGGATGCACAGACCCAAGAACCGCTGATCGGCGCGTCCGCCCAGCTCAAGGGCACGCGATACGGAACGACGGCGAATCAAGCGGGCGTGTTCGCCATCCACAACCTCTCATCCGGCCGGTACGTCCTGCGCGTGTCGTTCATCGGGTATGCGGCCTACGACACGACTGTCAACCTCGACCGGGCGGATTCGCTCCATCTTGCTATTCTCCTGACCCCTCTGTCAGTGGAGGCCGAGGAAATCGTCGTGACGGGGACACGCACCTCGCGGAGCATCGCCGACGTCCCGGTGCGTGTCGAAGCCATCCCGCAAGAGGAGGTCGAAGAAAAACTGTTGATGACGCCCGCAAGCGTGGCCATGCTGCTCAACGAATCGACCGGGATGCGCGTCCAGACGACCTCAGCGACGAGCAGCACCGCCAACCTGCGGATTCAGGGCCTCAGCGGGCGGTATACCCAGATGCTCATCGACGGGATTCCCAGTCTGGGCGGATTGTCGGCCGGTTTCAGTCTGACGCAGCTTCCCCCGCTCAACCTGAGGCAGGTGGAGGTCGTCAAGGGCGCGACATCCGCGCTGTACGGGCCGGACGCGATCGCCGGGGTCGTGAATTTTCTGACGAAGGAGCCCCGCAAGGCTCCTGAGTTGACTGCGCTACTGAACGGGACGACGCAGCGCGGGTTCGATGCCGCCGCGTTCTATAGCCAGAAGTTTAAGAAGGCCGGGCTCACCCTGTTGACCAGTCGCAACACCCAGCCACGCTTCGATGTGGATGGGGATGGGTTCAGTGATATCGCGGAATACACCCGGTGGACACTCGTCCCCAAGCTCCTGTATGATTTCTCGCACACGGTGCGCGGGGGCTTCAGCAGCGGAGTCTCTGTCGAGGACCGGCTCGGCGGGGCGGCGTCAGCGCCCCGGTCGGCGGTCGGCACAGACGCGCCGTACCTGGAACGCATCCAGTCAACCCGTCTGCAGGCCAATACCTGGCTCACCTGGAACGTCTCTCCGTCCCGTTCGATCTCGTCCCGGTTTGCGGGGATGCGGCTGACACGGGATGATGTGTATGGGAGCACGCCGTTCAACGCCAGACAGACGGTGCTCTACGCGGACGTTCAGTACGCGGCCGATCAGGGCCGTCATCGCTGGCTTGCCGGCGCAGCCCTCAACGCGGATGCGGTCGCCGACCGGACGCCCGGCCTGCTGACGTCACGCGGGTATCGCTTTCATGCGCCAGGAGTCTTTGCGCAGGACGAGGTCCGGTTGGCGGCGCGATGGATTCTCTTAGTCAGCGGACGGGCCGATCGGCACAATCGGTTCGGGACGTTCTTCACCCCGCGACTCTCGCTGATGCACCGCCCTACGGACGCCCTCACGATCCGACTGGGCGGTGGCACCGGCTTTAAGGCGCCGACAATATTCGTCGAGGAAGCGGAGGAGATGGGGTTTCGGCAGGTCCGTCCGCTGCAGCAGGTTCGGGCAGAACGGTCACAAAGCGGGTCGTTTGACGCCAACTGGCGTGGCCTCGCCGGTCCCCTCGTCGCACGGCTCAACGCGGCCTTGTACCTGACACGACTGCAGCACGCGGTGACCGCTGATGAAGACTCTCTTGCCTCTGATGTCGTCTTGTTACGCAACACAACCGGAGCCACCCTCGCACGCGGAGGCGAACTCTCGGCTCAGTTGACGTACGGCGAGATGAAGCTGTCTGTTGGCTATACCTACCTCAAGACATCACAGACGGACAGAGGAAGAACGGAGGAGCTGTCCTTGAACCCCCGCAACACCTTTGGGGCGGTCCTGGTATGGGAGTCTGAGACTGCCGGCATGAAGGCTGGCCTCGAAGCGTACTGGACGGACTCTCAGCGGGTGGAGCGGAATCCATTCCGCCAGCGATCCCCGGCCTACTGGGTGACCGGCGCGATCCTCGAAAAAAGGTTTGGGATGATCCGCCTGTTCGCCAATTTTGAGAATATCTTTGACACGCGACAGACGCGCACAGAGCCCATCATCTTAGGCGACCCGCAGCAGGGGAGAGTCCGAGTTCTCCCGGTCTACGCTCCCCTGGAAGGACGGGTCATCAACGGCGGGGTTCGTGTGGTGCTGGGGCATTAAGGACGAAGAACGAAGGACGAAGGACGAAAGGAAACGGATAAGGAGGAAGGCTGTGCAGTACAAACATGTCCAGACCATTGCGAAACCTCTCTCCCGCTTAGTGCAGGGGACGATGATGCTCAGTTCGCAGAAATTAGAGTGGAGCTTTGCCCTGCTGGATGCGGTGTTCGAGTTGGGGTGCACGACGTTTGACACGGGTCACGTGTACGGGAATGGCGACTGCGAGCGGACGTTCGGCCGATGGATGCACGCGCGGGGGGTCCGCGATCAGGTGGTCATCATCGGCAAGGGGGCGCACCACAACATCGACCGCCAGCGTGTCACGCCATTCGATATGACTTCCGACCTGTATGATTCCTTAGCTCGATTTAAAATCGACTCGATCGACCTGTACATGCTCCACCGCGACGACCCATCAGTGCCAGTCGGCCCGCTGATGGAGGGGTTGAACGAACACCGGCACGCCGGCCGGATCGGCGCGATCGGCGCGTCGAACTGGACACACCCGCGCATTCAGGAAGCGAATGAGTACGCTCAGGCCCACGGACTGGTGCCGTTTATTGCCAGCAGCCCGAACTTCACCCTGGCCGAGCAGGCCGAGTCGCCCTGGCCGAACTGCGTGACGCTCAGCGGGCCGGCGCACGCGGCGGCGCGCGAATGGTACAGGGCGCGACAGATGCCGGTGTTCGCCTGGTCGAGCCTGGCGAACGGGTTCTTCTCCGGCCGCCTGACCCGCGAGAACTTTGAGACAGTCAAAGCCTCACTCTCTGAGAGCACGATTCGTGCGTACTGTCACGAAGCCAACTTCAAACGATTAGACCGAACCCAACTCCTGGCTGCTCAAAAGGGCATGACCGTCCCCCAGATTGCCCTGGCATACGTGATGAATCAACCGCTCAACGTCTTCGCCTTAGTGGGGTGTCACAGCGGCGAGGAGTTCCGGGCGAACCTCCACGCGTGCGAGCTGCGCCTGCCCCCCCAGGAGCTGGCCTGGCTGGATCTGTCCTACCCAAAGCAGAGCGGTTCTCTATCGTCACCTTCTCCCTAAGAGTACGGTCTTATGAATCTTTCCCCACTCCGTGCTCACCTGCGCCCGCCGTGCCCCGTCCTGGACGTCCATGTCCATCCATTAGCCTGTTTCGAGCCGCGCCGGGTCTCTTCCGTCCGCGAAGACGTAGAAATCTTAACCGTCGCAGCCCAACGCTCCGGCGTGACGAAACTCTGTGTCTTCTCTCTCTCCTCGCCCCCTCCTCATGAGCCCACAATGCCGCAGTGCCGCGAGGCGAACGATTACGTCCTCGCCATGCGCGACCTCGCGCCCGACTGGTTTCTCCCGTTCTGCTACGTCAACCCGATGTATCCCGACGAGTCCGTGGTGGAGATGGAACGCTGCATCGCACGCGAGCGGATGGTCGGGGTCAAGCTCTGGGTGGCACGACGGGCGACCGACCCGGGCCTCGACCCGATCCTGCGGTACGCGGTCACCCTCGACGTTCCCGTCCTGCAGCACGCCTGGCTGAAGACGACGGGCAACCTGCCCGGCGAATCCTTCCCCGCCGACGTCGCCAACCTGGCCCGCCGCCATCCGCGGGCGCGCCTCATCATGGCTCACCTCAATGGCTGCGGAATGCGCGGCCTCGAAGCGGTCAGAGCCTGTCCCAACGTCGTCGTCGACACCTCCGGCGGGGACCCGGAGAGCGGGATGGTCGAGCTGGCCGTGGCCCGGCTTGGCGCAGACCGGGTCGTCTACGGGTCGGACGCTCCCATCCGGCATTTCGGGGTGGTGCTCGGCAAGACGCTCGGGACGAACCTCTCCGACACGGTGCAACAGGCCATCCTCTGGGACAACGCGGCCCGTCTGCTCCCGTCATGGGCGGGCGTCAAGCCTCTTGCGGAGGCGGCCGTATGATCATCGATGTCAACGCCTGGGCCGGACACTGGAGTACCCTCCCGATCGAGGGTGGCATCGCCGCCGTCCGTGCGTCGCTCAAGGCCGTTGGCGTCGATCGCATCTGTCTTTCTCCGCTCGATGCCGCCTGGTGCCCGAACCCGCACCTGCACAACGCAAAAGTCTATGCGGCGGCTCGACAGTTTGACGATATCGATCCCGTGCCCGTCCTCGACCCGACGATCCCGACCTGGCGAGACGAACTGGCGGACGCCCTCACCCAGCCACGCGTGCGTCTGGTCAAGCTCCTGCCGACGTACTCGCCGTACGACCTGTCCGCAGCAGATGAACTGTTCGCTGCGTTCGCGCAGTCTCGTTTAGCCGTCATCATCCAGACCCGCCTCGACGACCCCCGCCATCAGCATCCGTTAGCGCAGGTCCCCGACCTGCCCGCCGACGCGGTCGCGGACGTGGCAGCGCGGCATCCCGGCCTGACGGTCATCGTCGGCGGGCCGACCTGGACGGCCATCCGCGGGCTGCGTGAGCGGCTGCTCTCCCTCCCCAACCTGTACGCCGACGTCTCGCAGGCGGATGGGATGAACAGCCTGAAAATTTTCGTTGCCGAAGGACTGACATCGAAATTATTGTTCGGCTCACACGCCCCGCTGTTCGTCCCGTTCTCCGCGCTGGCGCGGGTGGTCAACGACCTGAACGACGACGATGTGGCGGCGATCTTAGGCAAGAATGCCGCGCGAATTCTTGGTCTGTAAACCGTCACCCAGGAGCACAGCACCATGCCCATCTCAGACGACCTGCGCTTTGCGTTCGACGTGCAGGGCTACCTTCACCTGCGCGGGGTCCTCACCCCGGACGAACTGGCTGAATACGGCCGATGGATGGACGAGACGGAGCATACCGACGTCCAGGCCTTGAACGCGGACGACCCCGACCGGATGAAGTACCATGTGAACCGGCCGGTCTCGCGGATTATCGACGCGGCCCCCCAGTTCGGCCGGTTTCTGGATCATCCCGCCGTCGAGCCGTTCCTCGCGGAGTTCCTCGGCCCAGACTACCGGCATATCGACAACGAACTGTACTACACGCATCCTGAGTATCAGGGCGGGCACTGGCATCGGGGCGTCCGGCCGCATCCGACCGGGCATGTCCTCGACGGTCAGTTCATCTGTCCGATGGTGAAAGTTTTCTATTGCATGACGGATGTCGGGCCTGATGAAGGAGAGTTCGTCATCATTCCGGGGTCGCACCGGGCGCAGTTCACGGTCGACGCTCACGACCGCATCGACCTCCCGGCGCAGCATGTCTTCAACGATGTGAAGGCGGGAGACATCATCCTCTTCAACGAAGGTCTCCTGCACAACGGCCGGCCGAATCCCTCCCGGAAGACCCGTAAGACGATCATCGTCAACTTCGGACGGGGTGACGCGGGCGTCTGGGCCGGGTATGCGCCGTTGCCGCAGACGCTGGACGCGGTCACCCCGCGACAACGGGAGATTCTGACGAACCGCACGCCAGTGTGGAGCCAGCCGGATCTGCTGCAAAGTGTCCCTGTGGCATTAAGAGCACGAATGCAGTGACGAGTGACGAGAAAAAAGATACCATGGCTCAGGAAAAGTCCCCAGCCGGCTCTCACTCGACATCCGGCCAGTCCGCGCCCGTCTCGCTCCGGGCAGCGGTGCTTGGGCTTGCGCTCTCCGTGATCGTCAGCTTCTGGGGCCAGTATGCGGGCGACCGGTTAGGCTACGACCCCACGTATGCCCAACTGCCTTCCTGTTTAATCTTGCCCTTCCTCGTCCTCATCGCCGGTCCGAACCTCGTCCTGAAAGCCGTTGGCGTGCGCCGGGCGCTGACCCACTCCGAGCTGATCGCCATCTTCGCCATGGGACTGGTCGCCTCGATGGTGCCCGACCGGGCGATGATCCGGTACTGGGTGGCGGTGCTGACCGCGTCGCAGTATTTTGCCAGTCCCGAAAACCAGTGGGTCGAGAAGTTCTTCGCCTATCTCCCCGACTGGCTCGTGGTCAGCAACGAGAAAGGGGTGGTGCAGTGGTTCTTCGAGGGACTGCCCACCGGCCAATCGCTCTCGTGGTCTATCCCGATCATCTGGACGGCCTGGGTCATCCCGGTGTTCTGGTGGGTCTCCCTCATCGCCGCCCTGATGTTCGCGGGCGCGTGCCTGATCGTCATGCTCCGCAAGCAATGGGTCGAGCACGACCGGCTCCGATTCCCATTAGGAGAGGTCTCCCTCCACTTGATGAGCACAGAAGAAGACCCGTTCCATCCAGACGAACTCGCGTTCTGGCGCACCCGGATGTTTCGGATGGGACTCTGGCTCACCCTGGGGGTGAGCGTCTGGAACATCCTCTCCTACTGGGACCTCTGGCCGCACTTCCCGATCACCGGGCCGGACGCGACAACCCTCACGATCGAACGGTCTTTCCCCGCCATCCCGATTCGGCTCAATCTCTACATCCTCTGCCTGTCGTTCTTCATCAACGCGGAAATCCTGTTCAGCGTCTGGGTGTTCATCCTGATAGGCATCCTCCAGAGCGGCATCCTGAACCGGGTCGGCCTCATTTCCACGTCCGGCACGATCGTCCCCGGCGGACTGGTCTCCATCCAGTCGATCGGGGGGATGATCGCTTACGTCCTCTTAGGGCTGTGGATGGCCCGGCGTCACCTCCGGGAAGTCGGACGCAAGGCCATAGGCCGGCCTTCCAGCCTCGACGACGAGAACGAACTCTTCTCCTACCGCACCGCGGTGATCGGACTGGCGCTCAGCCTCGTGTACATCGTCTTCTGGCTGCACTACGCCGGACTCTCGTTCTCGATCGCCGCGCTCTTTCTGTTCTTTCTCTTCGTTTTCTACTTAGCTCACGCACGGGTGATGGCTGAGGCGGGCCTGGTGATGCTCGACCTGCCGATCAACGCCCATCAGTTCACGGTGGGCATCGTGGGCTCGGCCAACCTCCCCCGGCCTGACCTGACCGCCCTGGGCCTGACTAACGCGTTCGCGCGGAACTGGCGGACGTTCACGATGACTGGACTGTCGCACGTGACCTGGTTCCGGGAGCACATCTGGCCGGGCCGGCGTCACCTCTTCGTGTGGATCAGCTTAGCGTTCGGGATCAGTACCCTCACCGCCCTCCTCTACATCATCGTGGCGGGCTATACGTTCGGCGCACGCAACCTCAGGACCGACCCCGGCGGGCTGGGTGTCGGGTTCTATGACCTGATCATCCAGTGGATCAACAACGCGACCCGTGTCAG
>JACQVL010000193.1 GCA_016209865.1 Candidatus Latescibacterota bacterium | reverse complement strand
TCGTGTGGCCTCGTTTCTATCGTGATCGTAGGGGCGAAGCCTGGCTTAGAGAGTGTCAGGCTTCGCCCCTACATCGTCATCGACCAATTCGACCAGCCCCTGGCCGGTCAGTTCATTGACGAGCCGTTCAAAATCTTGCTGCGCGGCGCGCTCGTCCACCTCGTACGTGCTGGTGATCGCCGCGATGATGTCGGGATACGGCCGGCCGTCCACCAGGCCCTGCCAGATGAGCGCACCCGTCTCGTTCAGGGTGTAGTACGCGCCCGTCTCCAGGTGCAGCAGGACGAGGTCATCCTTGAGCGTCCTCCACACCACCCGTTCTGTATCGATTCGAATTCTCATACCATCCTCATAGACGATACTGCTGCTTCACGAACACCATGAAATAGCCGATCATGCTGAACATCAGGATCGCCTGGCCCAACAGCAGAAGCGCGTCGATCCCTTCGGCGCGCCGGAGGACGGCCGCGCTGATCCCCAGGGTGACGGAAATCAAGAAGATCGTGAAGACCGCCAGTCGAGGGCTGAGGCCGATCTCGACCAGCCGGTGGTGAAAGTGGTCTTTGCCGGTACAATGCAGCCATTGGGAGAGGGACCGGACCCGGCCATCTTTAATGCGCAAGATAGTCGTCAACGTCATGTCGAAGATCGGGACGCCGAGGATCAGGATGGGGGTGATCAGGTCGACAGAGCTGTTGGTGCCCCAATCCCCCAGAACCCCCAGCGCCGCGATCGTGAACCCGATGAAATTGCTGCCGCCGTCCCCTAAGAAAATCGACGCCGGTCTGCGCGGTCTGAGGTTGTACGGGAGGAACCCCAGACAGCTCCCGGCGAGCGCGATCGACAGAAACCGCATGTACGGCTGGCTCGTCTGCACGGCGATCAGGCTGAAGAACGCCGCGTTGATCATCACCGACCCGGACGCCAGCCCGTCCAGTCCGTCGATCAGGTTGATCGCGTTCGTGATGCCGATGACCCAGATGACGGTGAACACGACCTCCAGTGTGTCCCCCCACCAGGAGGGCGGCATGAAGCTCACCCGGACCCCGTAGCCGATCATGATCCCCACCCCGAGGAGTTGCACCCCTAACCGCGACCAGGCGCTCAACGGCCGGATGTCGTCGAGCAGTCCGATGCAGAACACCAGGGTCGCCGCGATCGCCACGCTCTTCAGTTCGACCGTATACAGGTTATTGACGAAGATCGTCATGGCGAACGCGGTATAGATGGCCAGACCGCCCAACAGCGGGGTCGGTGCCTGGTGCATCTTCCGTTGCGCCGGGTAGTCCATCACTCCGGTCCACTGCGCGATCACTCCGGCGATCGGGGTGGCCAGGTACGCCGTCCCGAATGAAAAAAGCAATAAGTATGCCACCCGCAGGTTGGGCCCGGAGAAAAACCAGGCCCGGACATCCTGCGTCAGCAGGACGATCAGGACGAGCGCGGTCGGCGCGCCAGTCATGGCGATCACAACCCAGGCGGGTCTGTGGTATTCAGGCTTGGCGACAACTTCGACGTGATCCATGACGTGTTCACCGCCTGTTCGCCAGCGTGCGGGAGACTCGCTGGCTGACCATCTCGACCTCTTCGTCCGTCAGGGTCGGGTAGATGGGAATGGACAACGCCCGGTCGAACGCCGCGTCCGCGCCGGGACAGGGCGGCCCGCCGACCAGGCGGTGGAGCGGCTGGGCGACCGGGCGCCGGCACGCCACCCCGGCCTCGTCCAGACGGGCGATCGTCTCAGCGACGTTGCCGTTCATCCGCACGATGTACCGGTAGTACGCATGTGGAGCCCCGGGGCGTCCGGCCGGAAGCCCCAGATGGAGGCTCTGGAATCGTTCATCGTAGACCTGGGCGACCTGCCGGCGCCGGTCGAGGAACGACGGCAGTCGCCGGAGCTGGACGCGCCCGATTGCCGCCTGGATGTCCGTCATCTTGTAATTGAACCGTATCGTGCTGGCGTCCGGCCGATCGTAGTCCCGCAGCCCCCGGACTCGCTCCTCGATGGACGAGTCTTGGCCGACGACCATCCCGCCTTCTCCCGTCGTCATCATCTTAGTGGCGTAAAACGAATAGATCGACAGCGTCCCCAGCCCGCCGACCGGCCGGCCGTTCACCGTCGCCCCAACCGCGTGCGCGCAGTCCTCGATCACCGGCGCCCCCATCGCGGTGATCGCGTCCACCTCGGCGGGCAGCCCGAAGAGATGGGGGAGGATGACCGCCTTCAACCGGCCGGGGGCGGCCCGCCGGAGCGCGTCCGGGTCGAGGTTCATCGTCTCCGGATCAACGTCGACGATGACCGGCTCGGCCCCGACGTACCGGACGGCGTGGAGCAGCGCGACACACACATAACTCGGGATGACGACCCGGTCCCCCGGTCCTGCGCCGATCCCTAAGAGCGCTAAGTGCAACGCCGCCGTCCCGGAGCTGGTCGCCGTCCCCCAGGCCATCCCGGCCTGCCGGGCGATGTCCTCCTCAAACCCCTCGGTCTGCGGTCCCTGGGCGACCCAGCCCGACCTGATGACCTGGGCTGCGACCTCCGCTTCGTCCGGCCCTAAGGACGGCCGGGAATGGGGAATCATGACACCCCTGCTCCTCCCTTCCCTGCCGGGCGAAAAGGCGAAAGGGAAAAAGACGTATGGGAGTATGGGCGTATGGGGGACGGAGGAAAAGATGTATGGGAGTATGGGCGTATGGGGGAAACAGATCAGAGGCTCATACTCTCCCATACTCCCACTCCCCCACTCATTCCCCCCCAATATTAATGAACAGCCGAAGGGGGGCAAACCCTTCCGCGTACCTCACCCGGCTCTGGACGCCCCGGAAATTCGCGCACGACCGGGCGCTTTCGATGATCGTCAGGTCCTGAATATCCTTGTTGTAGAGTTTCGCCACCTGCGACCGGTGGGCGAGGAGTAGCTCGATTTTGTCTTCCAGCGTCGCGTCGATATCCACGTAGACGGTCGGCAGAAAATGCTGCGTCGTCGGCCCCTCGTAGAAGAGCACGTTCGGGATGTACCGTGTGGCCGAAATCGTACAGCTCGACAGCGTCCGGTGATCCTGATGCGTGTCCTCTGGGGAGTGGACGAAGATGAAATGGGGTTTGACCTGCCGGATGACCTGCTCCAGCCGGGCGATCAACTCCTGGCTCAACGGGATTTGCGTATCGGTGTACTCTCCCCAGAACACCTCCGTGACGCCCAGGATTTCTGCGGATCGGAGTTGCTCCCGGTGCCGGACCTCCGGGTCTCCCCCGAAGCTCCCGCAGGTCGCCACGAACAGGTGGACTCCATGCCCTTGTCGGGCGTACTTGATGAGCGTCCCCCCGCATCCGTACTCGATGTCATCCGGATGCGAGCCGATGGCCAGGATGTGCATACGATGGGTGCTCCCTCAGCGAATCCGTCCCCGGATGATGTCCAGACTCTGCCCCCCGCAGTTGAACAACAGGTCGATGACCGACAGATGCGCTTCAAACGCCCCGAACAACTGGGGATAAACGGGGTGCTGGAATTGCTGGAATTCGACGCGGATGCCTTTCTCCTCGAACGGCCGGAGGTCCAGGTAGGTGTGTCCCCCTTCTCCAGCCAGGTAGACATCCCCCCCGACGGCGGCGCACAGGTCGGCTAAGCGTTCGGACGGGGTCTGACTGGCGGCATACTCGGACGCCAGACACACCCGCCGGTGCAGCCCTAAGAGGTCGAACGCCACCGTCAGGAGATGGATGTTCAGGTCGACCAGCCGGTCCCAGGACCGGCGGTACGCCTCCTCGAAGGGCGGTCGTAATTCATGAAAATACGGCGCCCGGCTGTAATTCGAGACGATCCCGTTCCAGTGCTTCCGCCGCCAGTCGACAGTGTTGTTGACCATCGTCTCCGCGATCGTCTGGGGAAACCGCTGGTAGACCGGCACCGTCAGCCACTGCCACCCGTTCGCCCCCTTGATCCGGTTGCGATTCTGCCACCCGTTCTTCTCGAACTGGACGTTGTCTAACAGGATGAACACGTCCGCCCGGTCGACTTTCTCGAAGAACCCCAGCCATGGGAGGAAATGGGGCTGATGGATGGAGACGATCATACGCCCGCTCGCCCGGCCGACCCGGGGCGCTGGAGGGCGGACCGTGGCCGGATGGTGACGAAGATCGGGTTGGACGCTAACACCTCCCAGTCGTCCAGCGTCACGAGCAACCGGTAGAACGTCGTCCCCTCACCCCCGACGACCCGATCCTCGAACGTGATCGTCGTGTCCCCGGCCGCCGGAATCATCCGGATGACCCGGCCGTCACGGATGACCTGGATGACGAGGTTGCGCGGACTGGAATCCTGAACCCCCAAGTCGATGCGAACGTGCGGGCTCTCCGACAGGGTCACGTGCCCGCCCATCGTGGCGGCGGTCTGTCCCGCGCCGTCCGTCACGCGAAAATCGCGCAGGGTCAAGAGATGGCCGGGCGCGCGTCGCGCGTACATCGTCCCCGACCGCAGCGCCTCCAGCACCCCGGCCCGGCTCCGTTCCTTCAAGAGGAAGACGGTCTGGCAGGCTTCGAGGTCCTCCTTCGGGTTGGCGATTGCGCGGTCCTCGAAATCCGCCTCCCCGATTGCCCAGACGGGACGGCGCCGGGCGCCCGCGCAGTACTCGATGAGCACCTGGTCCCAGACGCCGCCCGGCTTGCCGATGACGCGCAGACCCTCCTGAAAGATGGCGAACCCGGTGTACTCAGACGTCGTCGACAGCGCGGTCGTATACGGGAGCGTCTCGAAGACGACGCTGTCTGCGAACATCGACACCGGCCACGGGACGGGCGCGGACAACCGCTGCATGACCTCCGGATGCGCCCAGAACGTCATCGCGCCACGGGCGTTCGCGTAATCGATCACCGCCTGGTACGGGCCGTCCCCCGGGTCGCCGTGGTACTGGTCGTACGGCGAGCACAGGGGGAAGCTGTTCGCCAGGAACGCCGCCCCGATGATCGTCACGGCCACCCCCGGCATGGGGTTTCCGGCTTCCCCTTCCAGCCGGGCCCGCCGGCGCGACAGGACGACCATCGTGAGGCCCGCGAGCGCGACGGGCAGGGGCCACAGGCTCACCAGGCACCGGAGGCCGAACGGCTGGGGAAAGCCGGTCGCCAATGACGGAAGTCGTTCGTAGTCTTTGGGGTCCGGAAGCCCGATGACGAGCAGATGTTTGTGGATATTCCTGGCTAACGGCCGTCCCCCCCAGACGTTCCCCTCCCAGTAATACGCGGGCGCCGCTTCCGTGCCGTCGATCGTGATGACTCCCGGCGTGTAATCCCCGGCCATCCGGATCGTCTCCACGTACCGCTGAGCGCCGTACGCCTGGATGGAGGGGCGGGATTCCTGTTTCTTCAGGAGACGGCGGAACGGCGGGAGTCCGTATTCCACTACCGCGTTGTCATGGTCGGTGAAGACGATGACGCCTAAGCGGGCCTGGTGAGTCAGGTCGGTCAGTTGGGGGACGGTCAGACGGTCCGACCCGATATCGATGTCGACATGCACCACGCCCGGCACCTGAGCCGGGCCGGCGTGGGCAAGCCCGGAGAGGAGGAGCGCCAGGCAGAGGCTCAGGCCCCGCAGGCGGGCGGAGCGCGTGCGCGTCGTCTCAGGCGGCATGCCGCACTCCTTTGGCCGTGAGCAGGGATTCATACACCGCCGCGGTTCTGTCCACCATCACCCGCAGGTCGAAGCCGAGCGCCCGCTGATACCCCCGCTCGCCCATCGCCCGTGCCCGCTCCGTCTCACGCAGGAGCGTCAGGATGCCCTCCGCCAAGCGTTCGGGGTCGGCCGGCGGGACGAGCAGTCCGGTCTCCCCGGTCTGGACGATCTCGCTGACTCCCCCGACATCGGTGGCCACGATCGGAGTCTGGCACGCCATCGCTTCCAGTAACACTCGCCCCAGGCCCTCGTTCAGGGAGGAGAGGACGAACACATCGGCGGCCCACATCCAGGCGGGGATGTCCGACCGGTATCCTACGAACCGCACCCGGTCGTCCAGGCCGAGTCGGGATGCCATCTTTCGGAGGGACTCCGCCAGGGGGCCGTCCCCGACGATGACGAACCGGGCCGTGTCGTGCTGCCGGACAACGATCGTGCAGGCACGCAGGAACGCGTCACACCCTTTGATCGGGACGAGCCGGCCGGCCCACAGGACGAGCAGCTCGCCGGGACGGAGTTGAAGGCCTTCCCGGAGCGTCCGTCCTTCCTGCTCTGCCGCGGAGAAGCGCGAGAGGTCGATGCCGCAGGGGATGGGGACGAACTGCTCAGGCCGTCCGATCCGGACGCGGAGATGATCCTGCTTCTCCAGTTCCGTCAACGTGATGATGCGGTCCGTCCATCGCGCCGTCAGGCGTTCTGCCAGGATGAACGCGTGCGTCGCCAGGCGTCCGAAGTACCCGTAGAACACATGCCCGTGGGGGGCGTGCACGATGACCGGCGTCCCGGCCGCCCGGGCGGCCAGCCGTCCCACAATCCCGGCTTTCGAGGAATGGGTGTGGACGAGGTCCGGCCGGCTGCGCCGCAAGTAGCGGTAGACCTGGACGCAGGCGATCGGGTCGTCGGCCGGGGCGACCTCGCGGCGGAGACGGGGAAGCATCGTGATCGGCACCCCGGTCGTCCGCGTGTAGTGCGCGAGATCGCAGACCGGGTCGATCGTTCGCCCGCTCACGACCTCCACGTCATACCGATCACGGTCGAGCCGGGCGGCCAACTGCAACACCACCTCGGCCGATCCCCCCCGGTCGAGCCGGGTGATGAGATGCACGACCTTGACGCGTCGTCCCTCCGTCGGCATCCGGACTCCGTCCTACCCGTACCGGTACAGCTCCGTGCAGCCCCGTGAGCAGACGGGGAACCGCTTGAGGACTTTCACCGCCTTGCGGTACTCCCGGTAGCGTTCGTTGTTCCAGATGTCGGTAAACTTCGCCTGACGAATGTTGCCGAGCGCGTAGTCCATCGAGTGGTATTCCCGGACATCCCCGTTGGGGAAGACGTACGCCGCCATCCACAGGCTTAAGCATCGCCCTTTGTAGCTGGTCGGGGCGAACTCGTCCCCGGAGTAATACCGGCGCATCTCGTCGGGGGTAAAATTCGGGTAGAACGCGATCGCCATCTTCGACGGCATCTTCTTCAGCGTCTCGATCTGCCCGATCAGGAATTCGACGTCAATGTCGGGCAGACTGTCCCGGACGAACCCGAACCAGTCCTGGCAAGGCTTGCCGAAGCGCTGCTCGTACAACTGATTGTGGAGCTGGCACGTTTCTCGTGAGAGGAACAGCAGGTGATGGAAGGTGACGATCTGCGCGCCCAATTTCTCCGCGCCGTTCAGGACGCCCGGCAGGTCGCGATAGTTCGTCTCGCACATCGTGGAGTTAACGGTGATGACTGGGGACGAGGTGTGCCGGGCGCGCTTGGCCTCGTGGATGGCCTGCAGGCCTTCGATCATCCGCTTGAACGTCCCTTGCAGCCCTCGGGTCCGGTCGTGCACCTCTTCATCCCCGTCTAACGACAGGATGATCTCATCCATCTTCATCTGGACGAGGTCGTCGGCGGCTTTTGCCAGGAGCATCCCGTTCGTCACCATGTTGCACCGGAGGCCCTTGCGCTTGATGTACCGGACGACCTCAACCCAGTCCCGGTAGATGGTGGGCTCTCCTCCGAAGAGAGTGAACGTCGGATGCCGGGAGAACGAGGCGACGTCATCGACGAGGGCTTTGATCTCGTCCAGAGACAGCCCGCTCCGCAGCGTCTCCCCCGGCATCTCCTTAAACGCCCCGGTCTCGCCCCACTGGCCGCACATGTGGCAGCGGAGGTTGCACCGGAAGGTGAGGAACAGGGAGACCGTCTCCGGCGGGGCGCTGACGCCGTCGTCCCGGCGGTAGGAGAGGTACGATTTGAACCGCGCCTGGAACGCCTGGTAGGCGTACCGGGGCTGGGTTACGGCTTTATGGACGGTACGGGCGAGGTTCCGGTAAGCAATCATGGGAATCACTTCCTTTGAACGAACGGTATTGATTCAGTGACGAGTGACCAGTGACGAGTAAAACCAGGATCAGTGATAAGGGAGAGATGGTC
>JACQVL010000189.1 GCA_016209865.1 Candidatus Latescibacterota bacterium | reverse complement strand
GTGTAACTCCTCGTCTGAATACCCGAGCGCCCTGGCGAAGGCCCTGGTGTCGGTCTCTCCCTCACCGCAACATCCGCATCCCTTCTGGCTCTGAGCGATCTTGCCGTAGGCTTCTCTGACGAGTGTGCGTGGACTTGTCGGTTCCATCGTTTTCCTCCTCGTTGGGTTGTGAATTGTCTCGACATCTTTAGAAATATGGAAATATTCGAGCAAAAAAAAAGAAACTCAACAGCACGCGGTCAACAGCCGCACCAGGTCGGAGACGGTCTCTCTGTTCACCCTGTAGAAGATAAACCGTTCTTCCCGCCGGGATGCCAGGAGACCGGCGCGCTGCAGGATGTCCAGATGATGCGAGAGAGTCGGGCCAGGCACGTTGACCGCCTGCTGGATGTTCCCGACGGAGTCCCCGTCCGCCCCCTGCTTGACCAGATGGAAGAAAACCCGGAGACGGGTCAGGTGGCTGAGCGCCTTGCACGCCTCGACGTGACGCGGTTCTGCCTGAATCGGCGCGAGCGTGAGCTGATCTATCGTTTTCATATTTCTAAATATATAAAAGTGTCCTGTTTTTGTCAAGAAATTTTTTGAGAAAACTGGTTATTTCGCCGTCAAGCCGCCGTCGATGACGAGGGCGGAGCCGGTCACGAACGCGGCCTCGTCGGACGCTAAGTAGAGCGCGGCGTGGGCGATCTCCTCCGGCTTGCCCATCCGGCCGATCGGCTGGCGGGCATGGAGCGTCTGGCGCATCTCATCCACCCGATCCGCGTAGTACCGTACCAGAAACCCTTCCACGAACGGAGTGTGCACCGTCCCCGGGCAGATGGCGTTCGCCCGGATGTTCTGTCCCACGAAATCCATCGCGATCGACCGGGTCAATGCGATGACCGCCCCTTTGCTCGGCCCGTACGCCACCCGCCGGTCAACCGACACCATTCCAGCCACCGACCCGATATTGACTACCACTCCGCCCGGCGGAGTCTGGGCGAGCATCTGGGCGACCCCATGCTTCGCGCAGAGGAAGACGCCCCTGACGTTCACCGCCATGATCCGGTCGAATTCCTCCGCCGTGCATTCCAGCAGGTTGCCGACCTGACTGATGCCCGCGTTGTTGACGAGGATGTCCAGCCGTCCATCCCGTTCGACCGTCGCCGCCATCGCCGCCTGCACCTGCGCCTCGTCCGTCACGTCAACCGGTTGGGCGTGCGCGACCCCGCCGCCCGCAGTGATCTCGGCGGCCACCACCTCGGCCCCAGGCGCGTTGATATCGGCGATGACCACCCGCGCACCCTGTCGAGCATAGAGCGTGGCGATCGCGCGTCCGATCCCTGACGCCGCGCCCGTCACGATCGCAATCTTGTTGTCGAGTCGAAACATCAGCAACCTCTCTCTCGAATCGAGCCTCCGTTATAACCCCGTTTTCTTCACCGTCCACAGGATGATCGTCTTATCCCAGCTCCCGCTAGCCAACCGCGTGCCATCCGGGCTGCACGCCACCGACATCACCCAATGCGACTGCCCCCGGCTCATGCCGAGCATCTGGCCGATTTCGACCGACCAGAGCGCCACGGTCGTATCGTTGCTCCCACTCACTAACTGCGTGCCGTCGTGAGTGAAGGCTATAGACTCAACGCGATCCGAATGGCCGGTCAACGTCTTGAGCGTCTGGCCGGTGTCCACCGACCAGAGCTTGATCGTCTTGTCCCAACTCCCGCTGGCTAAGAGCTTCCCGTCCGGGCTGAACGCCACCGTGTACACCTCCCCGGCGTGTCCCACCAGGGTCTTGAGTTCCTGTCCCGTCTCCGTCGACCAGAGCTTGATGGTGCGATCCATACTCCCGCTGGCTACAACCTTCCCATCCGGGCTGAAGGCGACGCACGTCACCACATCCGTATGGCCCGCCAGGGTGCCGAACGGTTGGCCGGTCCCTGCCAGCCACAATTTGACCGTCATGTCCCAACTCCCGCTGGCCAGCCACTTGCCGTCCGGACTGAACGCCACCGACCTGACCACGTCTGTATGACCGATTAGGGTTCTGAGCGTCTGGCCGGTGTCCACCGACCAGAGTTTGATCGTCTTATCCCAACTCCCGCTGGCTAAGAGCTTCCCGTCCGGGCTGAACGCCACCGACTCGATACGGTTCGTATGGCCGGTGAGTCTCCGGAGGACCAGGCCGGTGTCCACCGACCAGAGCGCGACCGTGCGGTCATCGCTCCCGCTGGCTAACCGCTTTCCATCCGGACTGAACGCCACCGTCATGACATACGAGGAGTGCCCGGACAGGGTTTGCCACTGCTCGATCGCGACGGTACGCGCCGGAGGAAGGGGCGTGGGGGGTGCCTGGGGCGGGGATGGAGCCGGCGTTGGGGATAGCGGTTGGACGGGGGCCGAAGGCTGAGAGGATGGCTGGATCGGGGTGGCGACCTGAATGGGGGTTGACACCTGCACCGGCGTCGTGACCTGGATGGGGCTCGGGGGCTGCGCCGGGGGCGCTTCGACGACGACCCGCTTCCCCACCCCTTCGAGCGCCCAGAGTCTCACTGTGGTGTCCCCGCTCCCGCTGGCCAGCCACGCCCCGTCCGGGCTGAACGCCACCGCGCGAATCACGTCCCCATGCCCGCGCAGGGTGGTGAGGGCCTGGCCGGTGTCCACCGACCACAGGACGATCGTCTTATCCAGACTCCCACTGGCCAGCCATTGCCCATCCGGACTGAATGCCGCCGTGCGGACCCCATCCGCATGGCCGGTCAACGTCCGGGGGGGTTGATCCACCTGGATCGACCACAGGACGATCGTCTTATCCAGACTCCCACTGGCCAGCCGCGTGCCGTCCGGACTGAACGCCACTGACGTCACCTCATCCGAATGGCCCCGGAGGATTCTCAGCGCCTGACCGGTCTCCATCGACCACAGGATGACGGTTTCATCCATGCTGCTACTCGCTAAGAACCGGCCATCCGGGCTGAACGCGACGGATGTCACTCCCTTCACATGGCCTGACAGCGTCCTGAGAGCCTGGCCGGTGTCCGCCGACCACAGGATGATAGAGGCATCCAGACTCCCGCTGGCGAGGAGCTTCCCATCCGGGCTGAACGCGACGGATGTCACTCCTTTCGAGTGTCCCTTGAGGGTGCGGAGAGCCTTTCCCTTATCGACCGTCCACAGCCGGATCGTCTCATCCAGACTCCCACTGGCCAGCCGCGTGCCGTCCGGGCTGAACGCCACCCCCATCACCCAGTTCGAGTGTCCCTTGAGGGTGCGGAGAGCCTTTCCCTTATCGACCGTCCACAGCCGGATCGTCTCATCCATGCTCCCGCTGGCGACCAGCCGGCTATCCGGACTGAACGTGACGGGCAAGACATACAGCAAGTGTCCTGAGAGCGTCTTCCCCCGGGACGCGGTGATCGTCTGAGCCTCCGGACTCCTCCACAGGAGTATCACGCAGGACAGCACCAGCCACGCCACATGCCGTGTTGCTCTCATAGACTGAGCCTCTCGCCAGTTGAGCCCATCACACCAGTCCGCTGTACGTCACCGTATTGCATAGACTACGCCAGAATGTCGGACTGTCAAGTATTTTTCAGATGTCTTCCTACACGCTCATGCGGCTTTCGCACGTTTGCGCTGGTTGGCGTCGAGGAGTTTTTTACGCAGGCGGATGCTGAGGGGGGTTGCTTCGACGAGTTCGTCCGGACCGATATACTCCAGGGCATATTCCAGGGTGATTTCCTTCGGTGGTGTCAGAATGATCGCTTCATCCGACCCGGCGGCGCGCATATTCGTCAGGTGTTTCGTTTTACAGGCATTGACTTCCAGGTCCTTATCCCGCGCGTGCTGGCCGACGATCATCCCGGGGTACACGCCCACTCCGACTCCGATGAACAACGTCCCTCGATCCTGGGCATTGTTGAGCCCGTAGGCGGTACTGGTACCCGCTTCACTCGCGATCAGTGACCCGTGCGAGGGCACCCGTTGAATGTCCCGGCCGATCTGCCGGTACCGGTCAAACACGTGGTGCATGATGACAGTCCCACGCGTGGCGGTCAGCAGTTCACTCTTGAGTCCGATCACGTCGCGGGTTGGGATCGAGTAGTCCAGATGGATTTCTCCGGACGCGAGCGGGGACATCGTCACAAGCTCCGCGCGTCGTCGCCCCAGCTCTTCCATGATCGACCCCTGGTAAACCCCCGGCACGTCGATGGACAGGAATTCGTACGGCTCCATCGTGACGCCGTCGACCGTCTTCACGATCACCTCCGGCTGTGAGACCTGGAGTTCGTACCCCTCACGCCGCATCGTCTCGATTAAGACGGCGAGGTGCAGTTCTCCCCGTCCCGCGACGAGGAACGTGTCCGCACTCTCTGTTTCCTCCACCCGGAGTGAGATGTTCGTTTCCATCTCTCTGAACAACCGGTCCCGGAGCTTGTGGGATGTCACGTGCTGCCCCTCACGGCCGCTGAACGGACTCGTGTTCACCCCGAACGTCATCTGCACGGTCGGCTCATCGATCTTGACCGACGGGAGCGCGATCGAGGTGCCCAGGTCAGCGATCGTGTCCCCGATACGGATGTCGGGGAGTCCTGCGACTGCGACGATCTCTCCGGCTTCTGCGACCTCGACATCCCGGCGGTCGAGGCCTTCAAACACGAGCAGACCGATGGCTTTGCCAGATGCCTGGCCGCCGTCGGCCATGAGCTGTTGCAGGGGTTGTCCTTTGCGAATCGATCCGGACTGGAGCTTGCCGATCCCCATTTTACCCTTGTATGAGTCGTAATGGAGTGCCATGACGAGTATCTGGGGTGGACGGTCTGGATAGATCATCGGTGCGGGGACTGCCTGGATGATCGTCTCGAACAGGGGCACAAGATCGCGGCCCGGCTGGCTGGGATTTCGGGTCGCCGTCCCGGCGGTCGCGGAGGTGTAGACGACCGGGAAGTCGAGTTGCTCATCGGTTGCCTTCAGTTCCACGAACAGGTCGAACGTGTGATTGACCACATCGTCAAGATCCGTCTCGGGGCGGTCGATCTTGTTCACGACGACGATCGCCGGGAGTCCCAATTCGAGCGCCTTCCGCAACACGAACCGCGTCTGCGGCATCGGCCCCTCTTTGGCATCGATCAGCAGGAGGGCACCGTCCACCATCCGGAGTGTCCGTTCGACCTCACCCCCGAAGTCTGCGTGGCCGGGCGTGTCCACGATATTGATCTTCACCCCGTTGTAGTTGACGCTCGCGTTCTTAGCCTTAATCGTGATGCCGCGTTCCCGCTCCAGCTCCATCGAATCCATGATGCGTTCACCCATCTCGTCGATGTTCCGGTGGACGCGGGTCTGGCGGAGCATCGCATCGACCAGGGTCGTCTTTCCATGGTCCACGTGTGCGATAATGGCGATATTACGGATAGTCTGTCGCCGGGTCAGTTCCATACGACTCCTTGTGATCGGTGGTTGGCAGTCAATAATTCCCATGACATATTTCAGTCTCACACATCGGCCCTTGATCAGCCAAAGATTATTCAATATATCGTAGAACGGATAGGAAGTCAATCGGTTTCTTCTTCAGAAGTATGGATTTTGGGACTTGACAACGAGCCGTCCCTCTGGCATTATGCCGACAACAGACTCTTTCGCAAGAATGGAGGAAACACATGCGCATACGGTTGGTGAAAGCGTTCGAATCGCCAGGCCCTCATCCGAACGGGCTCCAGGCGACGACGGACGGGCTGTGGATCATCGACCAGGGGACGAACCAGGCGAGCTGTGTGCGGTTCGAGGACGGCGTCGTCCGGGGCGTCCTCGACACCGGGGCGGATCGTCCCAGCGGGATCACGAACAGCGGCACGCATCTGTGGATCGCGTCGACGTACAGCCGGGAGATCCTCCAGTGCGATCCCCAGACAGGCGCCACCCTGGCGGCCTACTCCACGCCGGGGACGACGACAACCGGCGCCCACGGCCTCGAATGGGTCGATGGCCTCTTGTGGATGGCCGTCCCGCCCGCGGCCACGATCTATCAGATCGACCCGGCGGACTGGACGATCCGGCATGCCATCCCGGCGCCCGGCACCCGGCCGCACGGCCTGGCCTGGGAGAACGGCCGGCTGTGGTGTGTGGAGACGAACCACCGGGCGGTGTACCTGCTCGACCCGTCTACCGGCGCGATCCTGGATCGGATCGGGATTGACGGGCCGGAGCCGCACGGGTTCACCGTCTGGCAAGGGACCTTCTGGGTCGGCGACGCGGACACGCGGGCGATCTATCGCGGGGAACGAGAAAGATAAGGACTAAGGACGAAGGATTAAGGACGAAGGGGGATTAGGAACAGCTTCTTCGCACTTTGTCCTTCGTACTTCGTCCTTGCTTTTTGGAGGGACACTACAATGGCAGCGAAGACAGTCGCGCGGATCGGGTTTATCGGGGCCGGATGGTGGGCGACCGCGAATCATCTCCCCATCCTCAAGAGCCGGCCGGATGTGGAACTCCGGGCGGTCTGCCGCCTGGGGAAGGACGAACTCCAGCAGGTGAAGGAACGGTTCGGGTTCCCGTACGCCACCGAAGACTACCGGGCGCTCCTGGACGAGGTCGAACTGGACGGCGTGGTCGTGACCAGTCCTCACACGCTCCATCACGAACACGCCCGCGCGGCGCTGGAGCGGGGCCTCCACGTGATGGTCGAGAAGCCGATGTGTACGCGTGCGGCGGACGCCCGCGACCTCGTCCGGTTGGTGGACGAGCGCCGCCTCCATCTCCTCGTCCCGTACGGCTGGCATTACAGGCCGTTCGTCCAGGAGGCGAAGCGGCTCGTCGATGCGGGACTGCTCGGCCGGGTCGAGTCGATCGTCTGCCACATGGCCTCACCCATCCGCACCCTCCTGCGCGGCCAGAAGTTTCAGTACGGGGAGATGATGTTCGAGCCCGACCCGGCGACCTGGGCCGACCCGGCCGTGGCGGGCGGCGGGTACGGACACGCCCAGCTCTCCCACAGCATCGGGATGCTCGGCTGGCTGACCGGCCTCGTCCCGCACCAGGTGTTCGCTATGATGGCGGCCTCCGAGTCGCGCGTGGAGATGTACGATGCGATCACCGTGCGGTTCGAGGGCGGGGCGATCGGGACGGTCTCCGGGGCGGGCACGGTGCCGGACGGCCAGACTTACCAGGTCGACATCAAAGTGTTCGGGTCGGAGGGCATGCTCCTGCTCGACTGCGAGCGCGCGCGGCTGGCGCTCCATCGTCATGACAAGCAGGACGTGGTGCTCGACCTCGCCCCGGACGCCGGGGCGTACAGTTGTGAGGGCCCGCCCAACAACTTCGTCGACCTCATCCTCGGCAAGACGACGACGAACTTCGCGCCCGGCGAGGCGGCGATGCGGTCGGTGCTGCTGTTAGACGCGGCGTACCGGTCCACCGTGTCGGGGAAGGTGGAGACGGTGTGAGGCAACACAGGGGTCAGGGGTCAGGAATCAGGGGTCAGGAAAAGAGAGTCTGCCCGTGCGCACCAGTCTGTCCATCAAAGTCGTCGGACTGATCATCTTGACGTTGATCGCCGGGTTCGGCGCGCTGGTCACGTTGAGCGTCCGCCGCCAGACCGATACCCTCATGCAGCAGGCTGAGGAACGGGCGAACAGCCTCGTTTCCTCGTTTACCGCCACCCTCCGCAACGCGATGTTAGCCGGGGACGGCCCTCTCCTGGCGAACCTGCTGGACGACGTCCGTCGCTCCCAGAAGTGGGCGAGTCTGCGCATCTACGATAAAGATGGTCAGGAGATCTATAAACCGTCCGACCCCAACATGCGCTTGATGTCGGGTGATCAGCGGGTGGTCAGGGTGTTGAATGACCAGACGGCACAGACTCGCTACGTCGAGACCGAGGGCACGACACGGCGCGTCACCCAGATTCAACCGCTGCCCAACGAACGAGCGTGCCGGGTATGCCATACGCAGGGAGAGGACTTCCGGGGCGCGGTCATGCTGACGACGGAACGACCCAACGCCCCCGCCAGCGTCTCCTGGCAGGCGGTGCAGGACTCGACCACGGCCGCCGTAGCGAGAGTCATCAGGGAGACGATCACGTACCAGATGCTCGCTCAGGGAGGGGATTCTCTGACGACGTACCTCACACGGCTGACGACGATCCAGGGGTTGTCCGGAGCGGTCTTGTTCGATCCCACCCTGCAGAAGCGGTACACCGTCGGGCGTGTGCCGGACGCCGGAGCGGTGACGGCGCAAGCCGGACAGGCGGCGAGAACGGGCGAACCGGGAATGGTCGTCACGGAGACCGACTCGACGCGCACCGTCACGTCGCTCTCGTCGTTCCCGCATGACGAAAAATGCAGCCGGTGTCATACTGATGCAGGCCCCTCGCGCGGGGTGCTCGCCCTGGCGACCTCGGTGTCCAAGTCCGGCGATCCGGCGGCCCGCATAGAAGCCCTCCAGCCCGCCCTCCTCAGCCAGGGCATCGGGCTGGGGATCAAGACGCTGATGCTGACCGGGAAGGGGGTGTTCGGCTTCCGCCTCGTCGAGCAGTACCGGGACATCGAGGGAGTCGCCGCCCTCCATGTCTTCAACCCGAGCGCGGAAGAGGTGTTCGCCGGCGAGAAGAGCACCAGTCCGACCGCTCCATCCCCACCTGCCGTCCAGGACGCGTTCCGGACGGGCCTGGACGCGACGATCATCGACACCACACACAACCAGCTCGTCCAGTTCACAGTCATCTCCAACGAGGAGAAGTGCCAGGGCTGCCACGGGGCGGATCATATCTACCGGGCGGTCGTCGAGACGACGATCTCGCTGGATGAAACGCAACAAGCCATCCAACGCAACCGCCGTCTCTCCCTCATCACCGCCCTCATCACGACCTTGGCGGCGTGCGGCGTGCTGATTCTGTTCACCCGCCTGACGGTCGTCAAGCCGGTGCAGGTCATCGGCAACGTCGCGGAACAGGTCGGACAGGGGGACCTGACCGTCCACGTCGCCATCCAGTCCCGGGACGAGATCGGGCATCTGGCCCGCCGGATCAACGAGATGATCGCCGGCCTGCGTGCCAAACTCCAGATGGAGAAATTCGTCCCGCGGTCGGCCGTCGACCTCATCGCCCAGGCGGCGGAGCAACAGGCGGCTCCGATGCTCGGCGGGACGCGCCGGACGATCACCGTCCTCTTCTCCGACATCCGTGGGTTTACGTCGTATTCCGAGAAAGTCTCCCCGGAAGAGGTGATCGAACTCGTCAACCGGTACCTGACGGTGCAGGCGATGGCCATCGCCCAGTATCATGGGGAAGTCGATAAATACGTCGGGGACGAAGTGATGGCGGTGTTCGAGGGGGAGGACATGGCGTTGAACGCGGTGCGCTGCGCGCTGGCCATCCGGTCGGCGACGGGCCGGCTGAGCGAGGAAACGGACAGTCCACATTGTCAGGTCGGGATCGGCATCAACGTCGGGGAGGCGGTCGTGGGCAACGTCGGCAGCCCGGACCGGCTGAACTACACGGCTCTCGGGGACACGGTGAACACGGGCAAACGCCTGTGTGACGTGGCGAAACCGGGGGAGGTTTTGATTACGGCCGCGGCGTACGAGCAGGTCCGGCATGCCATCCAGGCCCAGCCGCTCGAACCGCTGAAGGTCAAGGGGAAGGAACACCCGCTGGAGGTCTACCGCGTGAAGGGAGGATGAGTGAATCAGTGCGGGAAGTCAATGAACCCGTACCACCGTCTGGGCGTTCGAACCCTCATCAACGCGAGTGGGACGATGAGCTACCTGGGCGGCAGTATCATGCCGCCCGACGTGGTCGCGGCGTGGGTCGAAGCCTCGAAATACTTCGTTCATATGGATGAGTTACTGGCGGCGGCGAGTCGTGAGATCGCCCGGCTGACGGGCGCGGAGGCGGGACTGATCACGGCAGGGGCGGACGCGGGCCTGAGTCTGGCCGCTGCCTCCTGTATCGCTGGGACGGTCCCTGACCGGTACCATCAACTCCCGGACACGACGGGGTTGAAGAACGAGGTGGTCATCCCGAAGGTCTGCGCCCAAATCCATGACCGGTCGTATGCGGTCTCCGGAGCCCGGTTGATCTTCGTCGGGACCGAGAACGGCTTCACGGCGGACGATGTCGAGAGAGCGGTCGGCGAACGCACGGCGGCGGCGGTGTTCGTGTACTTCGCGAATACCAACAAAGGCGACGAGGCGCTGGACGTCATGCTCCGCACAGCACACAGGCATGGCTTGCCGCTCATCCTCGATGCCGCGGCCGAGACCCCGCCGCGCGAGAACATCCGGAAGTTCATCACGATGGGCGCCGACGTCGTCGCGTTCAGTGGGGGGAAGGATATCCAGGGACCGAACGACACCGGGATTCTGTACGGTCGGAAAGACCTCATCGATGGAGCCACCGTCCAGATGCGTGTCCTCCCCCCGTTCGGCATCGGACGCTCGATGAAGGTCGGCCGGGAGGATGTCGTCGCCACGGTGTGCGCGCTCGACCGGTACATGAGCATGGATTTCGACGCCCATCTGGCCGCGTGGGAACGGCGGGCGCAGTCGTTCATCCGGGCGTTCGGCGAGCATCCGGGCGTGTCCTGTACGATCCATCGGCCCAACGCCGAGAAGCATGAGTACACCGCCCAGTGTCCATGTCGGGTCGTGATCACCCTGGATGAACGAGCGCTTGGCGTGACCGCCGAAACACTCGCACAGCGGCTGTACGACGGCGAGCCGCGCATCGTGCTCGGCGGGGGCGGTGGTCAGATCTCAGTGAACCCCCACTGCCTGATCGACGGGGAGGAAGAGATCATCGCCCGGCGGTTAAGGGAAGAATTAGGAGGTCCTGCCCATGTCCACCCCCGCTCCGCGCCGTGAGACGATTCACGACGATTTCCTGCGCGAAGAGCACCCGCCCATCGTCCCTGACGACGCGCCGTACGAGCACGGGTTCAGCGTGAAGACGGTCTGGGCGGCGCTGTTCGTCGGCCTGATCATGCTGCCCGGCTCGATCTACCTGGAGCTGGTGACGGGCAAGAGTTTCGCGGGAGCGGCGGAGTGGGTCACGATCATCATGTTCATCGAGATCAGCAAGCGGTTGTTCGTCCGCCTCAAGCCGCAAGAGACGATCATCCTCTACTGGTTAGCGGGCGGCCTGTCGGCCAGCGGCGGGCCGTTTGCGACGATGATCTGGAACCAGTACCTGATCCAGTCCCCCCAGGCGGACGGCCTCGCGCAATACATCCCCGGCTGGGTCGTGCCGCCCCGTGGGGCGGTGGCGCTCATCGACCGCACGTTCCTGTCCCCCGACTGGGTCAGACCGGTCGGCCTGGCCCTGGTCGCCGCCGTCCTCGGCCTGGTGAGCACCCTGTCGATCGGGTACGTCCTGTTCCGCGTCACCGCCGATGTCGAGCGGCTCCCGTTCCCCATGGCCCCGGTCCAGGCCTCCGGCGCGACCGCCTTAGCCGAATCCTCGTCCGGCACGGAGACCTGGCGGTGGCGGGTGTTCACCGTCGGGTCGATGGTCGGGATGGCGTGGGGGATGATCTACGTCGTCGTCCCGACGATCTCCGGCATCATCCTGACGAAGACCCAGGAGATCGTCCCCATCCCGTTCGCGGATTTCACCCCGCGCGTCCGCTCCGTCCTGCCCGCCAGCCCGATCGGCCTGGGCACCGACCTCGCCTCCCTCTTGGCCGGGTTCGTCCTCCCGTTCTGGATTGTCGTCGGGACGTTCATCTCGTCGATGCTCGTCACGTTCATCGCCAACCCGTTGCTGTACCACGCAGGCATCCTCCACAGTTGGACGCCGGGGATGAGCACGATCCCGACGGACATCAACAACAAGGTGGATTTCTGGCTGAGTTTCTCGTCGATCGGGACATCCCTCGTCATCGGCGTGATCGGACTCGTCTCCGCCGTCCGGGCGCTGACGGCGGGGCGGAGCGGACAGTCTGGCAACCGGCTGGCCCCACGCGAGCCGCCGCCCGGCCGGGGCGACATCCGACTGCCTCTTCCGCTCGGTCTGTGGACGCTCTCCACCCTCTGCTACATCTATCTTGTCTACCTCCTCGTCCCCGATTTCCCCTGGTGGCTCTCCGCCCTGTTCGGGTTCCTGTGGACGCCGTTCTTCTCGTACATCGGGGCCAGGATGGTCGGCATCACCGGCTCGCCGTACGGGTCGTCGTTCCCGTACGCGCGGGAAGGCTCGTTCTACCTGTCCGGCTACAAGGGGGCGGCGATCTGGTTCGCTCCGGTGCCGATGAACGATTACAGCGCGACGGTGGCCACATTCCGGCAACTGGAGTTGACCAAGACGAAATTTGGGAGTCTCGTCCGTCTGTCCGTCCTCAGCCTCGTCCTGATGGTCGTGTTCAGCTTTCTCTTCTATTCGCTCATCTGGAAGCTCGCCCCCATCCCGTCTGCCGCCTACCCGTACGTCCAGAAGATGTGGCCGCTGCAGGCAACGATGCAGACGCTGTGGGTGAAATCGACGATCCCCGGCGGCGCGAACGTCCTCGGCCAGATCATCCGGTGGGAGTACCTCGGGGCGGGCGTGGCGACGGCGGCCGCGCTCTACGGGGTTCTGACACTCCTGCATGCCCCGTCCCTCCTGTTCTACGGACTGATCGGGGGGATCGGCGCCTGGCCGCATTACACGATCCTGACGTTCACCGGCGCGATGCTCGGCCGGTACTACTTCGCCCGCCGGTACGGTCACCGAACGTGGATGGGATACGCGCCCGTCCTGCTCGCCGGGTACGGGTGCGGGCTGGGGTTGATCGGCATGGCGGCGGTCTCGTTGGTGCTCATCGCCAAATCAACGTCGCAGATTTTGTTTTGAATAGAGGAACAACATTTTTCACCACAAAGACACAAAGGACACGAAGAAGAATTTCTATACCTTTGTGCTCTTTGTGCCTTTGTGGTGAGCACGAAGGAGTCATTCCATGCCGCTTGACTTCCGTGTCGCCCTGGTCGCTGATCTGCGAGGACCGGACGGAAAGCCGGTCTTCCAGGACTTCGGGCTTGACGGCCTCACACAGGCAGGAATTCCCCACTCTTTCTTCTCGCGCGATGAACGCCCGGTGACGAGTGGCCAGCTCCGGGACTGCGACGCGGTCATCTCGATGGGACAGCCCTACGTCCCGGCCAGCTTCGTGGGCGTCGAGCGGTTGACCCTCATCGCGCGCACCGGCGTCGGATATGAGATGGTCGACCTGAACGCGGCGACGGAGGCGGACGTCATCGTGACGATCACCCCCGAAGCCACCCGCCGGCCGGTGGCCAGCGCGACCCTCGCCCTGATGTTAGCCCTCTGTCATCGCGTGTGGATCAAAGACAGACTCGTCCGCGAAGGCCGGTGGAACGAGCGCTACCGCTGGAACGGGTGCGAGCTCCGCGACCGGGTGATCGGGCTGATCGGGGTCGGTCACATCGGCCGGGAGGTCGTCCGCCTCCTGCGTCCGTTCGGGCCGTCCCGAATCCTGGCCGCTGACCCGGTGGTCAACCAGACAGATGCCGCCGCGCTCGGCGTGGAGCTGGTCGACCTGGAGACGCTCCTGCGGACGAGCGACCTCGTCTCCATCCATTGCCCGCTGACCCCGCAGACGCGGGGGATGATCGGCGAGCGAGAGTTGAGCCTGATGCGGCCGACCGCGTTTCTCGTCAACACCGCGCGGGGGCCGATCATCGATCAGGCGGCGCTGGTACGGGCGCTGCAAGAGGGACGCATCCAGGGGGCGGCGTTAGACGTGTTCGAGGTCGAACCCCCCGCGCCGGACGATCCGTTGCTCACCCTCGACAACGTCATCTTAGCTCCTCATGCCCTGGCCTGGACGCATGAGTTGTTCCGGGATATCGGGCATGACTGTGTCAACGCCGCGCTCGCCGTCGCCCGCGGGGAGGTGCCGCCGTACGTCGTCAACACCCCGGTGCTCGACCGGCCGGGACTTCGGATGAAACTCGATCGTTATCGTGAGACATGGGCATCATGGACGAAGGAGGGACAGGTACGATGAAACTCGGCACAGGTCTGCACACGTACGAAGTGGCTGAGGGTTGGCCCCGGCTCCCCGACGGATGGGCGTTCACACAGACTCCGGCGGTCGTCGTCGATTCGCAGGATCGGGTGTACGTGTTCAATCGGAGCGCTCATCCGGTCATCGTCTTCGACCGGGACGGCCGGTTCTTACACGCCTGGGGTGAGGACGTGTTCATGAGGGCGCATGGCCTCTGGATCGACGGGCATGACCATCTCTATTTTGTCGACATGGACGCGCACCTCCTGATCAAGTGTACGACAGAGGGGAAGGTGCTCATGACGGTCGGGACGAAAGGGATCCCGCACCCAGACGGGAGTCCGTTCAACATCCCGACCGATGTGGCCGTCCGGTCTGATGGAGTCTTCTACGTGTCCGACGGCTACGGGAATTCGCGGGTGCACAAGTTCGCTCCTGACGGTCGTCTGCTGTCGTCCTGGGG
>JACQVL010000210.1 GCA_016209865.1 Candidatus Latescibacterota bacterium | reverse complement strand
CCACGTCCTGTCCCGCGAACGCGCCCGCGAAGCGAAGGCCTCGCCGATGACCGTCGTGGTCGTGCAGGGGAGTGTCTCGCAGGACTTGAAGTGGTCGGATTTGCTCATCCGTCGGACGGTGGCCATCTACGACAGCCTGGCGCGCCAGATGTTGCCCCAGCATCCTGATTTCATCGTCTTCCCGGAGACCGCGCTGACGTTCTACCCGGAGAGCCCGGCGTACGCCGCGTTGACCGACCAGGTCTACCGGCTGGTGGACGACGCGGCCGTGTCCCTGTTGACGGGCGGTCTGGGGTATGAACCGGGACAACGCGGGGTGATCTACAACAGCGCGTTCCTCCTCGTCCCGGGCGGCCGGATCGTCGGGCGGTACAGCAAGATGCACCTCGTCCCGTTCGGGGAATACCTGCCGATGCCGTGGCTGTTCTCGTTCCTCAGCGGCCTGACGGAAGACATCGGGGTGTTCACGCCGGGGAAGGACCTCTCCGTGATGACGCTGCCGGGGCGGGATGTCCGGGTCGGGACGGTCATCTGCTACGAATCGATCTTCCCCGACCTCGTCCGCCAGTTCGTCAAGCGCGGGGCGAACGTGCTCGTCGTCATGACGAACGACGCGTGGTTCGGGACGTCGTCCGCGCCCGCGCAGCACTTCTCGATGGCGGTGCTCCGGGCGGTCGAGAACGGCGTGCCCATCATCCGCGCGGCCAACACCGGGATCTCCGGGTTCATCACCGTAACCGGCCGGATGTCCGGCCGCACGCCGCTCTTCGCCCCGACGACCACGATGGAGCGCATCCGTCCGGGGAGCGGAGCGATCACGTTCTACACGCGGTACGGGGATGTGTTCGCGTACGTCTGCTGCGTGGTGGGTCTGCTGGTGGTGTTTGAGAGGATACGGGGAGGCAAGAAAAGGTAATGACGAAGTCTGGCTACTCCTGCTGTGTGAGCGGGCCATCGCTTCGCATCAAAGATGTTGACGAGCGAGGATAGTGGGTTTATATATGTGATCAACTATCGAGTCATCCAGGAGACAGGAGCTTCAGCCATGTCCTCCCCGCGTGCCTACGCCTGCATCATCCTCTGTGTCGCGCTTGCCGCTGGCCCCGCAATCGCCGCGCTGTCGACCGTCTATGTCGTTCCCATTCATGGCACGATCGATCTTGGGTTGACTCCGTTCATCGAGCGTGTGGTCCACGATGCAGAATCCGCCCGTGCCGGCGCGGTCATTCTCGACATCAACACATTCGGGGGACGCGTCGATGCAGCGACGGAGATCAAGAATACGCTCATCGGGACGAAGGTCCGGACGATCGCGTACATCAACAAGGAGGCCGGGTCCGCTGGAGCGCTCATCGCCATCGCCTGTGATCACATTGTGATGGCCCCTGGCGCGACGATCGGCGCGGCCACGCCAGTCGATCTGCAGGGCCAGAAGGCGAGTGAAAAGGTCGTGTCCTACCTTCGAAAGGAGATGAAATCCGCGGCGGAGGCGAATGGCCACCGGAGCGACTTTGCGGAGGCGATGGTGGATGAGGACGTGGAGATCCCTGGGATCGTCCCGAAAGGAAAGATCTTGAGTCTAACCGCCGAAGAAGCGCTACGATACGGGTTCATCGACACGATTGCCGTGTCGCTCGACGACGTCCTTCGCTTCTACCAGCTCAGCGATGCCGAAGTCATCCATCCGGAGATTACCTGGGCGGAACGGGTGGTGCGATTTGTGACAGACCCGATCGTCAGTTCACTGTTGCTCACTCTCGGAATGCTTGGCCTGCTGTTCGAGCTACAATCGCCCGGCTGGGGCCTTGCCGGCGCGATCGGTTTGCTTGCGCTCGGCTTATTCTTCGGAAGCCACTGGATCATCCGGCTGGCGGATTGGGTCGAGATTATCCTGTTCTTTATCGGGGCTGGGCTCCTGCTCATTGAGATCCTGTTCGTGCCCGGGTTCGGACTGGTAGGCATACTGGGCCTCGGGCTCATGTTTGTGAGTCTCGTGCTGAGTCTGATGAGTGGGCAGTATTTCGACATCTCGGCACTCACCCGAGCGCTGACGACCGTCGGCGTCTCCTTCCTTCTCACGATTGCAGGGTCGCTCCTCATGCTCGCCTTCCTCCCCCAGAGCAGGCTGTGGCGGCGGATAATCCTCCAGGCGACGGTGACACGCGAAGACCGAGGGACCCCAGAGGATCTGGCCGGTCTCATCGGAGCGGTCGGGACCGCGGTGACTCCGCTGCGTCCGTCGGGCATCGGCCTGTTCAACAATCGCCGCATTCAGGTCGTCTCGGAAGGAGAATTCATCCTTAAAGAGCATCGGATCCAGGTCATGGAGGTGGCCGGAAACCGGGTGGTCGTACGGGAAATCTGAACTGAAGACGGAGCGTCACACCGGATCGTTCTGGTATCAGGGGCCCGTGGTTTACTGATCCACACCGTATGATGGGAGGCGATCATGGAAGGATTGACACTCGGACTTGTGGTCCTGCTGATCATCGCGCTCTTCGTTTTTTTCGCGGTGTTCAGCTACTTTATTCCGGTCGGTCTCTGGATTTCGGCGGTCGCCGCGAAGGTCCAGATCAGTCTGTTCAGTCTCGTCGGAATGCGGCTCCGCCGTGTGCCGCCGCCGCTCATCCTGAAGTCGCTCATCAGCGCGACAAAGGCCGGCCTGGATATCAGCGCGGACAAGTTAGAAGCCCACTTTCTCGCTGGTGGGAACGTGACGGCGGTCGTGAACGCCCTGATCGCGGCGGACAAAGCCGCCATTCCCCTGACGTTCGAACGAGCGGCGGCGATCGACCTGGCAGGTCGAGACGTGTTCGAGGCGGTGAGGATGAGCGTCAACCCGAAGGTGATTCAGACCCCGATGGTGGCGGCCGTGGCGATGGACGGGATTCAGGTGACGGCGACGTCGCGGGTGACTGTCCGCACGAACCTCGATCAGATCATCGGGGGCGCGGGAGAGGAGACGATCATCGCCCGCGTAGGAGAAGGGGTCGTCACGACGATTGGATCCTCCCAGTCGCATAAAGCGGTGCTGGAGAACCCCGACCGGATCTCAAGGACCGTGCTTGAGAAGGGGCTTGACTCCGGGACGGCGTTTGAAATCCTGTCGATCGACATCGCGGACGTCGACATCGGGGACAACATCGGGGCGAAGCTCCAGACAGACCAGGCCGAGGCGGACAAAAAGGTCGCCCAGGCAAAGGCGGAGGAACGACGGGCGATGGCGATCGCCCTCGAGCAAGAGATGAAGGCACGTGTCCAGGAAATGCGGGCGAAGGTGGTCGAGGCGGAGGCAGAAATTCCGAGGGCCATCGCGGAAGCCTTTCGAACCGGACGTCTGGGTGTCCTCGATTATTATACCATGCAGAATATCCAGGCGGATACTCGCATGCGGGAAACGCTGTCCGGGTCGTCAGAGGAAGGCAAAACACCGTCATCATAGGGGTACCCCCGCACATGGAACAGCTTCTGGGAATCGCTGCCATTCTCATCATCTATCTCGTCTCGAAGCTCCTGCGGGCGCTACAGACGCCCACGTCGGCGGACAAACCGGAGGCATCAGGGCCGAGTTGGGTCGAGGAGGATGAGGATCTAGATGAAACTTGGGGAAGAGAGAATAGAGAGAGGGAACAACACGCAGCCTCTGAGACCGGGCTCGCCCCATCCCCTTCGCCGCCTGCGCCTGCGACACCCAAGCCCGTCATCGTTCCCTCTTCTCCTCCGACCAGACCGGCACCGGTATCCGAGCACCGTGTCCTGCCAGCATTACCGGTCATCCGTCATCCGGAGCAACCAGCGCCGATTCTCTCCATGTCCGACTGGCTCAACCGGGATGGGCTCAGAAAAGCCATCCTCGCTGCCGAGATTCTCGGTCCCTGCCGCGCCCGCCGCCCATTCCGGCCTGGCCAACGATAGGGAGATCATGGCAAAGCGGGGCTCTACTCACAGGGATGGATTTTCCTCTTGCGACATCCTGTCGCACTGTTTTATCCTGTACGACAAGTAAAACCTCATCCAATCACAGAGAGGGCAATCGTATCGGGACGAGTTTGATGACATCGTAGCTGAGTCAAGCCCGAAGGTGCATGACTTAGCCATGCGCACACGAGCGCTGGCCGCTTACCGCTTCAACGCCGCCCTCAGCGCCTCGATCTGCGCCTCAACCCCGGGGATGTTGATCTCCACGCGGTAGATGCTCACGCCGGTTTTCCGGTACCCCGCCACGAGCGCCTTGTAGTGTTTCTCCAGGCGGGCGAGGAGTTCGAACGGGTCGTTGGTCTTTGCTTCGGACTCCGCTGCTTTCTCCGCCTCCATCCGCTCCATGAGCAGCATCCCGGATGAGCAGTAGATGTACTCGACGGTGGCATCTCCGGGGTTCATCAGGGAGTGCAGCTCCGACGGGTCGAGCCAGAGGGCGTAGCCCGCGGTGTGCTCGTGGTACTCCTGTCCCATCCAGTGCCAGCCGTTCCCGCTGCGGACGTACCAGATCTCATCCATGACCTCAGGATGGTTGTGCGGGTGGGAGAGTTTATGAGGCGGGATATCCCCGATGTGGATGTCCCCGCACGACGGGCCCCGGTAGATGTGGTGCCAGTGTCCCTGGAACGGGGTGCCCCAGATCGCCTGATCGCGGTCTTCTGTCCAGTGGCGGACGCCAAACATTCGGTCGGCGTCGCGCGAAGACGGCGGGCGGCGGGAGTAGATCATCTCGAGCTCACCAGAGCCGGTGTTGGTAATCCGATGCTCGATGCCAGCCGGGATGAACAGCATCGACCCTTCTCGAAATTCTCTCCGCTCTTTTCCCTCCTGGACGATCCCCTGGCCGTACGAGACGAAGAAGCTTTCCACCTCCTCATCGTGCGTCGTCGGTTCCGTCGTCACGCCCGGCAGGACGACCGCCCGGCCGTAGCAATGAAAATCAAAACACACGTCTCCCGTTTCCGCGTTGGGAGCCGTTCCCTGCCGTTTCTTGAAGATCTGCCATTCACGAAGCCGCCCATGCGTCGTCACGATCGGACTGTCCATCCAGTGTCGAATGACCATGATGTTGACCCTCCTCTGTTACATTCTCGCCAAGAGTCCGTTCAGATAACTCAGACTCCGGACCGCCTGCTCCTCTGTCCCGCACTCCACCGAGAAAACCCCTGAATAATTGACCTCTTTCAATCTCGTGATAATCCGCTCCCAGTCGATCACGCCATCCCCGCACGCGCAGCCGACCGGGGTGCCGGTGACCTTCCCGCGCTCCGCCTCGGAGTGCTCGATCGAGATGTCCTTGGCATGCACGTGGACGACCCGGTCTGCCACCGCGTCGAGCATCTCGTACGGGTCAGTCCCTGCCAGGTAGGTGTTCCCGCAGTCGTAGTTCACCTTGAGCATCGGAGAATCGACCAGGTCGAGGATGCGGAGTATCGTCTCGGTGCGGGCGGTATACGGTCCGTGCTGCTCGACGCCTAAGTAGATGCCGTTCGCTTCATACGTCGGCAGGATGCTCTTCAGGTTGATCTTCATGATGGCGAAGACTTCATCCTTCGTCATCGTCTGTGGGGCGTACATGTCCTCGCAGATCTGCACGACCGGCGCGCCCACCGCCTTAGCATACGCACACGCGCGTTTTGCGTACGCGACGCCCCACTCGGTGTTCAACAGGTCGCTGTGGGCGGACAGTCCGCTGATCTTCACCCCGTGCTGGTCGCAGAAATCTTTCATCCACTGAGGATCGATGTCCATGCTCCGCACGTGACAGTACCCGGCGTTCGACAGAAGACACCGTCCCATCAAGAAACACGGCTCGATCCACTGATACCCCATCTTCGCCGCCGTCTCCACGCCGTACTCGAAGCTCTTGTCCTTATGGCGGACGTATTCGAGGTTAATGCCGATTTCGATGGTGCTGGTCATGGTCACCCTCCTTTCACGCAGATGATCCGTTATACTCCCAACGCGGCGAGATGGTCTCGCAGCGCGGCGATGCACGTGGACAGACACGCGTCCCCGTGTGCCGCCGTGGCGTCACGCGGGTCTTCCCCTCCCACCCCCTGAGGCCAGACGCTCCGGTCGGTGGGCAACTGGGAGAGATCGACCAGGGCCGGGTGCAGCGCCATCATCAGCGACGTCTCGTTCCGGGCCGCATGGTCGATCTGGCTGCACCAGACCTCTTTCAGGTCACGGAAGACGCTGACCAGCCGCAACCCAAACTGCGCTTCCCAATCGTTCGCATACTCTCCCCAGGCAGTCCGGGACGGCCCATGTCCGTCCGCCACGATGCACCGGAACCCGGCCCGCGCCGCCTGCGCCAGCACCGCTTCGCACAGTTGGAGGAACAATCCCCTGCTGACCCAGTAGCAACTCCCGTCCAACTGCCGGGGCGGAGTCGTCACCGTCGCATAATCCATGCCGTGCAGCACCCTGCCATCCGGCTCAAGTCGAGCACGGTCCGGGCCCAGGAACAGCGGCGGAAAGACGATGCCGCCTAACTCGTGAGCCGCCCGCTCGAACAGTCCCCGTGAGATGAGCGCATCGCTGCCGAGCGGGTTCTGCTCCCCGTGCCATTCCAGCGTCCCGAGCGGAAGATACCCCACCGGTCGCTGGGCCAGACGCGCACGGAATTCATGGGGGAGGAGTTCGAGGTAGTGAACTTTGGGCGTCATCAGGAGACCTCCGTAGTCTATTGCCGATTGCCGATTTGACAGACTGGGTGTTCAATCCGCAATCGCCAATCGGCAATCCAACTTCATCCCCCAATCCCCGCCGCCTGCTTCGCCAACGCCCGGCACCGGTCGAGGTCGTACCCCCGGTAGATCGTGATCTTCTGCGCTTCCAGCGAGCCTTCCGCATGGATGGCCAGAATCTCATGGTAACCGCCGAAATCGGACGCGGTCAGGTCGCGGATCAGGTTGATCGCGCGCAGCCGGTCTTCCGTCGAGACTCCCTGCTTGCCCCCTAAGTACCGCTCGATGTAGCCCCGCGTCGCCGGGTTGTGCCAGTCTCCCTCCGATGGACCGGTGACGACCAGCCCGCCCGCGATGTCTTGTACATCCCGGACAGCCTCATGGTAGTGCATCGCAAAATACTGCTTGGCGATGTTCGTCGCCATCGTGTTGGGAACGGCGATCCCGTCGACGATCGTGCAGTCCAGCGCCGCGGCTCGCGTGAGGGATCGAACCGTCTCCGTATACGCGATCAGCCGGGTGAGCTTCTCCCGGACGTGACTCGCGCCCGCCACGCCGTTGTACTCGGCGATCAGCGCCGCAGCCCCGATCAGCAGGTCGCACAGCGGCGGTTTATATGAGATGGCGGTGTACCGGTGGAATTCGACGAACGTGTTGGCCAGCGTCCCTGCACAATCCCATTCCCCGGCCAGGAAGACCCGGTCGTTGGGGACGAACACGTCGTCGAACACCGTGAGCGTCTCGACGAGATGGTGGCGGGAACTGACCGGATGGTGGAAGGCGCTCGACCCGGTAAACCCGAACGGACTGGCGATCAGGGTCAATCCTTTCGTGTTCACGGGCACCGCGAACGCGACGGCGTAGTCCCGGTCGGCTTCCGACAGGGCCCGGGTGGGTAAGACGATGACCTCATCCGTGAACGCCGTCCCCGTCGTGTGTGCCTTCGCGCCGCGGACGACGATCCCATCCGGCCGGCGTTCCACGATCCGGACGTATGAGTCCGGGTTGGCCTGCCGGGACGGGAGCAGGCTCCGGTCGCCCTTCACGTCCGTCTGCGCCACCGCCAGGCTCAGGTCGTGCGCCTGGCAGTAGGCATGGTACCGTGTGACCCGGTCGAGGTAGTCAGTCCCGTACTGCTCATCCACCCGGCGCGTGACCAGGGTCAGGGTGAAGAGCGCGTCAGTCCCGATCTCTTTGACGAGCAGGACGACTCCTCCGCCTTCCCGCGTGCTCGTCTCGATCATCTCCCGGCGGATGAGGAGGTCCTGCATCCCGCGTGGTGGGAGGAAGTAGCGGCTGATGCGCTCATGCGTGTCAGGGAGGGTCGCGGTGAACAATTCCCGGAAGCGCGGGTCTTCTGCCAGCCGGAAGTCGATCGCGGTATGTTCCGCGCCGACTCGCAGCTCCGGATGCGTCGTCACATCATCCACGCGCGCTCCCCGAAAGAACACCGTCCGGCCATCCCGGAGTCCTGACAGATACTCCTCAGCGGTCCGTACACCCATCATGTCCTCCTTCTACAGTATTCCATCTTTCGGTGGCCTGGCTGACACAACATAGTACGGAACGCCGGGACACGTCAAGCTCGTTTTTGGGCGGAACATCCTGGTCTCGATTTTCCGTCCTACGACCATCTCTCATTTTCCTTTCTATCGTTTGTCAACAAACCACTGAAATAGTCAACAAAGTTATGCTTGAGATCGAATAGTCATGTTTCTGGCGAACGATTCGATTGTGATGAACTTAGCGTGAACATCATCAAATATTTTTTTCTGCTGCCAAAGTTTTTTCTTGACAAGTTTGTTAACTTTATTAGATTATGACTGTGACAACGCATGGATACCGGGTATGGTAATGAGACAGGTGAAGCGAGGAGTACATGGCCAGACGGACCGGACGGCCTCGGCCGAAGGAACGACCGATCAGCAAGATCATCGCGTTTCGGTTGCCGGAATCGTTCGTCGAGGAATTCGAAGGGTTTATGAAACGGACAGGGCTCCGCAAGAATGCCGTCGGGATGACCGCTCTCCGGTACCTGATGCAATTGACCGCGGAAGAGCGGGAACAGATGATGGGAGAACACCTGCCTGAGGATGAGATGTAACGTTCACAACCCATACGGCGCGGCCGTGTGAGCAGGCCTCAGCCGGACTCGGTTCGGCGAAATCGGGGAGACACGTGTGAAGGAGGATACCTGAATGGCTACTAAGAAGGCGTCAACGAAGAAAGCTCCTGCGAAGAAAGCAGCTCCGAAGAAGACGGCTGCCAAGAAGATGCCTGCCAAGAAGGCAGCCAAGAAGACCACCAAGAAGTAACGATGGACTCTCGAGCACGTCGACGAGAGACCCTGAAGACCTGTGTGTAATCTGGTGTAATGCTGGTTTTGCGTGTCTCCCCGCTTTCGCTGAACCCAGCTTTCTCAGGTCCGAGGCCGATGGCTCGTCGAGACGATCAGGACGGTGAGGGACGGAGCGCGTCCCGACCGAAGATAAGGGGAAAACGAGCTCCCGTCGCCACCTCGCGCGTGACGGCATCCATGTAGCAGACGCTGAACGCGCGCCGTGGCTGGTTCGTGGGGTTCACGCCTGAGCGGTGCAGCAGAAAGTTGTGCAGCAGGATCGCCTCACCGGTCTCTGCTTCCAGGAAGAGGCTGTCCTCCTCCTTGATGTAGTGAGCTTGCTGCTCAGGGGTTGGGAAGTGGTGGTCGTTTAGAATCCCGAAACGATGGCTGCCCGGGAGGATTTGCAGGCAGCCGTTGGCCACCGTCGCGTCGTCGAGGGCGGTCCAGATCGTGACGATCGGGTTGGTGTCGATGCCCCAGCCGGTGCCGATGTCTTGATGCCAGGGGAGGATGGTGCCCTGGCTGGCGGGTTTATTCATGAACATCGCCCGGAAGATGGAGACCTCTGACCCGATGAATCGCGCGGTGATCGCTCGAAAAAGTGGATGCTGCATGTACGAGAGAAACAGCGGATCGCGCTCGAGCCGGTCGATCCGCCGGTACGCGAGGGTCGCCCCTAAGAACGTTCGAGCCGGTGCCGGGACATCACCGTACTGGCCCGTCTGCGAATCGAGTTGCATCGGCATCTCGTCATAGGTCACCCGGCCGAGCATGATGTCGTCGATGCGGGCGCACAGCGCCTGGATCGTGGCGCGCGAGACGACCCGCCCCAGCCGGAGATACCCCGCTTCGAAAAACCGCTCCTGTTCCGCCTGTCCGAAGTGTGTCACTCGCTCACCTCCCATCTCCCCTCCTCCAGTAGTCAGCCGTCAGTAGTCAGAGAAGAGCCCGCCGCTCGACAGGTCCGCGACCGCACTCCCCGATAGCCACAGACCGAGTGCGGTGACCAGCACGCCGCTGATGAGCGGCAGCCGTGACGTGAACGGGCTCACTTCCGAGAGCCATCGCGTCGTGAACGCCGCCGCCTTACAGACGATGAGGCCGACCGCCATCACGACGACCCCCACCCCCAGGCTGAAGACAGCGGCCAGCTCGAACCCCTGGGCGAGGCGGCCGTCAGCCACCGCGGTCATCAACAACGCGACCCCGGCCGGGCAGGGCACAAGCCCGCCCGCTATGCCGACGACGATCAACTGGCCGATCGACGCGTTCGCTCTCGCCGCCGCGGACTCCCGCTCGTCTGCGCCGCCGGACTCGTGGACATGATGGCCGTGGCCGGGATGCGGACACGCGCCGGTCCGCCAGCGCACGAGCATCCAGAGACCCACCCCCAGGACGAGCAGTCCGCCGATGAGGGACAGGACCGGCCCGGTGATCTCCACGTGGTAATGCGTGGCGCCGACCCAGGCCGCAACCCCCAACAGCACCACGCTGAACGTATGCGTGATGGTGATGACGAGACTCAGCAGGATCGCGTCCACGACGCGCCGCCGGGGTCCGACCAGATAGGCTGCCATCACCGCCTTCCCATGCCCCGGCTCGAATGAATGGAGCGCACCGAGCACGAACGCGGTCGGATAATACAGTTCTGAGGCGCTCACGACAGGCTCACTCATAAATTCCCGCCAGCCGGAAGAAATTCTGCAGGATCATCCGGCCATGCGGGTAGGCATCGACGTACGCCTCCGGATGGAATTGCGTGCCGTAGAGCAGACGCGTGCGATGCTTCATCGCCTGGACCCGGCAGTTGTCGTTCGTGGCGAGCAGGTCGAAGTCCGGCGGCAACCGCTTGATCTCACAATAATGCGCTTCCTGGACGATGAACGGGTCGGGCAGGCCGTGGAACAGTGGATCCGGTTTAACGATCCGGATCGGGTAAAACCCGGCCTCCGCGAAGAAGCCCACGCCGTCAGGATGCGGACTCGGACGGTCCGGCTCGCCCGGCCGTAGCCGGCGCATCGGCTCGTCCTCGACGCGCGACAGGTTCCGGAACCCGTCGTTGAACATGAACCCGAGGAGTTGATGGCTCCCGCAGAACGCGAGTGCCGGGACATCGGAAAGGGTGTTCAGCGTGTCTTCAAACGGGTAAAACTCCTCCACCGGAAAATCACGGAACCACGTCCCGCACCCGCTGAGCAGCATCGCCCGTGGACGGAGCGGGGCGATGATGTCCGGCGTCATCTGTGACAGATGGAGGACACAACACGGCTCGCCCGATAATTCCTCGAACCGGCGCTTGAGCCGGAAATCCCCGTCCCCCGCGTCGTACTTCGCGAGGGTCTCAACCCGTACCCAGATGATCATGAATACCTCCAGCGCGTCACGCCCCGGGCACGACATGCCCCTCGGCCAGCTCCGGACGCTTATGCAGATGACCCAGCCGCCCGCCCGGCGGACACGGGTCCTCAAACCAGAAGGCCTCAACGTCTTCGTAGACTTCGATAAAATCGTGCTCGTCTCCCGTTCGGGTACAGACGATATCCCCCGGCCCGACGACGTACTCCTTCCCCTCACTCATCACTCTCGCCCGGCCTTTGTAGATCAGCCAGTACTCATTGAAATCATGGTAATGCCGGTCGAACCGGCCATCGCGCAAGACTCTGAAGATGCCCGCGCTCGTCACGTCACACCAGTCGGGACGGTTCGTCGGGGACAGGCCATGATGGACAGGCATCGCAGTCCTCCCTCATCGATTGTGACGATCACAACAGGGACTCTCTGATGAATTTTGATGATCAAAACAGGTCATCCGTAGGGGCGATCCTTGTGATCGCCCGCATCGGGGCGAATACAAGATTCGCCCCTACAGGTTTTTACCGATTTTGGTCGTCAAAATTCATCAGGTCACTCGTCACTGCTTCCTCAGATACACGCTCCCGCCGGACGTCCGCGCGATCAGTTCCGGGCCGCCACCGTTGACTTTCGCTTGCAGCGCGGTCTTCCGCAGCTCGCCCTGGACGGTCACCGGAAAGTCCGTGACCACCTGCCCGCCGCTCGTCCGGGCGTGCACGTCGAGCCCGACCGCCTCCGACAGGTACACGGCGACGTTCCCCCCGGACGTCTCCAGACGGCAATGGTCGGACGGCTGGCGCGCGAGGTGGGCGGTGACGGAGCCGCCTGAGGTCACCGCCTGGATCGTGTTCAGCGCCTCGTCCACGGTGATACTCCCCCCGGAGGTGTTGGCGACAGTCCGGCCGGTGACCCGCTGGATCGTGATCGACCCGCCGGAGGTCGACGCGACGACGTCCCCGTCCGCCGCGCCGACCCGGATGCTCCCGCCGGACGTCTTGAGGTCCGCCGTGCCCACACATCCGGCCAGGGCGATGTCCCCGCCGGACGTCTTCCCCCAGACCGGTCCCTGGATGTGACCGATGTGTACACTGCCGCCGGCCGTCCGGCTGCGGACTTCGCCTTCCAGGTCGTCGATCTCGATATGGCCGCCTGCGGTCTTGAGGTCGAGGTTGTACCGGCGAGGGACGGTCACGACGAACCGCACCCGGAGCCGCCGTTCCGCCCCGTGCCACCCGTGGCGTTCCTCGTTCTGCACCCGCGCCCGGACTGACACGTCGTTGCCCTGCTGGTCGAAGTCGAGTTCCACCATCCTGAAGAGCGCCTGCGCCTCCACTGGGTCCCGGGTGTTCGCCGTGCGGATCACCTCGACATCGAGAGTCTGGGCTTCCGAGGTGTGGACTTCGATCGAGCCCCGATCCGCCTCGACGACGAAGCGGCCGCCAGGGTCGACGGCAAATGACCGGGCGAGCCGGTGTTCCAGCCCGCCGTCACCGGTCGCCGCCGTGGTCCCCTCGACGGGGGCGTCGGTAGCCAGCGTCCCCGACCCCGGCAGCGCGTCGAGCAGCCGGGCAGCCTCCTCGGCCGAGAGTGTGCCGTCTGCGACCATCTGAAGAATCCTCATGCGTGCCTCATCCATAATATCTCTCCTTAACTTATTTGACTTTCTTCAACAACTCGACCGCCTCTGCGACATTGACCGTTCCCTGTTCGAGCCTGGCCAGGATCTCCTGACGGGCGGGACTCGTATCCTCGTCCCCTTGCGGCTCCTCGTCCGGCTCGAAGCCGAGCTCCCGGATGATCCCGTTCAACCGGCCGCGCACGGTCGGGTACGAGAGGACCAATTCGCGTTCCATCTCCTTGACGTTGCCCCGTAAGCGCACGAACAGCTCGGCAAACCGCACGCTCTCCGGGGACAGCTTGCAGAACGGACACGGGGTGAAATGCCCGTGAATGATCGTCTCGCACGCGGTACAGCTCAACTGGGTCACCTCGACGGGGGCGCCGCAGCTTGGACAACGTTCCAGGACTTTCCGCATCAGTTTCCTCCTTGTTGATGAATTAGAATTTATGTCAATGAGTAAAAATTATAAATAAAAATGTTATAGTCAAGTGAAAATTACAAATTTATGATAAAGATTTTCATATTGATATTAAATTTAAAATGTTGCGGATTCTCCCTTACGCGGGAATGACGCCGGAGAGACGGGGAACCTCATACAATCGGGGAAATTTCTCAGGAGTCACGATTTGCAAAAAGGGCTTGACAAACGGAGCAGGAGGCGTTATGCTGTAAGCGTTCGAGAGACATCCTTCCGGCTGATTCATCGAGCGACTCTACAGCGTCCGCGTGATCCATCGGTTCCTCAACCCTGCTGGATCATCCGACCAGCAGGCCAGAGCGGGGCTTCGATTGATCGATTCTCCTGTCCGATCCGGGTGGTCCGGCCGGCTGCTCGTGGTGTCTGTTCTCCCCCTCATCCTGTGTGTCTGGAGCATGGCGGCGCCGTGTCCGGCGATCGGCGCGAACCGGAATGAAGGGCGTTCTGGGGGGACGCTCACGGTCGGCCGGGTGGCAGTCGGGCCGTTGACCTTCCATCCCCTGTATCTGAGTCTGGCGGTCGAACGGGAAATCGCGGACCTTGTCTACGGCGGCGGTTTGCTCCGGCGGGGTAGCACCGGCCGTCTCGGCGCCGGGCTGGCGTCCCCGCCGGTGCGGTTGCCAGGCGGTCTCGACTGGGTCTTCCGGCTGAACGTCGGGATTCGGTTCCATGACGGCAAACCGCTCAGTGCGGATGATGTCGTCTTTACGTACACCCTCTATAAGAGCTCCCGGATCTACGACCCGATCTTTTACCGGTATTTCAACAACATCCTTGAGGTTCGACGGGTTGACCCGCTGACCGTGAAATTCACGATGAAGGAACCGGTCTCCGAGTTCCCGCCCGACCTGGCGACGATCCCCATCCTCCCCCGGCACCAGCTCGGCAGCCCCACCTTCGCAGATGCACATTACGCGGCCGCCATCAGCCGGCCGGTCGGCCTGGGACCGTTTAAGGTTGAGACGTGGCCGCTGCGGGACAACACGGTCGTCCTCAGCGCCAACCTCGACTGGCACCAGGGTCGTCCGTTCCTCGACCGGCTGGTGTTCAAGTTCTACCCCACCCCGGAGGAACTGCAGGCGGCGTTCATCACGCATGAAGTCGACGTAGTCGAGGTCGAACGGGCCGGGAGTTTCGCGGAGCTCAGGCGCGCGCGATCCGATGCGGTGATTCGGACGTTCCGGCCTCAGCAGAAAGCGTTCGAGACGATCTACTACAACGCCCTGCGTCCCCCGTTCACCGACCGTCTCGTCCGGCGCGCGCTGGTCTACGCGACCGACCGGATGCGGATCATCGATCAGGCGGCGGCGTTAGGACGGGGACACCTGGCGCACAGCCCGGTCGATCAGGATTTCTGGGCGTACGGAGGGGCGACCCGGTTCCGGTACGACCCGGTACAGGCGTTGGCCCTGCTCCGTCAGGGGGGCTGGCGGGATGAGGACCGGGACGGCATCCTGGATCGGGGGGGGCGGACGCTGCAGTTCGAGTTGTTGTTCCCGCGTGGATCGGTCACCGCCGAGAAGATCATCCGGATCGTGAAGCTCAACCTCAACGCCATCGGCGTCGATGTCATCCCGGTCCCCGTCGAGATGAAGGAGCTGGTGCAGCGGCTCCGAATCGGGGAGTACGACGCTGCGTTGTCCACCCAGGCGTTCGACCCGACCCCGGATGATTTCTATGGCCTGTTCCATTCCGAGGGGATCGACTTAGGGTTCAACGTCCTCGGCTACCGCAACCGGCAGGTCGACCGAAACATCAGCTTCCTGTACGGTATCAAGGACCGGTCGCGTCTGTTCTCGATCTTCCAGAGTCTCCAGTGGCTCATCAGCGAAGACCAGCCGTGCATGTTTCTCTTCTTCATCGACCGGCAGTACGTGGCGTTCGACCCGCGCTGCGGGAACCTGGGAACGCCCGGAGAATTCCTGAACCCGTCGTCGGCCTGGTACATCATCACCGGGCTGCGATGAGGTGGAGGGGATGACCGATGTCACCGGTGAAGCTCAGAGGTCGCTTATGGCCACGACTCCTGCTGTCGCACATCAGCCTGGCCACGATTCCTGTCCTCCTCGTCGGGATTCTGCTCATCCGCACGACCCGGCAGTCGATCGAGACCGCGGTCGCTGACGGGAACCTGGAAGTCGCCAAACGGGCGGGGAACGAAATCCGGCTGTACCTCGACCAGGCGCGCGGCATCATCCGCCAGGTGGCGGATAACATGGAGATGCTCGACGCGACCCCCCTGGAGCGGCAGAAGCTGATCGATAACGTCGTCGTGAAGCACGAACAGTTCCGGGAGGTGGCGGTGCTGGACGTGCAGGGACGCGAGGTCGCCAGCACCCGCCTCGACCATCTCTCCCATCCTCCGCGACGCCTCCCCCTCCCCCACGGCCATGAGACGGCCATTTCCCCGGTGTTCTTCTCTGATGATCGTCTGCCGATGGTGACGATCACCGTGCCCATCACCCAGTTCAACCAGGTGGTCGGGTATATCGCGGCGGACGTCAACCTCAAGGACATGTGGGACCTGGTCGACAGCGTGAAGATCGGCGGCCAGAACCGGCGCGGACAGGGCAACGCGTATGTCGTCAGTGCCGACGGCACGGTGATCGCCCATCCGCAGCGCGAACGGGTCTACCGGCAGGACAACATCAGGCAATCTGATGTCGGCCGGGCACTGGGGCCGGACCAGAGCGGAACCCTGCTCTCCCGGAACGCGACCGGGGAGCATATCGCGGCGTACGCGACGATCGAACGGCTCGGCTGGGTGGTCGTCGTCGAACAACCGACCCGAGAGGCGTTCGTCCGGTCGCGGGAGATGAAATGGGATGTCAGCCTCCTGCTGGCCATCAGCGCGGCGGCCGCGGCGTTCATCGGGATCATCTTCGCCCGGCGGATCGCCCGCCCGATCTCCGAGCTGGTGCGTGGCACCCAGCTCTTCGCCCAGGGCCAACTCACCCACACGATTCCCCTGCCGGGCAACGGCGAACTGGCGATGCTCGCCTCCGAGTTCAACAACATGGCGCGGAACATCCTGGACAAGGAGAAGCAGCTCCGGCGCGCGGAACGCTTAGCCACCCTGAGTAAATTCGCGGCGATCGTCTCCCATGAGCTGCGCAACCCGCTGAACTCGATGGTCATCAACCTGCAGATCCTCAAACGCGAGATGGCGAAGAACGGCGGGCTCTCGGAGAAGAAGGCAAAATATTACGACATTATCCTGTCGGAGATCCGGCGGATCGACAAACTGTTAGAAAACTTCCTCACGTACGCGCGCCCGCCGGCCCTCTGTGTGTTCGACCAGAACGTCAACGAGATTCTCGACGAGGTCCTCACCATCCACCAGGCGATGGCGGAGGAGCGGGGGATCACGATCCGGAAGCGGTACGAGCAACCGGTGCTGATGGCCTCGGTCGATGCCAACCAACTGAAGCAGGTGTTCCTCAACCTCATCCTGAACGCGTTCGATGCGATGGAGCGCGGCGGGACGTTGACGATCACCAGCCGCCACCAGGAGCGCCGGCCGACCGCCGATCTGGCGGACGATGCCCCGCCGACGACGCGACGGTACGTCACGATCGCGGTGACGGATACCGGGTGCGGGATTCCAGACCATCAGCTCGATAGCATCTTTGATGTTTACTATACCTCGAAATCCACCGGAACTGGCCTGGGCCTCCCGGTCGCGCAGCAGATCATCGAGAAGCACAGCGGTCTAATCGACGTGCAGAGCCAGCCGGGGCGCGGGTCGACGTTCACCGTCTGGCTCCCGGCCCTTCCTGCCGGGGAGGCTGCTCCACGACGCACGTTCCCGGAACTCCAGGGTGACGTGTCGATGCCACGATGAGGGAATCGGGGATGTCGAGAATTCTGATTGCAGAGGATGACCGGCACACCGCTGAGGGGCTGGCCGAGATCCTGAAGGAAGAAGGGTACGATGTCACGGCGGTGCGGGATGGGCAACAGGCGTTCGACCTGGCCCAGAAAAAGCGATTTGATATCCTCTTGACGGACATGAAGATGCCACGGCTTGACGGGCTGGAACTCGTCGGCAAGATCAAGACCGCCTGTCCGGAGACGAAGATCATCATGATGACCGCGTTCGGCACGGTGGAGACCGCGGTGCAGGCGATGCGGGACGGGGCGTTCCATTATTTGACCAAGCCGGTCGATTTCGACCAACTCTTAGATGTTCTCCAGCGGGCGATCGAGGAAAGCCGGTTGAAAGAAGGGCTGCCCGCCGTGCCGTCTTCCGGTCTGTCCGCCCCGGAGCCGGTCATCATCGGGACGAGCTCGAAGATGCGGGACATCTTCGAAAAAATCTCGAAAGTCGCCAAGAGTAACGCCACCATCCTCCTGCGCGGGGAGAGCGGCACCGGCAAAGAGCTGATCGCGCGGGCGATTCATGCGAAGAGTTACCGGAACGAGAAGCAGTTCATGGAGGTGAGCTGCGCCGCCATCCCGGATAACCTGATGGAGAGCGAGCTGTTCGGGACGGAGAAAGGGGCGTATACCGGGGCGTTGAGCACGACCCGGAAAGGACGGTTCGAGCTGGCGGACGGGGGGACGATCTTCTTAGACGAGATCGGAGATATCAGCAGCACGGTGCAGGTCAAACTCCTCCGGGTGCTCCAGGAGCGCCGGTTCGAGCGGCTCGGCGGGACGACGCTCATTAAGGTCGACGTCCGGGTGATCGCCGCCACGAATCTTGACCTGGAGAAAGCGGTCCGGGAGGGTCGCTACCGGGAGGACCTGTACTACCGGCTGAACGTCATCCCCATCTTCATGCCCCCTCTGCGTGAGCACAAGGAAGACATCCCCCTGCTGATCCAGCATTTCGTGGCCAAGTATAGCCGCGAGAATGGGATGCCGGTGAAACGTTTCTCCCCCGACGCCCTCACCCTCTGCCAGCAGTACGACTGGCCGGGCAACGTCCGCGAGCTGGAGCATGCGGTCGAAAGCGCGGTCGTGTTGAGCGATGATGAGACGATCAAGCCGGAACACCTGCCCTTCTCCCTGGCCGTCGGGTCGTACATCGAGCGGGGCAGGACGCTGGCGGACAAGATGGATTACGCGGAGATGTTAGTGTTGAAAAAAGTGTTAGAAGAGTCGGGCGGGAATCGCACCAAAGCCGCCAAGGTCTTGGGCGTGACCGTCAGGACGATGCAGAATAAAGTGAAAAAATACAGACTGTAAAAAATAAGGACGAAGGGGTAAGGACGAAGGACGAAAAGGCCACACGCCCATGAATGGGCGGGCGCCTCGAACACGGCAAGCCTGCAAATCTTTTCAGAGGGGGACATGAAAAATCTTGCCGACTGGTCGATGTCCTGCCTGATTTATCCTGCTCCGTTTTGACGCCAGATGTCCGTCTCTCTGGCTTGCTGATGACGATCCCCGGCTGTCTCATCTCGTCCTGACGTCCTGCCGGCCGTAGCCCAGCGGTCTTGGCACAGTATTTGCGCGTAAATCTCGGTTGTATTCAAGAACATAGCCTGATTCAGGTCGTCCCCTTCATACACTGGTTCCCCCATGAGACGCGTTCCGTTCTTCCCTCTTCTGCCCCTGCTGTGCCTGCTGGGGGGGCTGCTCGTCCCGTCGCTGAGCGTAGCCGAGACGACCGGCAAGCTCGCCGGGGTGATCGTCGATCAGGCCACCCATGATCCCTTGCCGGGGGTGAGCGTCGTCGTCGTCGGGACGCGGCTGGGTACCGTCTCTGACCTGAAGGGGAAGTTCTTCATCCTCAACGTGCCGGTCGGGCAGTACACCGTCGAAGCCCGGATGATCGGTTACACTACCATCCGGAAATCGGCGGTGGTGGTCAATACCGACCTGACGACACGGACTGATTTTGACCTCCAGACGACCGTCCTCGACGTGAACGAGGTGGTGACGATCACCGCCAGCCGTCCGCTCATCCGCCCCGACCTCACGGCATCGAGCGAAGTCCTTTCCAGCAACGAACTCCTCCGGTTGCCCGTGAAGGACCTGTCGGGCGTGCTGCTCCTCCAGAATGGCGTCGTCCAGGATGGGCAAGGCGGCATCCACGTCCGGGGTGGCCGGAGCGATGAATTGACGTACTACCTGGATGGGAAAGAATTGAACGACCCGCTGCTGGGCGGGATTGGCACGCAGATCAACCTGGACGCGATCGAGGAGATGGTGATCAACCGTGGCGGGTTCGATGCCCAGTACGGGGACGCGATGTCCGGGATCGTAAACATCATCACCAAGGAAGGCCGGGCCGGGTCTACCGGCCGGCTGCGGAGTACGGTCAGCCTGCAGCCGCAGTACGACGTCCAGCGGGGGGCGTACCGCCGGCCCGCGTTCGCCAACGGCCGGAGCGTCGAAGGGACGATGGGCGGCGCGCTGCCGCGCTTGGGGGAGAGCGGGACGTTCTTCGTGTCGGGCCAACGGAAGGTGGGGGGGAATGACCTCCCGCATCATCAGAGCACGATCAACACGATGACCGGGAACATGGTCTTCCGGGTGCATCCGCTCCTGAAAGTGAAGGTCAGCGGCCATGTGGCGACGCGCCGGCAGGGCATCTACGACCATCGGGACCAGAATGGGGTCTCGTATGACTTTAACTTAGACGGCCTCCCGGAGCGGCGGGACAGGAGTGATGAGCTGAGCCTGGCGGTCAATCATACCCTCAGCCCGCGGACGTTCTATACCGCCCGGTTCTACCGGTACACCGCCCAGTCGAAACTCGCCCCGGCCGCTCTATTCGACACCCACTGGACGGCCTGGCCGGGGTATTCGGTCGACGACCAGGGACGGTACAACGGGACGATCCACGATACCAATTACAAGGGGGGATGGGCGTATGCCGGGCTGCCCTTTACCGGAGGCGCGGATTTCCTGCCGATCTACCGGCGGGCCCGGACGACGTACTACGGGCTGCGTGTCGACCTGAGCAGCCAGGTGACCCTCAGGAATCAGGTCCGGCTCGGCCTGGAAGGGCAGTGGTACCGGCTGGCGTGGGATGAGAAATCGTTCGTGCAGCCGTCCCCCTCCGGGGAGCGGTACCACGCGAACCCGGTCGAGGGGGCGCTGTACATGCAGGACAAGATCGAGTTCTCCAGGCTGATCGTGAACGCCGGCGTCCGGATCGATTATTTCGATACCGGCGAACGATTCTTCGTCAACCTGCCGACCGGCCAGGCGGAGCTGATCAACAGCCCGACCAAAATGCGGCTCAGCCCGCGCGTCGGCCTCTCCTACCCGATGACCGCCGGGAGTCTGTTGCGATTCAGCTACGGGTACTTCTTCCAGCCCCCGGAATTCCGGTTTGCCTACGAGAACCTCCGGGCGGATTTGAGTACCGCATCCCCCAGGGTGGGCAACCCCAACCTCAACCCACAGAAGACGGTGGCGTATGAACTGGGGTTTGAGCAACTCGTGACCGACCATCTGCGGGTAAGCCTGACCGGGACGTACAAGAGCTTGTCGAACCTCACCTCCACCACGCAGGTCCGGTATCCCGGCGGGACGTATTCGATCTTCACGAACGCCGACTTCGGGACCGTCCGGGGGTTGGAGTTCTCCCTGACGCGGAGGGCCACGCGGAACATCTCGGGCACGATCCAGTATGCGTACTCGGTGGCGACGGGCAGCGCGTCAGACCCGCAGGAGCAGTACAACACCTACACGAAGACGGGGAAACCAAGCTCCCTTCGCGAATTCGCGTTAGCGTTCGATCAACGCCACACCCTCACGGCCGTCCTGAGCGCCCAGACCCCCACCACCTGGCGGAAGGGCTGGCTGAGCTTCCCGTTGAATGGCTGGGGCGTGAACCTCATCAGTCGCTACGGGAGCGGGATGCCGTACACCCCCACGACGGCCACCGGAGAACGCATCCACAGTGAGCCGAACACGGAGCGGCTGCCGGCCACCCTGAACTTCGACCTGCGGCTCGATAAACGGTTCCAGGTGGGGACCCAATCCTGCGCCTTCTTCACGGAAGTCGAAAACCTCTTCGACCGCCGGAACGTCATCAACGTGTACGCTAACACCGGATCGCCCGAGGACGACGGGTACCGGCAGGAACGCCTCTCCGGCGCTTCCCCTGAGTTTGCCCAGCTCCGGCGACTGTTGAGCCTCAACCCCCAGCATTTCTCCCCGCCCCGCGAGGTCCGGCTGGGCGTCGAGGTGACGTTTTAAAGAGCGGGCGAAAAGGGGCGAAACGAAAAAAGACGTATGGGAGTATGGACGTATGAGGGAAACAGATCAGAGGCTCTGACTCCCACACTCCCACACTTTTCTGCTCCCATTCTCCCACTCCTTCATTCTCTCGTTCCCTTTTCGCCCCTACTTTTTCCGCCTGATCGTCACCGCCCCTTGCTGTTCCAGATCCCGGAAATGCTGGAGGACATCCGCTACGGGGACCGCGCCGAATTCGGCGCTGACCGCGTTCCGGATGTCGAGGATCGTCCGCATTCCGTCACAGAACATCTTACATTCCGCCGCTTTGAACCCCTTGAGCTTTGCCGGTGGGGCGTTCAACCCCATCGCCTTCCGCATCCGCTGGACGACGGAGAGGGACGTATCGAGGGCGACGGGGACGAGCGTCGGGATGAGTTGGCTCGCCTCGACGTCGACT
>JACQVL010000191.1 GCA_016209865.1 Candidatus Latescibacterota bacterium | reverse complement strand
GTATTCGCCCCGATGCGGGCGATCACAAGGATCGCCCCTACGGATGACCTGTTTTGATCATCAAATCTCATTAGGTGGGTACTGAGTCTATGAGCCACCTGTAGGCTTCCTGTCTATGCTTTTACTCGTCACTCGTCACTCGCCACTCGTCACTGTTACTTCACCAACGTCATGCGCTTCGTCTGGCTGAACCCGGCGCTCGTCGTCAGCCGGTACAGGTAGACGCCGCTGGCCACGCTCAGTCCCTGCGCGTTCTGGCCGTCCCAGACCACCTCATACCGCCCCGGCGTCTGCGGGCCATCCACTAAGCGGATGACTTCCTGACCTAACAGGTTGTACACCGCTAAGACAATATACGCCGGTTGCGGCACGTCGTAGGCAATCCGCGTCGTCGGGTTGAACGGGTTCGGCCGGTTGGGCTTCAAGGCAAACGCGGTCGGGAGCGGCTGCACCTTGACTGTCCCCGTGCCCACCGTCATTGGAATCGCCTGCGCCTGCCGGTTGGCCAGGATGACCGACCCCAGCGTGAGGGTGGGGGTTGCCTCCGATTCGCCTGAGAGCGTCACCGGCACGAGCAGGGCCGGCCCGTTCCCCGCCGGGATGGCCTGGCCGGTCGGGCTGTAGATGACCACCCGCAACGTCCCGCCCGTCACCTGGCTCTGCACGGTCATCCCCTCCGCCCGGCCGACGAGGTAGGGCGTGCCGAGGGCGATCTGGGCCGGGTTGAACAGAACGGCGGCCTGCACGCCCGCGATCGTCCCGTCCGCCTGCAGCGTCACCGGGACGGCCAGTTGGCCGGACGCCAGCGCCTGCACTTCGCCCAGGCTGACCGTCACCGGACTCACCGGCCCGTCGGCGATCACTCTGGCCGGTTGTCCACCGTACAGGATCTCGTTGATCATCCACACGATGTCCAGGATGTTGATGACCCCGTCCGCGTTCGCGTCCGCCACAAAAAACGCGAAGCTGAACGGCCCCGGAGCCGGCAGGATACCGAGGATGAGTTTCACTCCCTTGATGATGTCCAGGATGTTCAGGTGGCCATCCCCATCCCCGAACGTCCCACCCGCTACATCGCCGGGCAGGCCGACGTAGATGCTCCCCAGCTCCAGGTTGTGGGCAATCTCATGACTGAGCGGGTCGGAGAGGATGTTCTCCGTGATCATCAGGGTAAACACCTTCCCGTTGGGCGTGTTCGGGTCGATGTCGTAGACGAGCTGCATGATCGTGTGCTCACCCGCCGGGATGGTCTCCCCGCTCGTGCTGAACAGCAGGACGGTCGTCACCCCGTCCGGGTTCGTGGCCGAGGACAGAGTAAACCCCTGGCTCTCGAAGTGGTTGATCGCCCCGTTGAAGACGGCCAGACCGGTCGGGTTCCCGTCACACAGCAGTTGAATCTTGAACTCCACCCCTGCCACCGGGACGGTCGACTCCAGCCGGACCGCGATGACCGCCGGGCCGCCCGGCCGGGCGAACGCGTCGGCAAAGCGCAAGGTGGCCGGAATGCCGGTGGGGAAGTTCTGCACCGCGTCCAGTTCCTCCTGACTCATCCCCTCGAACAGCGCCTCAGGAATCCCGGCGAGGTACGCCGCCGCGTCCAGCGCTTCATCCGTCGTGTTCCGCTGGGCTTCGTAGAACAGGTAGATGAGCGTCTGGCCGGGCTGCACCGTCACCTCCCGCCAGTAGATGACCGGCTCATCGTTTCCGTCCTCGTAGAACACCTCGTCCGCCTGATCCGGGCCGCCCGCGCCGTCGAACACATGGGCGAGCGCCGGGTCGTCTTCTTCGAGATAAGAATCGTCGGTCGTGAACCAGGTGTCCCGCCCGGCCACGACGTCGTCCGTCTGCCCGCTCGACGTGCCCGTGAGCTGGGTATCACTATCCGAACCCAGGTCGCCGGTGAAGGCGAGGTCGACGGTGATCGGGTCGCCCGTCGGGTTGTAGACCTGATTGATGTACCGGGCGAAGCCGGGACCGGCCGCCGGGACGAACACCTTGCGGGAGACGTGCAGGCCGTACATCTCCACCGGCGGCATGACGATCTCCCGGCCGTCGTCTTCAAACGTGACCTGACCCGGCGGCAGCCCGTTCAGCGGCACCAGCCGCTTCGGGTGCGGGACAGGCGCCTCACCCCCGCCGCCATCTCCTGGAATGTAATAGGTGTCTCCGTTCACCTGGAAGTATCCCCAGCCATCGTACGCGTCACTCGACCCGATGTCCGTGTTCCCGCCATCATCGATCGAGCCGTCGTCTCCCGGGCCGGCGTTGATGTCGTACAGGAAGTTGGCGGCGTCGTACAGGTTCGGACTGTAGGCGATGATAGTGACTATCACCTCATCCTGGGCGGTATTGCCCGCCTGGTCGGTGGCGACCGCCGTGAGGGGGATCGAGACCCCGCTGATGCCGTTCAAGGTGGCGGAAAAAGTCCCGTCTGTCACCGTGGCAGGCACCCCGTTCACCCTCACGACAGCCAGGTGCTCGTCCGCGACCGTCCCGGTCACTTCCACACCCCCCGGTTCGACGGTGATGATCGTGCTCCCATCCGCCGGGGAGGTGATGTCGATCATCGGGTTGATGGTATCCAGGGTGATGACCTTCTCAGCCATGGCCACCTGGTTCGCGCTCGCATCAAACCCACGGGCGATGATGGAGTTCGGGCCGTCGTTGAGTGCAACGCCGTCTAAGCTGAATTCCCGTGTGTCGAGGTCGAACAGGGCAGACACGGGACTCATGTCACGCACCTGAACGGTCACCTCGACGATCTCCGGCTCCGGCGCGATCCCAGTGATCGTGATGGGCGTCGTGTTCACGAACGACGGAGTCGTGATGGCGAGTGCGACCGGATTGAGAAACAAGGCATACTCGATCAGGTTGTAGAGTGCCGCCCCGAATGCCCCCGTGCCGTCGATCCACCCGTACGTCATCGAGGTGACGATAACATGACCAGCGCCCACGGTATAGTGAATCCAGGCAGGCCCGTTTGTGTTCTGCAGGACGACCTCTGCTCCGGGTGGAACCTCGGAAAGGTGCCCATGATCCGTCGAGTTCCAGTTATCAAAATCCGGCGTCGACAGAGGAGCCCCTCCGTAGGGACTCCCGGTGATGTACGAGTGGTCCGGCAGGAGGATGATTTCGCTCTCATGGGTACCCGAACCGCCTGTGTAACTGATGAAATCGACCCCACCCGGCGCGATGTCAACCCCGTTGCCGATGTTCGAGGCGACGTTGATGACCGCGACTCCGCCGTTCGTCACGTAGTCAGTCAACGCGGGCATCGCGGCCGTGAGGTTGCCGAAATTGCCCCAATCCGGCTCCATGTAGACTACCTGGAACGGGGCCATCTCAGCGGCGGTCAGCACGCTGAACGTCCCCTCACTGATGAGCGTCGTGGTATGGGGACCGAATTGTCCTTTGTACTTCCCGTGATCGACGACGAGGAACTCAGCGGGCGGCAATGGCTGCAGCGGGCGGCGCCGGACGCCGGCTCCTGTGGCGGCGTTAGACGGCTGTGTGGATGTCGTTGATTGTGAGACAACCGGCCGGGCGATTGCTCCGCGCTTGGCGGGCTTGGCAGGCTTCGCCGATTTGTCAACGCGCGCCGCGTATCCGATGGAGAACGGGACGACGCACAGCAGCGTGACGGCGAGAAGCACACGAATAGCTCTTAAGGAAGACATATCTTTGCTCCTTAATGAGATTTGACGAACAAAATGGGTAATCTTTGTAGGGGTTTTGTAGGGGCGCAGAATTCTGCGCCCCTACAGCCGTACCATGAACCAACCGAATCACGATCACCCTCTCACTGAAGCGGTCTGCTGGCCTGGCGGGCACCTCCTTTCTCAGCAAGAATTGCTTTTTTGGGGCTCTTCAAAGACTTTTACGCTGCGTCGGATGAAACAAGATGAGCATTACACCACCCACGACGCGGCCTCGTCGGCATCGGGCACCGTGAACTGGACGACCCCGGCGCGCGGCCAGCGTTCGACCTCCGACTCGTCCTGATACACCGCCAATTCAACCTGGATCGTCTCCGCCGGCCGGGCGTGGAGCGCGGCGAGCGGGATGGCCAGTTCCACCACCCGGCCGACCGCCCAGGTCACGCCGGACAGCGCGGAGTCATCCCCGTCCGTGGACAGGGTGAACTGTCCGTCAGGCAGACGGCCGATGACCAGCCGGTGTGACACCGGACGCAAGAACTGGAGCTGAAGCGTCTGGCACGCCTCGTCCGCCAGCGGAGCGGCGGTATCAACCCGGAGGTACATTCGCTCCGCGTCGAACCCGTAATGCACCCGCTTCAGGAACGTCTCCGCCTGGTGCATGCTCCCCCGTCCCCCGCGCACGTCGTAGTAGCCCGCCGGCAGCCATTCGTAGTAGCTCGTCGCGCGCCCATCGAGGGACGGGGAGATCGGCCCCATCGGCAGGCGGGTCGGCTGGATGACGCGGGGCTGGCGGATCGGCCGCAGTAACCGCTCCGGCACCGACGCGCCGATCGACCGGTAGACGTTGGCGACGTGCGTCCGGAACAGCGCGTCGAATTCCTCGTCGTTCAGCGACGAATGGTCATCCCCGTACCACCAGAACCAGTCGCTCCCCTCCGCGATGAACAACGACTCCCAGGCGTCCTGCAGCCGCCGGTGATCCTCCGGCCTGACCGCCGCCCGGTCGTGCTCGATCAGGGCATGGCGCGCCGCGTCCAGACATTCCCAGCCCGCGTTCTTCTCCGGATGACCGATCCACGTCGCAAAGCTATGGCCGATCCAGGAGCCGGAGAACAGCCG
>JACQVL010000190.1 GCA_016209865.1 Candidatus Latescibacterota bacterium | reverse complement strand
GCCATGGCGATGGCCGGGTTGCGGACTTCCTTTTCACCCGGCTCCAGCAAACGGGAATCGTCGCCGAATACGTCGCCGGGGTTCCAGAACTGAATACCGTCGCGGAAGAACTTGATGACCGCCTTACGGGAATGATCGCCATAATCCTGATGAATGAGCAAGTTGACGGCCGCTTCGCGAAACACGCGAAAGCCCGGCGGGTCATCACGACGACCGAGCGTGATTGGATCAATGTCCCGGAACGGTTTGGGCATGAAAAACCTGTACTTGGTGACCAGTTGTTCCCAGCTCTGGATGATGTTGTCCTCGCAGACCAGTCGGTCGATCCAGCGGGTCTCGGGCAGCGATTCGTTCGTTGCATAGCCGAGAAATTGGACATCCAGTGTTGGCCGCGGGATGAGCTGATGCACCGCCAAGGGGGAACCGAAGAGCATGATGGCGGCGCGGGTCGGGACAAAACGCTTGCCGTCCCGAAGCAAGAAGCCCCAGTGATAGAGAAAATCGTTGTTTGATTGTTCCGGATCGAATCCCGTATTCGCCTGGTGGAATCGATCCCGATACCAGCGGAGGCTGCCCGAGTAAAAGGCTTCTTTGAGCAGTACACGTTCGAAGGGCTGACTGTCCCACCGGTCGGCGGTGGCGTCGCGCAGCATCTGCTCGATATCCTGCATCTGGGCCTTATAGTCGCCGCCGCCCTTGCGCAGGAACGTTCGACGGATATCGCCGTCAAGGTACACCGGCTTGCGCGTGCGCGGGTTCTCGGCGATGTGAAAGACCAGGACTGTTTGTCCGCCGCCATCAACCCGTTTTTCGCTCACCTGCAGGTCATGGTTGACCTTCTGATCGGCATGAAGGACGGACAGGAAATCGTTCTGCACCTTGTCCGGTTTCTCAACGCCGGAAATGTCGAACTCCTCGCCATGCTGGGCAACGCCAAACACCAGCCAGCCGCCGTGCGTGTTGGCGAACGCGGAAGCGGTCTCAAACGCGGACTTCGGTACGGCCGTTCGAGCTTCCTTGAACTCGACGTCGTTCCATTCGCCCGCTTTGAGAAGTCTCTTCAGTTCAGCAATCTTCATCCGCGTCTATCCATGTCCATCCGTGGTTCTCACTCCAGTACGATGCGCACCTTGCCGGGCTCCTTACCCTTGGTGTTGACGCATCCAACGGAGCGTGTGTCCAGTGGCCGTTCGATTGGTGATGCGATAACGGGTACAGGTGTTTTCATCGTCCCAATAGGCGATGACATTCACCGGGCCGAACTGATGAACACGCGTCAAGGACACCCCGTTGACATACACCGGATGCCCCGCGCTGACCGGAAGACTGTCCAGGCGTCTCCCCTCTGGGAAATCCGCACAGAAGAGATAGGTGTCGCCCTTATGCCCCAGCGCATAATCCCAACCGTGGGAGACCGCATAGGTGAACAGGGCCTGACCACGAAATTCACTATCGGCCATCAACACGATCTTGGCCTGCTCGGGCAAGATCGGACCAAGCACGTCCAACAGCTGCTTCTGCTCGTCAAAACAACAGGCGCCTTGATGAGCAAGAATGTCCCAGGCCAGGGGGATCGCTCGGCCTCGAAACGCGACCGCCGCAAACAGGATATTGAACCCGCACACCTCCGTGCGATCCAGCATGAGGACCATCTCCTGATCCACAGACCACCGGCCAAGAAACGGCCCAAGCAAGGTGAGATACACCTGCTTTGGGATAAACCCAAGATTCTTCAGAAACCGCTTGAGCCGCCTGATCCGGCTCTGCCGGTTTCCTTCGATCGGCAGTTCATCGGCCACCGAACCCAGCGCACAGCTACGCGCTTTGAATACGCCGTAGGCAAACAACGCCACGTTGAGGACTTGGGTTGGAGGACCAGATACATGTTGCCTGAGATAGGAAAACAGCTTATCATACAGGGGCGGGATCTGGCTTATGAGCGACTCCTTTCTCCTTTAAAGATTGGTACCCGATTAAAGGTAGAAGAGCTATAGCTATGAGTCAATCCCGTTTCTTATTGATGGGCTTGAAACCTCCCCTTTGTATTTAGTGACCCCCAATGGAGCCATGTTCCACTAGTTTTTTTGGTCTCCTCTGATCCGTTGCTCTTTCATTCGTTCCGTGGGAATCAATGAACGCACTTGAGCATGGTAGTCGGGTAATTGACTCCAATGCAGGCTCGGTCTCAGATGATGTTCGATGTGATAGCCAATATTAAACCCCAGAAGACGATACGGGATTGACAAACTTTCATTGGCGGAGTTGTAGGGATCTGTCATACTGCACCCCGCGTGATGATCATAGTTTTGGAAGCCGTGCGCAAAGACACAGATGAGCCACGGGATGACGAAAAACAGGAGAAAACCGTTGAGATTGACCACACCAAGGCCAATGCTCGCGACGAGGACCACCAGCATCGAACGGGTAAAGCGTTTCAAGGCTCGCGACCCCGGGGCGCGCAGCAGGGCGATCAGACAGGACGCAATCGTAATGAGGGGGAACGTGCATACATAGTAGAGCTTTCCAATGGGGAGATCGGGGAAACGTGTGCCTTGAAACCCAAAGGTACTGGACCAATCGGTGCCGCCCTCGTCAAACCGCTGATTCAGAGCATGATGATTCTGGACATGATGCACCCGATAAAACTCGAGCGGGATCCCATTCGACAGAAAACACAACCAGCCGAACGCCTCATTGATGGGGCTGAGGCGAAAGATTCCTGTATGCGCGTGATTGTGTTCGACCAAACTCACATAGCGCAAGCCGAGGATGATGCCGGCCAGCGTATACCAGGGCCAGTGGTATATGACGGCGACAAGTTGCACTGCCACGACGACTAGAACCGTTCCCACAGAAATGCGATCAATGCGATATCTCAAAATATCATCCTCCAATGCGCTATAAGGAGACCCTTTCAAAACGGGGGCTGGCTTCATAAGGACGAGATCTAATTCCCCGCACCAGAAAGACTTCTCGCATTATCCTCAACGATTCCTTTCCTTGCCTTTCTGACAGCGCCACATACCGGTAAAAGGTCGCACGAGAGATCTGCAGGGTGTGGCATATTTCCTCAATGTCCATTTCCTGATCCTTGTCTTGTGTTGCTGTCTCATCAAGATGAATGGACCATGAGAATATAAGACATTGATTGTTGAGATGTCAAGCAACTACGGGTATGGTTACGGGAAATCAGCCCGGTGATCTGGCGCCGCGTGCTGGTGCGCAGCGACAGTACCATTGCCGACCTGCACTACACGCTTCAGATCACCATGGGATGGACCGGACCGATACGCATCTGCATCAGTTTCTCATACGGGGCAAATCTTATGGGAGGATGAAACGATCTCACGCCGGAGCCGGCCGCTCGCCCGCCTCGGTCAGCCGCCGCTTGGCCGCCGCGTAGATATCGGCAGGGAGTGGCCCCTCCGCTGCGGCCTTCAGGTTGTCCGCGAGATGCGCCGGGTTGAGGGTCCCGACGATCGTCGTGTGCAGATGGGGATGCGTCAAGGTGAAGCGTAAGATGAATTCCGTCCGGCTCATCCCATTGAGCAGATCATCCAGCTTCGCCTTCTGCCAGGCTGCCCAGCGCCGGCCGGATTGCTTCTCCGCGGATGTCGCCCCCGACGCGATTCCCCCGCGGATGATCGTGCCTGATTCAGCCATCGCGGCTTTGGTCATGTTGTCTTCTTCCGCGCGGTCCAGGGCGGAATACGGAATCTGGAACGTGTCGAACACCCCCATCTTGATGAACGTGGCAATGTGAGGGATAGTCGATGAGATGCCGATGAACCGGGTTTTGCCAGATGCTTGGATTTCTTTCAGCGCCTCCACCAGGCCGTTCTGCTCGACTTGCTCCACACTCGGGTTGTGGAGTTGTAGCACATCCACATAGTCCGTCTTCATCCGCGCAAGGCTCTCGTTGATCCCGCGGAGGAGGTTGTCGTGTGTCCAAATGTGAGGCGTCTCATCATGGTCACCCGCGTCCTTGAGCAAGCAGCCGCACTTGGTGGCGAGGTAATATTCATCCCGTCGTCTGCTGATAAACCGGCCAATGCGCTCCTCGCTTAATCCATAATCATTCGCAGTATCGATGAACGTGATCCCAGCATCCAGCACCGTGTTGAGGATCGTTTCCGCCTGAGCATCGGTCACCGGCCGGCCGCCCCAGACCCGCGGACCACGAATCTCCATAGCCCCGAATCCGAGCTGGGTGACCTGAAGCCCTGTTCGTCCGAGTGTACAGATTTTCATCTCTTCAACTCCTCAATATGGTCAAGATGTTGAATCACCTCAATGCATATCGGCTTCTATCCCGTAGTTGTAATATAGTTTTTCAGATAATGTTTTGGACTACGCCTCCTGCCCTCACACCTCACCTCATCCCCCGCTCCCCCTTCCCCTCTCCGCAAGCGGAGAGGGGAAGGGGGCTGGGGGCGTAGGGGTGAGGTTCAAGACTCGGCAATCCAATTCTTTTTCTGAACGTCTATATCTGTGTCATCCTGTTTGCTCATCTGTGCCATCAGTGATCCCAGCACCCGGTCCACCTGCTGGTCGACCGTCAGGTCTGTCGTATCGATGAGGATGGCGTCATCCGCGCGGACGAGCGGGCTCTCAGCCCGTTGCGTATCCCGCTTGTCCCGGTCGATCACGGATCGGTAGACATCATCGTAACTGACTGCCACCCCCTTCCGGCGCAATTCTTCGTAGCGGCGTCTCGCCCGTTCGTCAGCCGTTGCGTCCAGGTAGACTTTCAGGACGGCATCCGGGAAGACGACCGTCCCGATGTCCCGTCCCGCAACGACCGCGTCGAGCGACCGTACCGCCTCACGCTGTTTCTCCACGATGCGTGCACGCACACGCGGGATCGTCGAGACCTGGGAGGTAACGGCTGCCACGTCTGACGCCCACAGCGCATCGGTCACGTCCTCGCCGTCGAGGATCACTCGCATCGCCTGATCGACGCACCGAATGGCCAGGTCGAGGCGTTCCGTCAGCCGGATGACCGCCGGCGCGTCGTCCGGGTCGATCCCCTGCCGGATGACCGCAAGCCCGACCGCCCGGTACGTCATCCCGGTGTCGAAATAGACAATGCCCAGGCGTTCCGCGATGAGGCGGGCGGTGAGGCTTTTCCCTGAGGCGACCGGGCCATCGATGGCGAGGATCATCGCGCGCCGCCCACAAGACCAACCGCCTGTTTCAACGCGGTGATCTCGTCATCCGTCAGCGGCCGCCACTGTCCGACCGGGACATCATCCACCGTCAGCGGGCCGACCCGGGCGCGCCGTAGCTCTACCACCGGGTAGCCGATGAACGCGCACATCCGGCGAATCTGACGTTTCCGCCCCTCGTGCAGGACGATCGACAACCGGGTCCCTCCGGCCTCCTGCGCGCGCACCCGCACCGTGGCGGGCGCGGTCATCCGGCTGTCGATCGGGACGCCGGTCGCTAAGCGCCGGAGCGATTCCGTGGACGGCCGGCCCTCGACCAGCACGTCGTACTCTTTCTCTAACGAGAACCGGGGATGCATCACCGCATGCGCCAGCTCGCCGTCGTTCGTCAGGAGTAACAGCCCTTCCGTGTCGCCATCCAGTCGGCCGACGGGGAAGACGCGCGACGTCACGCCCGTGAGCAGGTGCATCACCGTCCGGCGGCCGTACGGATCGGAGACGGTCGTCAGCACCCCGGCCGGCTTGTTCAGCAGGATGTACACCGGCGACCGTTCCTGTGCTACCCGCCGCCCGTCCACGGTGACCGTGTCCGCGTCCGGGTCGATCACCGTCCCCAGGCCGTCCGCCGGGCGGCCGTTCACGAGCACCCGGCCGGAGAGGATCAACGTCTCGCTGCCGCGCCGCGAAGCCACCCCGGCGGCGGCTAAGAATTTATTCAGCCTCACTCCGTTCGAAGACCGGAGTGGGGGGAGCCGGGAAGAGCGGGACTCCTTCATCGCCCGTATCCATACCCTCCTGCATCTCGCGGTCTCGTTCGCGCAGCATCTCCTGGAGTTCGTCGAGTTTCGGAAGATCGGACAGCTTGTTCAGCCCGAAGTACCGCAGGAACTCGTTCGTCGTCGCGTACAGCAGCGGGCGTCCGAGACCCTCCCCGCGGCCCGCGATACGGATGAGGCTCCGCTCTAATAGCGTCCGGAGCACCCCTTCGACGTTCACCCCCCGGACGGCTTCGATCTCCGTCCGGCTGATGGGCTGCTTATAGGCGACGATCGACAGACACTCGAGCGCCGCCTGGGAGAGTCGGGACGACACCTTTCCCCGGTAGAGCCGCTTGATCCACCGCGCGTACTGCGGCCGGGCGCAGAGTTGATAGCCGCCGGCGACCTGCGTAATGTGGAAGCTGTGGGGATGGGCGTCATACTCCTCGTTCAGGTGCGCGATGCTCCGTTTGACCGTCGCCGCGTCCACGCCGTCGAGGACCGCGACCAGGTCGTTCAAGGAGAGGGGGGTATCTGTGGCGAACAGCACGCTTTCGATGATGGCGGCATACTCCTCAGGTTTGGACGCATCGCTCATCGTCACGATCCTCCTCTGCCATCCGTCACGGAGAGTTCAGACTGAGGGGCGGCCCGGCAGAGCCAGACCTCGCCCAGGGTCTCAGTCTGCTCGACGATCACTTTCCGGAGCCGGATCAATTCCAGGAGCGCGAGAAACGTGATCACCACGACGGCGCGGGACCAGCCGTTCGGGAAGAGTTCTCGGAAGAAGAGGCCCTGGCAATCTGCCAGGCGGTGGAGGATCTCCTCCATCTTCTCCTCGATCGTGATCGACTCACGGTCGACTGTCCGGGGCAGCTCCCCGCCGGTCCGGTCGAGGACCTCCTTAAACGCCTGGATGAGGTCCCACAGGTTCACGTCGAGCTTGAGCAGGTCGGCGACCTCATCGGAGAGGCCATCGCCCGCGCTCCATCCGACGGTGGACGGGCGGGAGAAGACCTCGCGCTGGGCGTCTTCATGCCCACCGAGGACGGAGGCCAGTTCTTTGAACTGCCGGTATTCGACCAGGCGGCGGACGAGTTCCTGACGCGGGTCTTCCTCCTCCCCCTCCTCGTCGAGGAGCCGGCGCGGCAGGAGCATCTTCGCTTTGATCCGGAGCAGGGTCGCCGCCATCAACAGGAACTCACTGCCGACCTCGAGGTCGAGCAGTTTCATCAACTCCAGGTACTCCAGGTATTGCTGGGTGATCAAGGCGATCGGGATATCGTAAATGTCGATCTCATTCTCCTGGATGAGGAAGAGCAGGAGATCGAGCGGTCCCTCGAAGTTCGCCAGCTTGACCTGGTACGCCACGGAGTGTTCTCCTCTCACAATCCACCCTTACTCCAGGAACAGGTACGGGCGCCAGCGATGATCCGAGCCCCCGACATAGTTCTGGATGAAATGGAGATGGGTCGGCCGTTTCGGAGACCGCAACAACCGCATCCTGGCCTGCTCGGCGGTCTTGTCCCCTTTCCGGTTATTGCACGCCAGACAGGCGCACACCAGGTTCTCCCAGGTGTCCTCTCCGCCCCGGTTCTTCGGGAGGACGTGATCGACCGTCAATGGCCCTTTCGGCGTCCCGCAGTACTGGCACTGATGCCCGTCCCGTTTCATGATATTCTTCCGGGACAGGATGATCCCTTTATGCGGAATCCGGACGTACACCATCAGACGGACGATGCTCGGCAGCGGGTACGACCGGAACGCAGACCGCACCGTCTCAAGCCGATGCTCGACGACCTCTGCCTTTCCCAGGAAGACCAGGACGATCGCTCGCTTGGCGGTGCAGACGCTGAACGGTTCGTAATTCTTGTTCAAGATTAAGACATGCTGGTTCAACATTGTCGAGAACCCCTCTCCGTCAAATGTCCCCAGGGGAATTCTTCAATGTAGGAGCCGACATCTCAAATGTCAATAATTTTTTCCGTCTGGAGGGGCACGACGCGCCGTGCCCCTCCGATCATCGATCCACGTCCAGCTTCGAGCCGACGGCGGAGGGGGGGCTGTCAGGGGACGACGGCATGGCTGTCTCGCTCCGGATTTCCTGATCCTTGTACTGGAGTTGGTAGAGCTTATAGTAGATCCCGCCACGCTGGAGCAGGGCCTGATGCGTCCCCACTTCCTGGATTTGTCCCTTGTGGAGCACGATAATCTGGTCGGCGTTCTGCACGGTCGACAACCGGTGGGCGATGACGATCGAGGTCCGCCCGGCCATGAGCTTCTCGAGCGCATCCTGGATCAAGAGCTCCGTTTCCGTATCGATGCTCGACGTCGCTTCATCGAGCACGAGGATCGTCGGGTTGTACGCTAAGGCGCGGGCGAACGCTAACAGTTGCCGCTGGCCGACCGACAGGGTACTGCCCCGCTCGCCTAAGGCCGCCTGATACTCGTTCGGAAGCCGGCTGATGAACGGGTGGGCGTTGACATACTCGGCGGCTTGACGCACCCGTTCCGGCCGAATGTCCTCGTTCCACAGCCGGATGTTCTCCTGGATCGTCCCGGAGAACAGGAACACGTCCTGGAGCACCAGGCCGATGTGCCGGCGCAAGACCGCCTGATCGAGCCGGCGGATGTCCACCCCATCGATGAGAATCTGGCCGCGCTGGACGTCGTAGAACCGGCAGAGCAGGTTGATGATCGTCGTCTTCCCCGCTCCGGTCGCTCCGACGAACGCGACGCGCTCGCCCGGCTGCACCCGGAAGGAGACATCCCTCAGCACCCATTCCTCATCCTGGTAGGCAAACCAGACGTGACGGAATTCGATCTCGCCCCGGACGGCGGGCAGGACGGCGGGCGAGTCGGCGTTCGTCACCTCCGGCTGGCGGTCGAGCAGTTTGAAGATGCGCTCCGACGAGGCCATCGCCTCCTGCATCGTGTTGTACTGTTCGCTCAGGTTGCTGATCGGCTGGAAGAACTGCTGGACATACTGGATGAAGGCGATCAGCGCGCCCAGTGTCACCGCCCCCTGGATGACCTGGCTCCCGCCGTACCAGATGATCAGGCCGATGGCGATCGCGCTGATGATTTCGACCGCCGGGAAGAACAGGGCGTAATAGAAAATCGTCTTCATGCGGGCGTTCCGGTGATCCTGGTTCACCCGGTCGAATTCCTCGAAATTCCGTTCCTGCCGGTTGAACAACTGGGTGACGGACATCCCGGAGATGCTCTCCTGCAGGGAGGCGTTGAGTCTGGCGATCAACGTCCGGACCTGCCGGTAGGACGCCCGGACTTTCACCCGGAACAGCAGGGCGGCGTAGAACAACACCGGCAGGACGGCGAACGAGACGAGGGCGAGTTTCGCGTCCAGGGTGATCATCGCCACCATGATCCCGACCAGGGTGAACACGTCCCCGAACACCGTGACCACCCCGGATGTGAACATATCGTTGAGCGCCTCGATGTCGTTCGTCACGCGCGTGATCAGCCGACCGACCGGGTTCCGGTCGAAGAACGACAGCGACAGGCGCTGCAGGTGTGCGTACACCGCCATCCGCAGGTCGTACATCACCCGCTGGCCGGTCAGGTTCGTCAGGTAGATCTGCCCGTACCGCAGGACAAACGTCGCGGCCATGATGAGCACGTACAGCAGACCAACCCGGTTCAGCCCGGCCATGTCGCCGTGGGCGATGTGGGTATCGATGGCGATCTTCGTCAGGTACGGCCCGACCAGTCGCAGTCCGGAGACGCCGAGCAGCAAGACGACCGACACGGCCACCTGGAGCTTGTACGGGATGAGATACCGCAACAGCCGCCGCATCAGGACGCTGTCGTACGCCTTGCCGACCACCTCATCGTCGCGGTCCGACCCGTTCATCCGTTCCCCCCTGTTTATTCGACCTGCTCCAGGGCTTCCGTCAGGAGTTGCTTCTCGTAGATGCTGGCGTACAGCCCACCCGCGGCGACCAAGTCGTCGTGCGTGCCCTGTTCGACGATCCGGCCGTCATCCAGGACGATGATCCAGTCCGCGTCCTTGATCGTCGAGATGCGGTGGGAGACGATCAGGCTCGTCCGTCCCCGCATGACCGTCCGCAGGCGTGTCAGAATCGCCTCTTCCGTGTACGTATCCACGCTGGACAGGGAATCATCTAAGATGAGAATCCGGGGGTCTGTGATGACCGCGCGGGAGATCGTCGTGCGCTGTTTTTGCCCGCCGGAGAGGGTGACTCCGCGTTCCCCTACCATCGTGTCGAACTGGTCGGGGAACTCCTGGACATCCTTCAGAATCTGTGAGACCTCGGCGGCCTGCCGGACCTGCTCGTCCGTCGCGGCCAGGATGCCGTAGGCGATGTTCTGGGCGATCGTCCGGGAGAAGAGGAACGCGTCCTGCGGGACGCAGCCGATGTGCCGGCGCAGCACGTGCAGCGGGATATGCCGGACGTCGACCCCGTCGATGAACAGCGTGCCGGGCGGCGGGTCGAACAGCCGGGGAATCAGGTTGACGAGGGTGCTCTTCCCGGCGCCGGTCGGCCCGATGATCGCTAAGGTCGTGCCCGGTTCGACCTTCAGGGTGATGTCTCGCAGGACGGAACGGCCGTCGTACGCGAACGTCAGGTGACGGAATTCGATGCCCCCGGCGATCCTCTGGACCTCGCGTGTCTGACTGGTATCCTCAATCTCCGGCGGGGTGTCGAGCAGCTCGCAGATGCGGCCCATCGACGCGGCCCCGCGCTGGAGCATGTTGACGACCCAGCCGATGGCCATCATCGGCCACATCAGGATGAGCAAGTACGCCTGGAAGGCGACGAGCTCGCCCAGGGTCATGGCGGAGACGATCACCCGGCTTCCCCCGTACCACAGGGCGATCACGCTGCTCAGCCCGGAGAGCAGGCCCATCATCGGCCAGAGGATGCCTTCGATTTTCGTGAGACCCATACTCTTGTGCACGTAATCCAGGCTCGCCTGCCGGAACTGCGCGTATCGGTTGGCCTCCCGGCCGTACGCCTTGACCACCCGGATGCCGGAGATGCTTTCCTGCGCCATCCCGCTGATCAGGGCGATCTGTTCCTGCACCTGCTTCGACCGGTCGAACATCAGCTTCCCGAACCGGTTGCTGAACAACGGCAGGATGAACATCGGGACGAGCGACAGCAAGGTCAATTTTACGTTCATCGTGAGCATGATGATCAGGACGGCCAGGAACACGATGACCGCGTTCAGCGCGTACATGATGCCGGGACCGAGCAGGTTCCGGACCGACTGGAGGTCGTTCGTGCACCGGGACATGATATCTCCGGTGCGCATCCGGTGGTAGTAGGAGAGGGGGAGGCGCTGGAGGTGGCGGTAGAGGTCGCTCCGGACGTCGTACTCGATCCGGCGGGATGTGACCCCGACCGTCTGGCGGACGAGGTACCGGAAGACCCCCTGGGCGATCGTAATCCCGAGGAACATGCCGGCGTAGAGGAGCAATTGACGGGATTCAACCTTGAGGCGCAGGGCGTCGATCGCACGCTGGAGCACTTTTGGAGCTAAGAGCATGATCGAGTTCGTCATCAGGAGGCTGACGAACCCGAGCGTCATCGTGCCCCGGTAGCGCAGGATATACGGAATCAGTCGTCTAAGGGGTTGAATAGGGCATCACCTCGTGTCTGGAGTAGGGGCTCAGAATGCTGCGCCCCTAATGAGGTTTGATGATCAAAACAGGTCATCCGTAGGGGCGATCCTTGTGAT
>JACQVL010000185.1 GCA_016209865.1 Candidatus Latescibacterota bacterium | reverse complement strand
GTCCTCTACGCGGGGCTGTTCGGGAAGACGCTCACGAACCTCATTCCCGGAGCGCACGCCCGGTATCTCTTGCCGTCGATCGTCCTCTTCGGGCTGCTCGTCTCGTGTTTCCTGGATGGCCGAGTCGAGCCGGGGAACCGGGAGGTTGGATGGATTCTGCTGGCGGCGCTGGCCGTCCAGGCAGGACTGGTGAGTGTTGCCCTGTGGTCGGATAAGGGGCACTCCGGGATGATGATGCTGCGGAATCTGGCGAGTTTTCGGTTGAGCGCGCTGATCTCCGAGTGGATGCCGTTCTTCTTAGCGGGAGGGTTTTGGGTGACGGAGCGGTTCCTCGGGCGCTGGCACACCGGACTGGTGCGGGTGCGACTGGCCGCGCTCTGTGTCGGGTGTCTGATGCTGACGCCTGCCTGGGCGTTAGCCGAACCCTGGCAGATGCTATTTACGCCTGCACAATGGCGGATGGTCGATTGGACGGCGATCCCGCTGGTGTCACCCTACGGACCGTGGGCGCGGGCCCATCTGCCCAGGTCTGCCGTCCTGCTCGTCGATGACGACCGGCGCTGGATCATTCCGCGCCAAATCCTGCCGGTCGATTCGCCCCTGCTCCAGGACCTCTACAGGTCAGACAGACCGCTGATGCACAAACTCGAACGACTGGCCGAACTGGGCGTCACCCATATCGTGACGAAAGGAGAACGCGGCCAGCCGCTCCCGTTGAGGACTGACTGGGTGGCCGGCCGGCTCGCGTGGCCGTTTCTTCAGGAACAGGAGAGTGAACACTATTTCAAGCAAATGTACCAGGGACCGCCGGTCCCGTACGCTCAGGATCCGTTAGGCTGGAACGAGAGCGAGACGTACCTGTATGAGATCGTGTACCCGCCGCGTCTCAAGAAGCTCGTCGAATCACCCCTCCCGAGGCCGTGGCTGTATGGGTACGCGACGGTGGGGAGTTTGAACCCCTAATGGATTCCCGCTTTCGCGGGAATGACAATCTATTCCAGGAGATGGGATCATCGCACAATAGTCTTACACTTTGCGTCCTTTGCGTTCTTTGCGGTGAATACGAATCTTCTGAAAGGAGTCTGAGTCATGAGTGCGTCTGAACACCAGTCAGCGGAGCGGTATGACCTGCTCCTCAAGGGGGGGCACGTGATCGACCCCGCCAACCAGATCGACCGGACGATGGACGTGGCGGTCACGGGAAACCGGATCGCCGCCGTGGCTCCGGACATCCCGGCATCGCGGGCGAAGAAGGCCGTCTCCGTCGAGGGGCTGATCGTCACCCCCGGCCTGATCGACATCCACACCCACGTCTACGGCGGGTATCGCGGCTGGATGTTTCCGGACGAGCATGCCCTGCCCAATGGGGTCACGACGGTCGTCGACACGGGCGGGGCGGGCTGGAAGAAGTTTGAGGAGTTCAAGGACACGATCATCGCCCAATCGACGACGCGGGTGCTGGCGTTCATCAACATCGTCGGCGCGGGGATGTTGGGCGCGGTCGAGCAGGACGTGAGCGAGATGGACCCGGTGCCCTGTGCGGAGATGATCGCGAAGTACCCCGACTGTGTCGTCGGCTCGAAGACCGCCCACTTCGCCGGGCCGGGATGGGAAGCGGTCGACGGGGCGGTCGAGGCAGCCCGGCTGAGCGGCACGATCACGATGATCGATTTCGCGCCCAAACCGACCCGGAGCTACCGGGAGTTGATCCTCGAACACATGCGGCCCGGCGACATCCACACCCACATGTACGCCCAGCACATCCCGCTCCTCAACGAGCAGGGCAAGGTCAACGACTATGTCCGAGAAGCTCGTGCGCAGGGGATCATCTTCGATGTCGGACACGGCGCGGGCAGTCTCTGGTTCCGGATCGCCGTCCCGGCCCTGCAGCAGGGGTTCGTGCCCGATTCGATCAGCACCGACCTGCACAAGTACAGCGCGTTCATCCCGAACGCGACGATGCCCGTCACGATGTCGAAGTTCCTCAACATGGGGATGTCCCTCCAGGAGGTCGTTCTCCGGTCGACCGTCAACCCGGCCCGAGTCATCCGGCGGCCGGAACTGGGTACGCTGAACGTCGGAGCGGAAGCGGACATCGCGGTGTTCGAGGTGCTGCGGGGTGACTTCGGGTTTGTCGACTCCGGGCACGCGAAGCTCCGGGGGAATCAGCGGCTCCAGGGCGTGCTGACCGTCCGCGCCGGAAAAATCGTCTGGGACCTGAACGGGCTAAGCTGGCCGGACTGGAAGACGGCCGGGCAGTATGGGGTGATTCAATAGGGGACAGGATCGCTCATGGACACCATCATCCTGCACGAACCGGGACGCTTGATTCGAGCCGGGACAGACCCGCCTGGCCGGCCAGGGCCGGGCGAGGCGCTGGTGCGCGTCCACCGCGTCGGCATCTGCGGCACCGACCTGCACGCGTTCCAGGGGCGGCAGCCGTTCTTCCACTATCCGCGCATCTTAGGGCATGAGCTGGGGGTTGAGGTCGTGGCGGTGGGAGAGGGAGTCACCGGCCTGCGCCTGGGTGACCGGTGTGCGGTCGAACCGTACCTGTATTGCGGGTCCTGCACCACCTGCCGGCGCGGCAAGACAAACTGCTGCACGCAGCTTCGGGTGCTCGGCGTGCACGTCGACGGCGGGATGCGCGAAGTCATCGCTCTTCCGGCATGGACGCTCCATACATCTGCGACGCTCGACCTCGACCAGTTCGCCTTAGTGGAGACGCTCTGCATCGGCGCGCATGCGGTCGACCGCGCGCGCCTGGAACCGGACGAATGGACGCTCGTCATCGGCGCCGGGCCGATCGGCCTCACCGTCGTCCAGTTCGCCCGGATGGCCGGGGCGCGCATCATCCTCCTGGAACTCAACGAACACCGGGTCGCGTTCTGTCGCCAGCAGTTCGATGTAGAGCACGTGCTCGACAGCGCGGGCGATCCGGTGACTCAGCTTCAGACGCTCCTGTCGGGCGATCTGCCCACCGCCGTCTTCGACGCGACCGGCAGCGCCCGGTCGATGACGGCGGCGCTCCAGTACGTCGCCAACGGGGGACGGGTAATCTTCGTAGGGATCACGCAGGAAACCGTCTCGTTCCAGGGGCCTGAATTTCATCGCCGGGAGATGACCATCCTGAGCAGCCGGAATGCCTTAGGGACAGACCTCTCGCGTGTCATCCGGTTGATGGAAGACGGGACGATCGACACTCGTCCCTGGATCACTCACCGCGCGGGCGTTGATGACATCGTCGAGCAGTTTCCTTCCTGGCTCGATCCGGGACAGGGAGTCGTCAAGGCGCTGCTGGCGTTCTGAACAGGTCTCAGAGGAGCCGGTATGAAACGTGTGGCCAAGCCTGAAGGACGGTTCAACATCGTTCTTGAAGATGTGGACATCCCGAACATCGCCGACACGGAGGTGCTGATTCGGGCGGAGCGGACGCTGATCAGCCGGGGGTCGGAGATCTGGCGGCGGTACGTGCGTCCGGAGGCCATCCCGCACCAGATGATGGGGTATTCGTTCGTCGGCCGGGTGGTCGACGTGGGGGCGCAGGTGGCCGGGTATTCGCCGGGCGACCGGGTGGCGGCTCTGGCTCCCCATGCCGAGTACGTGGCCGTGGAGGTGGTACACTCCCCCCACTCGCCGAGTGTCGTCCGGCTGCCGGATGGGGTGTCCACTGAGGCGGGAACGTTCTGGCCGTTGGCTACCAGTTCCGTCCTCTGGATGTGGGAGACCGGAGCACGACGGGGAGACACGATGGTCATCCTCGGACAGGGACTGGTGGGCAGCGGGTGCATGCAGGTGGCCAGGGCCGGGGACATGGGGCGTGTCATCGTGGTGGATACGTTGCCCCGGCGCTGTGAGCTGGCCCGTCTGCTCGGCGCGGACGAAGTCGTGAACGCCTCGACTGAAGATCCGGTGGAGGCGGTGAGACGGCTGACCGGCGGGGCGGGCGCCGACGTCGTCGTGGAGGCAGTGGGCGGCCGGGCCGGGGCGCGGGCGTTCGCGCAGGCGCAGGAGATGGTCAGGGCGGGCGGGCTCCTCCAGGTGCTCGGCCTGTACGAGGAGGAGTCCTTGCCCCTCGACTCGGGGAAGATCCAGGGGCGACGCCTGATCGGCGGGTACCTCGACTCGAACAAGCGGCCGGTCGGGTCGGAGCGGGCGTTGGAACTCCTGGCGACGTGCGGCATTCAGGCGGAGAAGATGATCACGCACCGGTTTCCGTTCACAGAAGCCGCCGCCGCATTCGACCTGCTCTACAACCGGCTGGACGAGGCGATGGGCGTAATCCTGGTGTGGGAAGAATGATGTGTAGGGGCGATCCTTGTGATCGCCCGCATCGAGGCGAATACAAGATTCGCCCCTACAGATATTCACTGCCTTTCGGCACCATCCCTAACAGCGCCTGCGGGCTCTCATACAGGATCGCACGGGCGATGGTGAGGGCGTCGTCGCGGGT
>JACQVL010000200.1 GCA_016209865.1 Candidatus Latescibacterota bacterium | reverse complement strand
TGTGATCGCGCAGGTCGGCCAGATCTTGAAGACCCAATTCCCGTACAACGCGGTGACGGACAAGAACGAATTATCGGATGAGATCGCGTTCGGGGAATCGGGTGATCGGTGACCGGTGGTCGGTTAAAACTGGCTTTACTGACCACTGACCACCACACTCTCTGCACAGGAGACCTTTCATGCCTGACTCCTCCCATCCCTCCGTCCTCTGGCTCGACGGTGAGATCGTACCCTGGGAACGGGCCACGATGCACATCACCGATGCGCCCGCGTTCGCCCATTCGATCTTCGAGGGCATCCGGGCCTACTGGAACCCGGCCCAGGAGCGATCGTACATCTTCCGTCTGGATGCCCATCTCACGAGGTTCATCCACTCGATGAAACTGATGCGGATGAGTACGACGCTCTCGAAAGAACAGATCGCGCACGGCGCCGTCGAAGTCTGCCGGGTAAACGGCTACCGGGAGGACATCTACGTGCGTCCGCTCGCGTACTTCGACCCCGGTTTTCAACTGTCCAGCGCCACCGGCCCGGCGCACGTGCTCATCAACACGTGGCCGCGCGCCTCGCAACTCGACCGGCCGACCGGCCTGAAGTGCTGCGTCAGTTCGTGGACGCGGATCGCGGACAACATCCTCCCGGCTCGGATTAAGTGCTACGCGAACTACCGCAACAGCGCCTTAGCCTGGACGGAAGCCGCCCTCAACGGGTACGACTCGACGATTCTGCTCAACACGCGCGGGAAAGTGTCAGAAGGCCCGGGCGCCTGCCTGATGTTCATCCGGGATGGGGCGGTCATCACCCCGACGGTGACGAGTGACATCCTGGAGAGCGTCACCCGTTTGACCCTACTCCAGGTCTGCCGCGACGTGCTGGGGATCGAGACAGTGGAGCGCGAAGTCGACCGGACGGAGCTCTATACAGCGGACGAGGTGTTCTTCTGTGGGACGGGGGCCGAGGTCAACCCGGTGGCCTCGATCGATGGGTACACGATCGGAGACGGCGGCATCGGCCCGATCACGCAGCAGCTCCGCCGGCTGTACAACGACCTGATCCGGGGCAACGAGACGCGGTATGAAGCGTGGAGAACGGCGGTGTAAAGAAGGGGGCGAAAAGGGGAATTCCCATCACTTCCTTTCCCCACCGGGCGAAAAGGGGAAACGAGAAAGCCACCCTTTTCTTCTTTAGTACTCGTCACTTGTCACTCGTCACTGATGAGTTTCGACCGCCGCAATCCGAAAGGATCGTCTCTCATGACCATATCGTCCCCCAGCACTCCTGAAGCCCGACAGCTCCGATCGGCTGGCTATTGCCTGTTTCCCGGCGTCCTGGATCGGCGCCTGTTAGCCGACCTGATCCAGGTGACCGAGGAACTCGTCAGCCGGGTTTCGCCCGAGGATCGAGAACGGTATCGGTATCAGGGGAGCAACATCGCCATCGATGACCGGCATCCGGTGTTCACGCGACTGATCACCTGCCCGAAGACGCTCGACGCGTTCACGCAGGTCGGGTTCACCGACCCGAAATACTGGAGCGGCTATCTGCTCAGCAAAGCGCCGCATGCCCCGTCGCTCTACTGGCACCAGGACTGGTGGGCGTGGCATATCCCGTGCAGCGCGGATGAGGAACCCTCTCAGGTCTTTGCCATGTACTACCTGACCGACACCCGGCGTGAGAACGGGTGTTTGCGCCTGATCCCCGGGACACATCGAAAGCGTATTCCGCTCCATGACGAGCTTCCACCCGCTCATACAGATGAGACGTACCATTCGGATGAGCATTCCATCATCCACGGCCTCCACCCCGATGAGGTGGATGTCCCGGTAAAAGCGGGCGATGTCGTCATCGGGGACGCGCGTCTGCTCCACGCCGCGCATGCCAACCAGACGGATGAGCGTCGCTCCTGTCTCACGCTGTGGTATTTCCCCCACTACGCCTCGCTCCCGGAGACGATCAAGGCCGCCATCGGAAAGATGAGCCCGCCGCGCGAGAATGCACCATCGATCATGCGTGACATCCTCGTGCCTCCGTATACCGGCACCGCCGAGCCGTGCCAGTTCAACCGGGTGCCGGAAGAGTATTTAGCCAGATAGATCACCCCATGTCCACCATCGAAATCCATCCCCTCTCCTCTCCCCTCGACGCCGTCGTCACCGTCCCCGGCTCGAAGAGCGACACCAACCGTGCGCTCATCGTGGCGGCGTTAGCGGATGGGTCGTCGCAGCTCCGTGGCGCGTTGTTCAGCGACGATACGCAGTACATGGCGGGCGCTCTGCGGGCGCTCGGACTCACGGTGCTGACTGATGAGACGGCCGGGACGATCCGGGTCGACGGGCAGAACGGAGGCGTACCCGTCTCATCCGCCGACCTGTTCGTCGGGAACGCGGGGACGGCGATGCGGTTCCTGACCGCGCTCGTCGCGCTCGGACACGGGCGGTACGTCCTCGACGGGACGGAACGGATGCGAGAACGGCCGATTCAGCCGTTGCTCGATGGACTCAACCAACTTGGGGTTCGGGCGACCGCTCAGCATGGGAATGGCTGCCCGCCCGTCATCGTCGAGACAGATGGCCTGCACGGTGGACGAGTTCGCATGGCGGGACATCAGAGCAGCCAGTACTTCAGCGCGCTCCTGCTCATCGGCCCGTGCACCCGGGACGGGCTCGAGATCGACGTCGACGGCGACCTGGTATCGCGGCCGTTCATCGACCTGACGGCGTCCGTCATGCGCCGGTTCGGGGCGGAGATGCGTCATGAAGCGTACACGCGCTTGATCGTGCCGGGCGGGCAAGGCTACCGGGCGAGGAAGTACAACGTCGAGCCGGACGCGACGAACGCGTCTTACTTCTTCGCAGCCGCTGCGGTGACGGGCGGACGGGTGCGGGTCGAGGGCCTGGGACGGGACTCCGCGCAGGGCGACTTGCGTTTCGTCGATGTCCTGGAACGGATGGGCTGCCGGATCATCTGGGATGATCGATCCATCGAGGTGATCGGTCGATCGCGTCTTCACGGGATCGACATCGACATGAGCGGGATTTCCGATACGGCCCTGACGCTCGCCGCCATCGCCCCGTTCGCGGACGGGCCGGTGACGATCCGGGGCATCGCGCATACTCGTCTCCAAGAGACGGATCGCATCGCCGCAGCGGTGACCGAATTACGGCGCTTAGGCGGCGGCGTGGACGAGTTCCCCGACCGGATGATCATCTACCCGGCGCTCCCGCACGCAGGCGACGTGGAGACGTACGACGATCATCGGATGGCGATGAGTTTTGCGCTGATCGGCCTGCGCGTGCCGGGCATTCGTATCCTCAACCCAGCGTGCGTGCGCAAGACGTTTCCGGACTATTTCGAGCGGCTGGCCCGGCTGACCGCATAGGGCTTTTTGTTGACTTCCCGTTCGTTCCCTTCTATATTGCATCCGAATTGCATCCGATTCCCACGGCTGAAGCCGTGGGCTATGATCGACCGCCCCTCCGGGGCTAAAACCGACCACCGACCACCGTCTCTCTATGGCCTATCGCGACCTCAACGCATTTCTCGATGTCCTGCGTCAGCACGGGGAATTGAAGGAGATCACCGCCGAAATCGACCCGGAGCTGGAGATCAGCGCGATGGCGGACCGGGTCGTCAAACGGAATGGCCCGGCGCTCCTGTTCACGAACGTGAAGGGGCATCCTGGCATTCCCGTCCTCATCAACACGTTCGGGTCGAAGCGGCGGATGGAGCTGGCGCTGGAGACGGAGAGCCTCGACGCGATCGCGGCGGAGATCGCGGAACTCATCCAGCCGAAGATTCCAGCGACGCTGATGGGCAAGCTGCAGATGCTACCCAAGCTGTCCCGCCTCGCCGACCTCTCGCCGAAGACCGTCCGGAGTGGCCCCTGCCAGGAAGTCGTGGAGACTGAACATCCGTCCCTCGCCGACCTCCCCATCATCAAATGCTGGCCGAAGGACGGGGGACGGTACATCACCCTGCCGCAGGTGGTGACCCGGCATCCGACGCTGGGGACGCGCAACGTCGGGATGTACCGACTGCAGGTGTTCGACGAACGCACCCTCGGCCTCCACTGGCAGCGGCACAAGGGGAGCGCTCACCATTACCGCGTCGCGGAAGAAATCGGCCAGCGGCTGGAAGTCGCCGTCTTCCTCGGACCCGACCCGGCGGTCATCTACGCGGGGACGGCGCCGCTGCCGGATGAGATCGACGAGTTCATGCTGGCCGGATTTCTCCGTCGCGAGCCGGTCGACCTTGTCAAGTGCAAGACGGTCGATCTCGAAGTCCCGGCGAATGCGCAGATCGTCCTCGAAGGGTATGCCGAACCGGGGGAGCGCCGGGTAGAAGGCCCGTTCGGAGATCATCAGGGGTACTATTCGCTGCCCGATCAGTACCCGGTGTTCCATCTGACCGCCGTGACGCGGCGGACGAACCCGATCTACCCGACGATCATCGTCGGCCCGCCGCCGCAGGAAGACGGCTGGTTGGGTAAGGCGACGGAGCGCATCTTTCTCCCGCTGATCCGGACGACCCTCCCGGAGGTCGTGGACATGGACTTGCCGATCGAGGGGATTTTTCACAACCTGGCCATCGTCTCGATCGACAAGCGGTACCCCGGCCATGCGAAGAAAGTGATGCACGCCATCTGGGGTCTCGGCCAGTTGATGTTCACGAAAGTCGTCATCGTCGTCGATAAGGATGTGAACGTCCACGACATGCGGGAGGTCGTCTGGCGGGTGGGGGTGTCGATCGACCCGCGCCGGGACGTGATCCTGAGCGAGGGGCCGTGCGACGTCCTCGATTTTGCCGCGCAGTTCCCGGATTACAGCGGGAAATTAGGGATCGATGCGACGACGAAATGGCCGGAAGAAGGGTTCACGCGCGGCTGGCCGGACATCCTGCGGATGCCGGATGAGGTGAGTCAACGGGTGGACGAGTTGTTAGGGCAATTGGGGTTGTAATAGACCTCAGCAGAGCATCGGAGGTTCACCGTGTTCGATACCCTCCTCGCCCAGGCCGGGCTTGCGGAGATACATCAGAAAGTGCTCGACGGTGAACGGCTGTCGTACGACGACGGGCTGAGGCTGTATAGAACGCCCAACCTGCCCGCCGTCGGCTACCTGGCCAACCTCGTCCGGGAGCGGATGAACGGGCACCGGGCGTACTTCGTCCGCAACCAGCACATCAATTACACGAACGTCTGCAACAAGAGTTGCCTGTTCTGCTCGTTCTACGCCCCGCCGAAGGACCCGGCCGGGTACGTCCTCTCCCCGGAGCAGGTCCAGGATCGGGTGCGCCAGTACATCACCATTCCCATCTCTGAAATCCACATGGTCGGCGGGGTCAACCCAAAGCTCCCGTACTCGTACTACCTCGACGTCGTCCGGGCGATCAAAGAAGTCCGGCCTGCGGTCTCCCTCAAAGCGTTCACGATGATCGAGATCGAGCAGATTCGGCGCGTGGCGAAGAAGCCGTTAGATGAGACCCTCATGGAACTGAAGGAGGCCGGGGTCGATGCCCTGCCGGGCGGCGGCGCGGAAGTGTTCAGCGACCGGGTGCACGAGGAGCTGTTCCAGGCGAAGTCCGATTCCGACAAATGGCTGGAGACCGCTCGCACCGCCCACCTGATCGGCCTCCCGTCGAACGCGACGATGCTGTACGGCCACGTCGAGCAGACGGACGAGAAAGTCTACCATTTCGTCAAGCTCCGCGAACTACAGGATGAGACAAACGGGTTCTTGGCGTTCATCCCTCTGTCCTGGCATCCGGAGCGGACGGCCATCGAGCACCTGCCCGGACCGACCGGCCAGATGGACTTGCGGGAGATCGCGGTTGCCCGGCTGATGCTGGACAATTTCCCGCACATCAAGTCGTTCTGGATCATGAATTCCCCGGCGGTCACGCAGGTCGCCCTGTGGTACGGCGCGGACGATATGGACGGGAGCGTCCTGGAGTATGAAATCACGCGCGACCCGGTGACCGACCGGATGCAGGCACTCACCCGGACGCAGATGCTCGACATGATCGCGGAGGCGGGACGCGAGCCGATCGAGCGAGACGCGCTGTACCACATCATCGACCGGCCAGAGCCGATGAGAATAGTGACGAGTGACAAGTGACGAGAAAAATCTATCGTCATTACGCAGGAATTCATGACTTTCTTCGTGCTCTTTGCGCCCTTTGCGGTTTGAGCCAGATACTGGAGTTCCCTCGATGATCACGGATATTGCCGAAAAAGTGTACGCAGGCGAGCGGCTGACGTACGAGGACGGCCTGCGGCTGTTCCACCACCATAACGTAACGGAGCTGGGACTGCTGGCCGACTCCGTCCGGTGGACGAAGCATCCGGAGCCGGTCGTCACGTACAACGTCGGACGGAACATCAACTACACGAACGTCTGCTGGGTGCGGTGTACCTTCTGCGCGTTCTACCGCCCGCCGGGCCATGCTGAAGGGTATACCCTCTCCGATGAAGAGATTTTCAGGAAGATCGACGACCTCGTCACGGCCGGAGGGGCCGAGCCGGAATCGTGCGAAATCCTGATGCAGGGCGGTCTGAACCCGAAGCTGAGGATCGAGTACTATGAACGCCTGTTTTCCACCGTCAAAGCCCGTTATCCGGCGGTCTACATTCACTCGCTCTCCGTCGCGGAGATCGTCTACATCGCGCACATCTCCCGACTGTCGGTCGAAGAAACGCTCGTCCGGCTCCGGAACGCCGGTCTGTCGTCCCTCCCCGGGGCGGGCGCCGAGATCTTAGACGACGAAGTCCGCCGGGTGATCGCGTACCGCAAGGAAACCACGGACGAGTGGCTGGACGTGCACCGGACGGCCCACTGCATCGGTATGAAATCGACGGCGACGATGATGTTCGGGTCGGTCGAGACGGTCGAGCATCGCCTGAGGCACCTGCTCCGGGTGCGGGATGTGCAGGACGACGCGCGTGCCCGCGACGGCGGGTATTTCACCGCGTTCATCGCCTGGAGCTTCCAGCCGGAAGGGACGGAGTTAGAAGGGACGCGCAAGGCCACGGGGTACGATTATCTCCGCACCGTCGCCGTCGCCCGGCTGATGCTGGACAACATCGAGAACATCCAGGCGTCGTACGTCACGCAGGGGCCGAAGATCGCGCAGATCGCCCTCCGGTACGGGATCAACGATTTCGGCAGCACGATGATGGAGGAGAACGTCATCAGCGCGGGGGGGACGAGCTTCGTCATGCCCGTCCAGGAGATCGAACGGCTCATCCGGGACGCCGGGTTCGAGCCACGGCGGAGGAATACGAGGTATGAGGCAGTGAAGTGAATATGCCAACCCGACTCAGCGCCGTCAGTTACCTCAACTCCAGGCCTCTCGTCCTTCCGCTCGCCCAGCGCCGTGTGCCGCATGATTTCGAGATTGCCTATGACGTCCCGTCCGTCTGCGCGACGAAGTTGAAGCGCGGGGAGGCGGATGTGGGCATCATTCCTTCGATCGAGTACGCCCGGAGCGCGGTGCCTTACTGGATCGTCCCGGACATCTCGATCTCCTCGCGCGGCCCGGTCCAGAGCATCCTCTTATTCCATACAGTCCCGTTCGACCGCATCAGGACGGTCGCGCTCGATTCGAGCTCCCGCACGTCCGCCGCGCTGGCGCAGATCATCCTGAGAGATCGGTACGGGCTGATCGCCAGGTATATCGACCATCCGCCGGTGCTCGACGAGATGCTCGCCGTCGCGGACGCGGCGCTCGTCATCGGGGACAACGCGCTCGACTATACCGACCGGCCGGAACCACGCCGGGACCTGGGCCTCGAATGGTTTGCGATGACCGGCCGGCCGTTCGTCTACGCCTTCTGGGCGGGACGCGAGGACGCACTCGATTCGATCGCGGTCGACAGTCTGATCCGCGCGAAAGAGGTCGGGATGACCCTCATCCGCCAGATCGCGGCTGAGCATGCCGCATCCCATCCCGGCTCGTCCGCGTTCTACGAATCGTACCTGCGGGATCACCTCCAGTACCCTCTCGGGCCGGACGAGCTCGCCGGGCTGATGGAATTCTACGAGCGTGCCCACCGGCTCGGACTGATCGAGGCAATACCGGCGATACGATTTTATGAGAGAGCAGTGACGAGTGACAAGTGACGAGTGACGAGCAAGCAACCCACGTTTTTATTGTCATTCCCGCGCAAGCGGGAATCCATCACAAGGGTCTGTCTCATGTCAAGCCTCCGCAACCTGTACTTCACGGCCAATGTCGGTGAGTTCCCTGATCAGTTTGATTGTCTGGGCGTCACGTACGTGAAGGTGACCGACCTGCGGTACGGGACGAACCCCCACCAGCCAGCGGCCTATTACCGTCCGGCTCACGCCACCGCGCTCGTCCTCGGCCAGCATCGGGTGCTCAAGGAGGGGAAGAGCGGGCTGTCTCAGACGAACCTTGAGGATATGAACGGCGCGTTGTCCATCCTGAAATACCAGACCGGGCCAGCGGCAGCGGTGATGAAACACGTCAACCCGAGCGGAGTGGCCGTCGGGCTGTCCGGGGAGACGCTCCGGACGGTCTACGTCCGGGCGCGGGACTGCGACACGCAGGCGGCGTTCGGGTCGGTCGTCGGGTTCAACCGACCGGTCGACCGGTCGACGGCGGAAGAAATCATGACGACCGTCGTCGAGTGCGTCGTGGCTCCCGGCTACGAGCCGAGCGTGCTCGCTCTGTTCGAGGATTTCAAACGGTTTGGTAAGAACCGGGACATCCGGGTGGTCGAAGTGCCGGGGCTCGACCAGTTGCCCAAATTCATCGGGGACGAGACCGAGGGACATCGGGAGATCAAGGTGTTAGGGGATGGCTCCCTGATCATGGCCGTGCCGTTCCTGTCGAAAATCCGATCGAGTGAGGACCTGATCCCGGCGGAGGCGGAGCACAAGACGCGCGGGACGGTCCGGATCGAGCGGAGGCTGACAGCACGGGAGGCGCAGGACCTCCTGTTCGCCTGGTATACCACGATCGGCGTCCGGTCGAACGCGGTCGTCATCGCCCGGAACGGGACGACATTAGCGGTCGGGACGGGTCAGCAGGACCGGGTCGGCGCGGTCGAGCAGGCGATCGAGAAATACCAGCGAAAATACCGTGGCGAGGAGCGGATCGAGGGAGCGGTCATGGCCTCCGACGGGTACATCCCCTTCCGCGACTCGATCGACATGGCGGCGCGTGCGGGGGTTGCGGCGATCGTCCAGCCGGGCGGGTCGATCAGGGACTACGAGTGCATCGACGCGTGCAACGAACATGGGATCGCGATGGTGTTCACGGGCGAGCGGTGTTTTTCGCACCACTGAGAAGGCAAGGACGAAGGATGAAGGACGAAAAGGACAAGGACAAAGGACGAAAAAAACAAAGGACGAAGAACAAAACCGATTCATTCCTCTGCCGGGTCTGATACCTCGCGGCTTGCCGCGTTCCATGCCCTGGCAGTGGCAGATACCCCGCAGCTTGCTGCGGGGAGCGTTCATTTTGCAGTTTCGTCCTTTGTCCTTCGTCCTTTTAATTCCCCTTGCAGTTTCGTCCTTCGTCCTTTTAAATCTCCGCCTCCACCTCCACGGCTTCGCTGTAGTCCACACCGTCGACCTCAAACCCGAATAGTTGGCGGAAGCCGCGTTTGAAGTCATCATACCCGGCCAGTTCGTGCAGGTTCTCCGTGGTGATGAGTGCCCAGCGGCGGCGGATCTCGGCCTGGATGTCGGACGTGAGTTCGCGATCATCCAGACGGATACGCCTGGCCTCGGCCAGGGTTGGTGCCTGATCTGGCCCGATGTGGTCGCGGAAGAGGCGGACCATCTGGTGAATCGGGTCTTCGTGGACGCCGCGTTCTTTCATCACGCGGTAGAGCAGGCTGAGGTACAGCGGGACGATGGGGATGGCGGAGGACGACTGCGTGATGACCGCTTTGTTGATCGACACGTACGCGTGTCCCCCGATGCGGGTCTGGAGGAGGGCGTCGAGGTGAGCGGTCGTGCGCTCCAGGTCTTCCTTCGCGCGACCGATCGTGCCGCTGCGGTAGATCGGCCAGGTAAGGTCAGGGCCGAGGTAGGAGAACGACACGACCCGTGCCCCCTCTGCCAGCGCGTCCGCGTCTAACAACGCTTCCGTCCACCGCCGCAGATCGTCCCCGCCCATCACCGCCACCGTTCCCGTGATGTCGTCGTCAGTCGCCGGGGGAATCGTGATGTCCATGACGG
>JACQVL010000183.1 GCA_016209865.1 Candidatus Latescibacterota bacterium | reverse complement strand
CCTGTCGGGGCGAATCTGGTATTCGCCCCGATGCGGGCGATCACAAGGATCGCCCCTACGGATGCCCTGTTTTGATCATCAAACTCTCATCAGCGTGATCCGTAAAAATGTCGGATGAACCATAAGGGAATAGTTCTCGCCCGCCCCTTCAGGGGCGGGTGGAAATGTTATCAGCCAGAGGACAAGACCCATGTTCAGCTTCAAGACTCAGCAGGCCCTGGCGCAGCCGTTCCCGGCCTCGGCCATCAAACACCGCACCCAGCGGTGGAAGGACAAAAAAACCGGCCAGTGGCACACGATACAGTTTGATTATGTCGAGACGGCCACGGTCATCGACCGGCTCAACACGCTCTTCGGGTTTGAGTGGACGTTCACCGTGCAGGAGCATCTGCGAGTCGAGCATGAAATCCTGGTGCTCGGCGTGATGACCGTCTGCGGGGTCACGAAGACGGCCTTCGGGGGCGCGGTGATCGGGACCGGGGAGGAAGCCGTGGTGAACGCGTATAAAGCGGCGGTCGGGGATGCGATCAAACTTTGCGCGAAACAATTCGGGGTGGGCCTGCATCTGTGGATGACGGATTAGCCGCAAACGCGTCATCCTGTTTGTGTATCCGCGCCATCCTCCTTCTTCATCTGTGTCATCTGTGATCCCCGGAGCGCGGCCAGTTCCTGCTCCTGTTCGGCGACACGCCGTTCGAGCAGCCGGTTGAGCTCGACCATCTGGGCGTAGAGGGTTGCATAATCCGTCGCCTCGTCGGCAGCGTGGTCGTTCTGCGTGATCGCCGCATCCAGGTCGAGCATCCGGACATCCCCGATGTACGGCTTCGTCGCCGGATTGATCACCTGGCCCAGCCGGCGCGCCACCCCCTCGATCCGGCGGCTCGCATCTAAGATGCGGATGAGACCGTCGTACAGGAAGGCATCCTTCTCCTTGGCCTGCTGCGCTAACATCTCCGCGTACCCGACGACCGTGACGAGCGGGTTGTTGATCTCGTGGTTGACCGTCACCGCCGTCTCTAAGATGGCGGACAGCCGGATGTTGCGGGTGCGCTGCTCCTCTAACTCCCGGCGATGCTGTTGCGTGTCAATCGTCCGATGCACGATCGCCGGCAAGAGGTCGTGGTAGTGGCCCGACTTGATGAGGTAATCGGACGCGCCCAGTTGCATCGCCTCCACCGCCACCTTCTCATCCCCGTACCCGGTAACCATGATGACCGGCACGGTGAGGCCGTCTGTCCGCATCTGCCGCAAGACGTCCATCCCGGTCATGCGGGGCATGCTGTAATCCAGGATGACCAGGTCGTAGGCGGCATCGCGGAGCCGTGACAGGCACTCATGACCGGAACGCGCTACGGTCACGATGATCTGGGGGTCTTCCGAGAGCGCATCCGTGGCGATGAGCGCCTGGTCTTCGTTGTCGTCCACTAAGAGGATGAGAATGGGTTGGTCGTCCACGGGTCGTCTCCCTCTCCCTCAGCGCGGCGGTGGGGTGTTGGTGAGCATCCAGAAATCACAGATATGCCGGAGTTTTTCGGAGAGTTCGGTGAACCGGACGGGCTTGGTCACGTAACTGTTGACCCCCAGGTCGTAGCTCCGGAGGATCTCTTCCTCCCGGCTGGAGGTCGTCAGCATGACCACCGGAATCCGCCGGAGGGCTGGCTCAGTCTTGATCTCCTTGAGCACCTCCAGGCCGTCCACTTTGGGCAGCTTGAGGTCGAGCAGGATGAGTCCCGGAGCCGGATGCCGGACCGGGTCGGCGTACATCCCCCGGCGGAACAGGTAGTCGAGCGCCTCGGCCCCGTCTTTCACCCAGACAACCTGGTTGGCGACGTGATTCTCCTCGAGCGTCACCATCGTGATCTCCGCATGATCTTCGTTATCCTCGACGAGCAGGATGTGAAACGGTTCGTGGTTCATACAGCTCCTCCCGCCTCTTTTCCACTCGGCACCGTAAACCGGAACGTCGCGCCCTTGCCTCTCTCGGACTCGACCGCGATCGTCCCGTGCGCGTTGTCGATGATCTTCTTGACGATCGCCAGACCGACGCCGGTGCCTGTGACGCCCTCCAGTTCCTGCAGGCGCTGGAAGATCGCAAAAATCTTCTCATGGTACGCCGGGTCGATCCCGATTCCGGTATCCTTCACGTAGAACTGGGCGGCCCCGTTGAGGAGTTCCCCCCCGACCTCGATCCGCCGGTCCGGGGCATCGCCCATGAACTTGATCGCGTTCCCGATCAGGTTGCTGAACACCTGCTTCATCTGCAGCGCCGACGCGGACAGGCGCGGCAGAGGATGGACGGTGACGGCGATCCCTGTCGCGTCGAACTGGGGCCGGAGCTGCTCGATAACACCGCCGACGAGCCGGTTCATGTCCAGGTCTTCCATCTGGACGGCCATCCGGCCGACGCGGGAGAGTTCCAGCAGGCCGTCGATCAGTTCCTCCATCTGGCTGACGTTCGCTTCCAGGCGGGCGAGGTACCGGCGCCCGCGCTCGTCGAGGGCCGACCCGGCCGCCTTGACGAACATCCCCATCAGCCCGTGCAGGGAAACAAGGGGAGACCGGAGATCGTGGGAAACGGTGTAGACAAAGCTCTCCAGTTCCTCGTTCTTCTGGTCGAGCTGGCCGGCGTACTCCTGCACCTCATCGTACAACTGCACGTTGCGGATAGCTGTCGCGACCTGGCTGCAGAGCGCCTGGAAGAAGGCGAGATGGTCGGCGGTGAACGGCGAGGTGGACGCATAGTTGTTCACCATCATCACTCCGATCGGTTTTCCCTGCACGACGAGCGGGGCGCACATCATGCCCAGGCTCGGCGGCAGGCCAGCGGCCGCCTGTCCCACCAGCCGTCGTTGCTCGTCGTTCAGCTCATCCATCGTGGAAGCCAGCTCCTCCGGCGACTGGCTCATGTACGGCTGGCCGGTGGCGAACACGCGGCCGGGAAACGACTCCCCGGGGCGAAGGCGCAGGTCGCTGAGGATGCCGAGTTGGTACCCGATCGTCGCGTGAGGCACCAGTCGGTCGATCACGGGATCGTACAGCATCAGGACACCAGCCCTCGCCAGGGGGATGAGTTCGGTCGCCTTCACTAAGATGCTCTGGAGCAACGCGTCCAGGCTGTGGACCGTGGCCATCATCCGGCTGACGTCGAGCAGGGTGGCCAGTCTGCGATTCGACCGCTCCAGGTCCTGGTTCTGGTCGTTGATGTGCTGGTACGCCTCCTGCAGTCGCTCCGCCGCCCGCTTGTGCTCGGTGACGTCTTCAGCCGTGCCCTCGTAGTAGCGGATCATCCCTTGCTCATCACGGACGGCGCGGGCGTGCAGGGACGCCCACATCGTGCTCCGGTCCTTGCGGTAGAGGTTGAACTCGAACTCGTGAACGACCTTCTGTTCCTCTATCAACCGTTTGAACTCCTGCCGGAGCTCCGGCCTGACGTGCAGTTGGCGCTCGGCGTCGGTGATCGTGGTGATGAATTCTTCGGGCGAGTCGTAGCCTAACATCCGCGCCATGGCGGGGTTGGCCGTGAGGAAGCGCCCGTCAGGGGTGCTCTGGAAGATGCCCTCGACCGCGTTCTCGAAGATCGACCGGTATTTCTCTTCGGCCTGCCGCAACGCCCCCTGCTGCTGCTCAAGATCACGAAACAGCGCCAGACTCTCCACGTACAGCCCGATCAGGGCGATCAGGTACCCGAAATCCTTCAGAAAATGACTGGCAACGAAGGTGAACTGGTGCACGGTCACGTTGGTCGCGGAATACACCTGGGTGATGCAGAAGATGACGGCGGAGGCGGACGCCCAGTCGAGGTACGACGACCGCTGCCGGACGAACGCCCGCCAGTATCCCCACGCGATCCCTAAGAAGACCGGGACGAGTCCCCATTCGGAGACCCAGCCGAGCGAGGGCATATTGGCGAAGATGGTTGCCCTTCGCTGGATGTACCAGTTGAGCAGGAGGACGAGAATCCAGGTCACCCCGACCGTCACCGTCACTGCCGTGAGGAGTTCGGTGCGGACCCGGCGAGCGTGCGGGGCGTACCGGTCGACCAGCAGGCCGGCGATGAGGAACAGGCTGAGCGTCACCCGGCCCGCCGTCCATGTCACCGGGTCCGGGCCTTCACTCACCGCCAGCGCCCGGAGGGACATCTCCGCATGGAGCAGGTCGACGATACTCGCGCCCATGAAACTCAGGCCGAACAGCAGGACGAGCCGCTGTTTGAACGCCACGTACCGCACGATGCCGCCCAGGGCGATGACCAGCGCGAGGAGTCCAGCGATGAATTCCAGGGAGACGTGCAGCGTTGGCGTGCCCCGCCAAGAGACGGTGGAGACCACCCAGCGGCCCGCGATCAGCAGCAGGCCGAGGACGAGCGCCTGGCAGGTGATCGTGTGCCGGAACGAGACCGGCCGATGAGCCGGGGATGCGCCTGAGGTCTGCATGCCGGGACCCGTTACGAGATGTGGAGGAAGATGGCGACTAATACCCATTGCGGATTGCGGATTAAGCCACCCGGCATTCCCCATGACCTCTCCGGATGACCCTATATAAAATGCTCGGAAGAGAGAAGATGTCAATAGATTATCCGATAAAACAAATTTCTCTTGCCTTTCTCATCGCCGTCCCCCATTTTGGGAGGATGGAAAACGGAGCGGGGAATGAGGTCTGATGCGTTCGCTCAATCCGTCTTTCCATCCTGCACGTCCACTCCGACATCAGGAGCCCTCCATGACCGTGTCGCACATTCAAGCGGACGCTCAGGCCTTGCTCGAAGCGCTTGAAGAAGAAATCTACCTCCACTACGCCGGCCTCAAACCCGACCTCAACCTCTCCTCCATCTACGACCGCTACCCCGGCCTGACCTCGCGCCAGGCGATCCAGACGCTCGACCAGGTTCTCGCCCAGGAGAGCGCCCCCGACCCCCGGCGCTACCAGTACCTGAAAGCGTTCCTCCTGAGCAGCTATCTGGGCCAGGCGACGAAACACTTCGACGACCGGATCGCCACGGAAGAAGCCCACGCCACGATCCAGGTCGACGACCAAACGATCAGTTACCGGCACGCGACGATCGCAATCGCCAACGAACCCGACCGGGAGCGGCAGCGGCGAATCCATCAGGCGCAGCTTGAGGTGGTCGAGCGGTTGACCCCGCTCCGGGCCGAATCCGTGGGGTTGTCCCACCGCCTGGCCGTCGAACTCGGCTACCAGCATTACACCGACCTGTGCATGAAGGGCAAAGGCCTCGACCTCTACGGCCTGGCTGAACGGGCACGGCAGTTTCTGGCCGAGACGGAAGACCGGTACGTCGCCCATCTCGGCCGGGCCGCCGACCGGTACCTCGGCCTGCGGCTCGACCAACTGGAACCGTTCGACATCCGGCGGATGCTCCGCGCGCCTTCGTTCGACGAGGCGTTTACGGCCGACCGGCTGCTGGGCGTCTTCCGGGACGCGCTCGCCCAGTTGGGCATCGACCTCGACGAGCGCCAGGCGATCCGGCTCGACGTCGAGGCGCGGGCGCGCAAATCCCCCCGCGCGTTCTGCGTCCCCCTCCACATCCCGGATCGGATCATGCTCGTCATCATGCCCCAGAACGGGTGCGACGACTACCGCGCGCTCTTCCACGAGGGCGGCCACGCCCTCCACTTCAGCTTCGTCTCTCCATCCAGCCCGTTTGAATACGCGTACTTAGGGGATAACTCGGTCACCGAGTCGTTCGCCTTCCTGTTCGACCATCTGTTCCTCGACCCGCTCTGGCTGGAGGAGCACGTGCCCATGCCGAAACAGGACGAATTCGTCTGGTTCACCCACTTAGAGGAACTGTTCATGGTGCGACGGTACTGCGCGAAACTGCTGTATGAACTCGGCCTGCACTCGTCCGACCGGCTGGATGGCCAGGACGACCGGTACGCGCGGCATCTGTCCGAGGCGATTCACGTCAACATCCCGCCCCAGATGTACCTGACCGACCTGGATGAGGGGTTTTACTGCGCGGAATACCTGCAGGCCTGGCTTTTCCAGGCGCAGCTCCGTCACGCCCTCCGAGCGCGGTACGGGCCTCGATGGTTTGCGGCTCCGGGGGCGGGCGCGTTCCTGCGGGACCTCTGGTCGTCCGGCCAGCAGTATACCGTCTGGGAACTGGCCGCACAGCTCGGCGACACGGGCTTGACGACGGAACCATTGATTCAGGAACTGGCGGAACGACTACCGATATAGAATATGGGGCGCTTCATCAAAGTCGCCAAAGCGTACGACATCCCGCCCGGCGAAGGCGTGACCGTCGAGGCTGACGGCCGGTACATCGCCATCTTTAACGCCGACGGCACGTACTACGCCATCTCGGACACCTGCCTCCACATGGGCGCGTCGCTGGGTCAGGGATGGCTGGAGGGGAAGATGGTCACCTGCCCGTGGCACGGGTGGCGGTTCAACGTCGAGACGGGCGTGTCCGATTTCTCCGGCCAGGTGTGCATCGAACGGTACGACGTCACGGTGGAAGGAACTGATGTGTATGTGAGAATCGGTGGTCGGTAGTCGGTAACAATCAGTGACGAGTGACAAGTGACGAGAGGAAAAAATATGACTCAATAGTGTCATTCTAACTAAGGTGAAATGGATTCCCGCTTGCGTGGGAATGACAGCCGTAAGACGCGAGTGGATTATGTTTTACTTGTCACTCGTCACTCGTCACTGCTCTTATGAGGGGGTCCCATGCCGGTACGAACCTTTACGACTTTCACCGACCTGACCCGGTGCACGTATGACCATCACATCGAAGTGGTGGACGAACATGCCCGGTTGAAGCCGCGGATGCTCGTGGCCGATGATGTCGGCGCGATCACCAGCCGGACGCACGACGTCGTCGCGGATCATGTGTGGGCGAAGAAAACGTTTCTCCTCGGGTTTGCGGACGTGAAGGCGGCGGAGGTGGTCATTCGCACCGACCCGCAGGGGCACGACCCGGCCGCGGAGACGACCGACCAGACGTTGATCGTCGAGATCAACGGACAGACGATCGAGCACGAGTATCAGCGGGAGAATGTGTCGTTCCAGGGCAAGCCCGACTCGTACTGGTCGGCCGGCTGGCAGATCGTCCCCATCCCCGCCAAAGCCCTCAAGGCGGGCGCGAACGACATCGTCATCCGGAGCGGGAGCGGGAAAGGCTGGCGACTGTACGTGGACAACACTCGCCATCATCATCGGAGCGCGAAATCGATCGACGGAGGGAAGACGTGGACGACGGAGCGGCTCGGCCGGAACGATTTTTGCATCGGAGAATACGTCGTCCGCCTCAACCTCCACCGACATGCGCCGTCCGGAACGATCACCTCCTCGCCCATCGACCTGGCGGCCACCGCCGGGGACGGCCCGATCGCGCCCCGGATCGCGGTCAAGAGCGTCTGCTTCACCCCGGATGCGACGGTCCCGCGCGGGACGGCCATCAGCCTGCAGTGGCGGAGCGGAACAACCCCCTCCTACGGGCCTGAGACGTGGAGCCCCTGGCAGGACATCACCGGCCCGGTCAGCCTGCCCAAGAGCCACCGGTTCGTCCAGTGGCGCGCCACACTGACGACCGCTCGCGGAGACGCGACGCCGGCGCTGCGCCAACTGGAGGTGGAGATCAGCGGGGAGATGACGAAGCCGGCGCATCCCTCCCTCCGGGTGGTCGAGGCCCACAACGACGACCTCGTCCCGGGGAGCTATCCGTTCGCCTACCAGCTAACGGATGAGCCACGGCTCACCATCCTCCGGGAGCGATGGCGGCTCGACCACGTCGTCGCCGGGGCGAAGACAGAGTTCGAGAAATTCCTCCGCCTGAAGCGATGGACCCGGCAGCAGTGGGAAGATGGCTGGAACCGGGGGACGCTCCAGTTCGTCCCACCCTGGGACGCGTTAGTCGTCCTCGAACTGGCCAGCCAGCAACTCTCCTTAGGGATGTGCACACATTACGCCAGCACGTTCGTCCAGGCCTGCCTGTCGCTCGGCCTGCAGGCGCGGGTGTGCATCATCACCTCGCACTGCGTGGCGGAAGTCTGGTCGAACGAGCACCGCAAGTGGGTGATGATCGACCCGGGCTGTGACTTCGACGACGGCCGGAAGGGGACGCGCCACTTCGAGCGGCACGGTGTGCCGATGAGCGCCCTCGACCTGCACAAGGCGTTCGTGCACGACGATTTCGACGGGGTGGCCGAGGTGAACGACCCGGAGCAGTTCGGGAACTCGGTGCGCGAGAACGCGGCCCTGTACCGGCAGTTCTGCACCACCCTTCGCAACAACTTCCTCACGTCCCTCTACCCGGAAGAGCCGGAACACGGGGCGGTCTCTTACACCTACGACGGCCACGTCTGGTACGAATCGAGCGCGATGCCCCTGCCGCAGTTCTCGATGACCTCCCGGCGGGACGGCGACTTCACCTGGTCGCTCAACCAGACGCACATCTCCGTCCAGCAAGGCTCCGAACCGCACACCGTCACCGTCCTCCTCGACACGGTCACTCCGAACTTCCAGACGTACCTCGTCCAGACGAACGACGGGACCTGGCGTGAATCCGAGG
>JACQVL010000188.1 GCA_016209865.1 Candidatus Latescibacterota bacterium | reverse complement strand
TTACCGAATTTGTTCATCAACATTCATCAGATTACACACAACACGCCGCGTTTCACGGGCGATCATCAACTCTTCGCGGGTGTGGATGACGACGATTCGGCCGGGCGAGTCGGGCGTGGCGATGTCCGCATCAGGCTGACAGACGGCGTTCCGCTGGCCGTCAAGCCGCAAGCCCAGGCAGTCGAGTCCCTCACAGACGGTGGCCCGCAAGGATGCCGAGTGCTCGCCCACGCCCGCCGTGAAGATCAACCCATCGACCCCGCCCATCGTCACAGCCAGAGCGCCGACAGCCGCCCGGACCCGCCCGGCGTACATCTCCAGGGCGAGACGGGCCCGCTCATCGCCCGACCGGGCGGCCGCCTCGACCCGACGAAAATCGGATGAGACACCCGACACGCCGAGCAGACCCGACCGGTGGTTGAGCAGGTCGTCGAGTTGCTCAGCGGTGATCCCCCGGTGTTGCTGGATGTAGAACAGAATCCCCGGGTCGATCGAGCCGGAGCGACTGCCCATCATCAGCCCCTCCATCGGCGTGAACCCCATCGTCGTGGCGACGGCTTTCCCGCCGCGGACCGCCGTGGCGGAACACCCGTTGCCTAAGTGACAACTGACGAGACGAAGCTCTCGCAGGTCATGGCCGATCAACTCCGCGGCGCGGCCGGCACAGTAGGCGTGACTGATCCCGTGGAAGCCGAAACGACGGATGCCCCAGTCGGTGTACCACTCGTACGGCACGGGGTAGAGGTACGCGCTGGGGGGGAGATGAGCGTAAAAGGCGGTGTCAAAGACGGCGACGTGCGGGACGCCGGGCAGGAGTGACTGCGCCGCCTCGATGCCCTCCAGGGCCGGCGGGTTATGGAGGGGGGCGAGCTCAGAAAACCGGGCGATGGCAGCCTTCACTCCGTCGTCGATGCCCACGCTGTCCCGGAACACCGCCCCACCGTGGACGACCCGATGGCCGACTCCGGTGATCACATCGTCCTGGCCGCTCTCTCCCCCTGCTGTCCCGGTGAGCGATTGCACGACGTGAACCAGCGCCGTGCGGTGGTCCGTCACTTCGACGGAAGACCGCACCTCTTCAGCCCCCGGTCGCTGAATGACCAGGGGCGCACGCTGAGGATCGGCCGTCCAATCGATCAGGCCTGAGGCCAATGTCTCGCGAGCCTCAGCGTCGAAGAGGCCGAACTTCACGCTGCTCGACCCGGCGTTGAGGATGAGAATGTTCACGAGCGGGAATCCTCCTTACCACCGCCATTCCGCGATCTCCGGCGGATCAATCCCATTCGTGTCGATGAAGCGACGGTGTTCGCTGAGTTTGCGCTCGTACGTCCGGACGACCTCTTCCGCCCGCGCCGCCACGGCCGGGTTGCGCGCCGCCATCTTCTGCGCCGCCTGGATGACGACGTGGTACCGGCTCGTCCGGTTCCTCACCTGCATATCGAACGGAGTGGTCGTCGTCCCCTCTTCGCGGTACCCGTTGATGTCGAACCGCTCGTCCTGCGGCCGTTCGAAGATGAGCTGCTTGATGGCCGCGGTGTACCCATGAAAGTTGACGATCACCGGACAGTCGAGGGGAAAGAGCCGCTGGAACCGGCCTTCGTCCAGGCCATGCGGATACTTCTGCGGGATGCCTAAGACCATCAGGTCGGTGACGTTGACCACGCGCACGCGCCAGTCCGGGACGTCCTCCCGGAGGATCTGCGCGGCCGCCATCACCTCCAGCGTCAGGTTATCCCCGCAGCCGGCCAGGATGATCTCCGGGGCCTCGCCGTCATGCGTGCTCGCCCAGCGCCAGACGGACGCGCCGACCCGACAATGGTCGACCGCCTCCGCCATCGACAACCACTGCGGCATCGGGAGTTTCCCCGCGATCACGAGGTTGATGTAATTCGTCGTCCGCAGGCAGTGATCGATCGTCGAGACCAGGCAGTTGGCATCCGGCGGCAGGTAGATGCGGTACGTCTGCCCCTTCTTGGTCATCAGGTTGTTGATGAACCCCGGGCCCTGGTGCGAATACCCGTTGTGATCCTGCCGCCAGCTTTCGGAGGTCAGGAGGTAGTTGAGCGACGAGATCGGCAGGCGCCACCGGATCTCTAACGACGATTTCAGGAACTTCGCGTACTGATTCATCATCCCGTCCACGATCGAGATGAACGCCTCGTAGCAGGGGAACAGCCCGTGGCGGCCGGTGAGCAGGTACCCTTGCAACCATCCCTGGCAGTTGTGCTCGCTCAGGACCTCCAGGACACGTCCATCCGGGCCGAGGTGTTCCGCGACCTCCGGGATCGGCCAGGCGTACTGGCGGTTCGTGACCTCGAACACCGCGCCCAGCCGGTTGGACTCCAGTTCGTCAGGACAGACGATCCGGAAGTTGCGGGTGTGCTGGTTCCGCTGGATGACGTCCCGGAGGTACCCCCCCAGCCGCTCCATCCCGCTCAGCCGCGTCGCTCCCCGTCCCGTGATGGCGACGGCATGCTCATCGAGCGGCGGAAGGTCGAGCGGCTGGCGGACCTTGCCGCCGACGCTGTGCGGGTTCATCGCCATGCGACGATCACCGTGGGGACACAACGTCAGGATGTCTTCGGCAGGGCGTCCCTGTTCGTCGAAGAGTTCCTGCGGCCGGTACGACCGCAGCCAGCGCTCGACCGCCTGCAGGTGCGCCGGGTTCGTCTTGAGGTCTTTCCCCGGCACCTGGTGCGCCCGGAATGACCCCTCGATGACCTTCCCGTCGATCTCCTGCGGCCCGGTCCATCCCTTGAGCGACCGAAGGACGATCATCGGCCAGCGCGGCCGGCCGGGCGTCTGGCCGGACCGTGCCGCCCGCTGCAACCGGCGGATGTCATCGTACGACTGGGACAGCGCCGCCGCCATGTCCTCATCCACCCGATCCGTCTGCTCGACGATGTGCACGCCATACCCGTACCCGGTGAAGAGCGCCTCCAGTTCGTCGTTCGTCATCGTCCCGAAGATGGTGGGGGATGAAATCTTGAAGCTGTTGAGATGGAGGATGGGAAGCACCGCTCCGTCCGTCGCCGGGTTGAGAAACTTGGTGCTGTGCCAGGCGGTGGCCGTCGGCCCCGTCTCGGCCTCCCCATCTCCCACGATGCAGGCGACGATCAGGTCGGGGTTGTCCAGCGCCGCTCCGAACGCGGTCGCCAGCGCGTAACCGAGTTCCCCGCCTTCGTGGATCACGCCGGGCAAGGCCGGGTTGAGATGACTGGGGAACCCGTTCGGCCAGGAGAACCACTGGATAAACCGCAGCAGTCCGGCCCGGTCATGGGTGAGTGCCGGGTAGTAGTGGGTGAGCGAGCCTTCCAGGTACATGTTGGCCAGGTTGGCCGCGGCCCCATGACCCGGCCCGGTGATCAGTAAGACGCCGGCATCGGTCTGCAGAATCAACCGATTCAGGTGAGCGTACATCAGGTTGATCCCCGGGGCCGTGCCCCAATGGCCGAGCAGCCGGTCTTTGATGTGCTCCGGCCGCAGCGGCTGTTCGAGCAAGGGGTTGGCTTTGAGGTACACCTGGGCGGCGGCCAGGTAGTTGACCGCACGGCGGTACCGCTCGATCGTGGCCAGGGTGTCAGGATCGAGTCCGGTCTTCCGCTCGTCCGCGATCGCTGTCGCGCGAGGGCGCTGATTCATGATCGTTCCTCCTTCTTCAGGGCTTACCGTTCATGGGACAAGAGTGAGGGTGGTGCCGATGGAGAATCCGACATCCGGGGTCGTCTCGCTGAGTCCGAACGAGAAGGAGACATTCATTATAGTCTGAGATGAGGCCCGGTAATTCATGCCGAGGCTCAGTTCCCGCGGAGGCGGGTATCCGTCCACGATCCGGGTCGTGCCCGAGTAGAAGACGGCCAGGGTATACCGTCCTCCTCGAAACGACTGACCGTAGCCGAATCCATAGCTCATGGCATTCCGGAAATCGACGGTGGGCGGATCGCCTAAGAACAGGTAGCCGAGATCGGCCATGATCAAGCTGGTTCTGATCGGATGGCTGATGACCACGCCCGCCCGGCCATCCGTCTCTCCGGTCCCGAACCCTGATGAGGCATTCGCAATCGGCAGCTTGATTTGGGTCGTCAACGTGATGATCGGGCGGTTGCTGCCGCCAGCGTGTACAGTATAGTCGGCGTTGAAGAACAGGTCTCCCAACCCGGCGGTCATCTGGCGTGTGCCGGTGCCGTCGATGAGGGGTTTCATCATCGGGCTGTCGTGAGACCCGCCGCCCGGCGATTGCGAATGTCGGCGCTGGCTGTCGCCATGCTGGCGATTGAAGGGGATCATGCCGGCCCCGGAGTTGGCCACTAAGTCGGTGTTCTGCAGGATGAGCGCGGTGCTGGCACCGAGTTGGAGCCGGCCGGCCGTGTACCGCACGCCGGAGAACAGGTAATAACTGGTCGTCCGGGTCGTATCGATGTAGCTCCCGGAGGCGAGGCGGAGGGTTCCGGAGTAGGTGAGTCCTCCGGCATGTGTATCGAGCGGTTCTCCAAACCAGGCGACAGAGAGGACAGCCAGGATGAGGCCGAACAGGCGACGGGTGCGGTCACGGGGGAAACATCGAGAAGCCACGGCGGCCGGTTCCTTTCGCTTCAGCATCGTGTTACGGTTTCTTCGGGCCTGGCGTCTTCGTCCGGGCCATCTGCTGGGTCATCGCCTCCATCGTGCGGACTGCGCCGTCCATCTGCTCCGTCATGGCGTTGAGGTGGTCTTGCATTTTCGTCATGTGCGGGGCCATGGCCTCGTCTTGCATCATAAGCTGGCCTTGCATGGTGGTCCGGAGGTTTTCCATGAGGGACTTCGTCTGCTTGGCCATAGTCCCCATCATGCTCATCATGTCGCGCATCCGCTGTAAGTTCTCCGGGTTCTGGGACCGCTGGAGCATCTGGTCCATACTTTGCGTCATCTGGGTACAGCGCTCCTGGAGCTGATCCATCCTCTGGATCATGTTGCCCATCTGAGTCATGTGCTGCTGCATCATCGTGCTCATCTGTGGTTGCTGGGTGCCCATCCCTGAGCCGGAGCCGTGTCGATGTTGTTGTTGCGCCCAGGCTGCCGTTCCCAGGGCCAGGGCAAGCACCAGGACTCCGATAGCGCTTGTCGAGGGTTTCAATGACGTTCTCATCACGTGCCTCCGTGGTTGTGGTGTGGTGACACAGTCACCGGGTTCTGGTCGATGGATGACGATTGATTCATCGTGAATGGACTATTTTTTCAAGCAGCAAAAACTATGCCTGAAGAGTAGCCGGTTTACTACCGCAGCAAGGTCATCTTTCTTGTCTTCACGAACGCGTCCGCTTCCAGCCGAGTCGCTGCTGTAGCCGGACCCCCATCTGATGATGAGCTTTACGATGTTGATGCCGTCATGTTCAAAACAGAACAACCCGAAGCACCATCATCCCGACCATCACCGCGCTGATGGCCGCGATACCCCACACCCCGGAAGGCATGGGATGCATCATGCCCATCATCCCTCGCCCGCTCTTCTTGGCGACGGTGTGCGTCACCGTCACACTGATCGGCGTGTCGAGCGGACGCCCGCCGAGGGCTGAGACCTGCGCGGTGATGCGGTACGTGCCGTCTGACTTGTCGAACTGGTACTGATGCACATACACCCCCTTCTCTTCGCGTTCGACAGCTGGTAATCCGGCCTTCTCACCCCCCATGTCCATCCCCTCCATCCGGTGCGTGCTGTCCATCTTCGCTTCATCCATCCGTTCGACATCGACCGTCACCGTCGCGTCCGAAATCGGGGTCCCGCCGCGCCGATCCGTCAGTCGAACCAGAACCTGTCCCGCCTTCCCCGGCTCCGCTCCGACGACCTCCAGCGCCACCTCCGTCGTCCCGACAATGACGCTCGTACGTCCAGCCATTCCCTGATGATCCATCCCCCCATGATGCTGCGCAGACGATGCGATGGGCAGCATGGTGCAGAGCATCGCCAGGACGATGGATACACCTCCACGCTGAACACGCGTACTCATGCTGAACCTCCTTCGTTCCTCTCAGGGAAGGGGCCGGGGGTTAGGCGCTTCACCTCGCTGTGCCACTTCCAGATCGCGTAGATCGCCGGGTAGACGACCAGTTCCATGATGAACGACGTAAAAATCCCCCCGATCATCGGCGCGGCGATCCGCTTCATCACGTCCGCCCCCGCCCCGGTCGACCACATGATGGGGAACAGTCCCATAAACATGACGCCCACCGTCATGACCTTCGGGCGCACCCGCTTGACCGCGCCGTGGATGATCGCCTCCCGCAGGTCGTTCCACGACCGCATCTGGCCGTTCTTGCGCATCTCCTCGTAGGCGAGGTCCAGGTACAGCAGCATAAACACTCCCGTTTCCGCATCCACCCCCATCAGCGCGATCAGACCGACCCACACGCCGATGCTCATGTTGTAGCCGAGGAAGTAGAGCAGCCAGATCGCCCCGACCGCCGAGAACGGCACGGCGAGAAAGATGATGAACGTCTTCACCACCGACCCGGTGTTGAAGTAGAGCAGGACGAAGATGATGAAGAACGTCAACGGGAGGACAACGATTAGCCGGTCCTTGACCCGCTCCATGTACTCGTACTGTCCGCTCCAGACGAGACTGTAGCCGGGCGAAAGCTGGACTTTCTCATGGATGACCTGCTTCGCTTCCGTGACGTAGCCCCCGATGTCCCGGTCGGCCACGTCTACGTAGACGTACCCGCTCAACATGCCGTTCTCGTCGCGGATCATCGACGGACCGGAGAGGAGCTGGACGTCTGCGACTTGCGCCATCGGGACCTGCGCCCCGCTGGGCGTGGCGATGAGCGTCCGGCGGAGCCGGTCGACGCTGCTCCGGAAATCCCGCAGGTAGCGGACGTTGATCGGGTACCGCTCGCGACCCTCCACGGTCGTCGTCACATTCTCCCCGCCGACGGCGGACATGATGACGTTCTGCACGTCCATGACCGTCAGCCCGTACCGGGCGAGTTCTGGCCGCTTGAGCGTGAAGTCGAGGAAGTACCCGCCCGCCACCCGCTCGGCGTAGACCGACCGCGACCCGCGCACGTCTTTCAGGGCCATCTCGATGTGCTCCCCGATCTGCTGGATCGTCTGAACATCTCGTCCGAGAATTTTGATGCCCACCGGGGTGCGGACGCCGGTCGTCAGCATGTCCACACGAGCTTTGATGGGCATCGTCCAGGCATTGGTTGTGCCAGGCAATTGGAGTGCCTTGTCCATCTCCGCCGTGAGTTGCTCAACTGTAATCCGGTCCCGCCAGAAATGACGGAGCGGCTTCTTGAGCCATTCCGGTGCCCAGGACGAGTACCAGGTCGGGACTTCCCGCCACTCAGCTTCCGGCTTCAACACCACCACCGTCTCCATCATGGAGAAGGGAGCCGGGTCGGTTGCCGTCTCCGCCCGTCCCGCCTTGCCGAACACCCGCTCGACTTCCGGGAACGCGCGGAGGAGTTTGTCCTGCGTCTGGAGCAGGTCGGTTGCTCCGGCCACAGACAGACCCGGCAGGGTGGTGGGCATGTAGAGGATGACCCCCTCATTCAACGGGGGCATGAACTCCGACCCGAGCCGCCCGTAGATTGGCACGGTCGCGGCCACGATGAGCATCGCCGCGATGATCACCTTCCAGGGGCGGCGCAGGACGAACTCGACGACCGGATAGTACATCCGGATGAGGATGCGGCTCAACGGATGGCGCTCCTCGCTGTGGATCGTCCCGACGAGCACCGCGTTGGTGAGGGCGCACAGCGCCCGCGGCCGGAAGTTGTATGCCTTCATGTGGGTGAACAGCAGTCGGATCGCCGGGTCGAGGGTAATCGCCAGCACCGCCGCGATGGCCATCGAGAAGTTCTTCGTGAATGCAAGCGGCTTGAACAGCCGGCCTTCCTGGCCTTCTAAGGTGAACACCGGGATGAACGAGACGGCGATGACGAGCAGGGCGAAGAAACTCGGCCCTCCGACTTCCTTCACGGCGCTGATGACGACATCCTGGTACCGTCCCGGCCGGCCTTCCGCGTCCCAGTGCTCTAATTTCTTGTGCGTCTGCTCGACGACGACGATCGCCGCGTCCACCATCGCCCCGATAGCGATCGCAATCCCGCCTAACGACATGATGTTGGAGGTCAACCCCATCATCTTCATCGGGATGAAGGCGATGATGATCGTGATGGGGATGGTCACGATCGGAATCATCGCGCTCGGGATGTGCCACAGGAAGATCAGGATGATCAGGCTGACGATGACCAGTTCCTCGGTCAGCGTGTCCTTCAGCGTCTCGATCGACCGCTCGATCAGCTCCGCCCGATCGTACGTGGTGACGATCTCCACCCCTTGCGGGAGTGTCGGTTCGAGGTCCTTCAGCCGTTCCTTGACTCGATCGATCACCTTGAGTGCGTTCTCCCCGTACCGCATGATGACGATCGCTCCGACCGTCTCCCCCTTCCCGTCCAGCTCGGCCAGACCCCGCCGGATGTCCGGCCCAAGCGTGACCGTCCCCAAATCCCGCACCAGCACGGGTGTCCCGGTCTGCGGGTTGACCATCACCACGGTCTGCTCCAGGTCGGTCGTCGAACGGGCGTACCCGCGTCCGCGGACCATGTATTCTCGTCCGGTGAACTCCACCAACCGTCCGCCAACATCATTATTGCTCATCCGGATTTTCTCGATGACTTCTTCCAGGGGAATGTTGTACGCGGCTAACTTGTTCGGGTCGATGTTCACCTGGTACTGTCGCACGAACCCGCCGACCGGGGCGACTTCAGCCACTCCGCGCACACTCTGGATGGCGTACCGGAGGTACCAGTCCTGAAAGCTCCGCAGCTCCGCCAGACTGTGCTGGCCGGTCGTATCGACTAAGGCGTACTGGAACACCCAGCCGACGGCGGTCGCGTCCTTCCCCAGTTCGACCTGCACCCCCTGCGGCAGCCGGGGGAGGATGCTGCTCAGGTACTCTAACGTCCGCGACCGTGCCCAGTAGATGTCCGTGCCTTCGTCGAAGATGACGTAGACGTAGGAGTAGCCGAAGTCGGAAAAGCCCCGGATGTCTTTCACCTTTGGCGCGCCCAGCATCGCGGTGATGATCGGGTAGGTCACCTGGTCTTCCATGATGTCCGGACTGCGATCCCAGCGGGAATAGATGATCACTTGCGTATCTGACAAATCAGGGATGGCATCCAGCGGGACGTTCAGCATCGACCACAGCCCGGCGAAGACGAGCGCCGCGATGAACAGAAACACGACGAATCTATGGGTCGCGCAGTATTCGATGATGCGGTTGATCATAATAAACCTCGTTCGAACGTGTTAACGTTGTTAATGTTTCATCCCCATCTGCCCGATGGCCGCCTTGAGCTGGCTCTCCGAGTCGATCAAGAAATTCGCGCTCGTGATGACCCGTTCCCCTTCCTGAAGACCGGCGCGAATCTCATAGGCTCCGGTGAGGTGTAGTCCCACTTTGACCTCACGTGGCTCGAACCGGCCGCCCCCTTTGTCCACGAACACGATCTGCCGCGTGCCCGAGTCGAGCACCGCCCCGTCCGGGACGACCAGGCCTTCCCCCTGCCCGGTCTTGATCTCGATGTTCGCGTACATCTGGGGTTTCAACGTCCAGCCCGGATTGGCAAACTCCACTCGCACTTTCGCCGTCCGCGTCATTGGATCGAGAGCCGGATAGATGTAGACGACCTTCCCAGTGAATATCTTACCCGGCTCGTACGAGAGGGTGACGGAGGCGGGTTGTCCGACCTTGATGAGCGGGAGTTCGTACTCGTAGATATCGGCGTACACCCAGACAGCGGAGAGGTCCGCGATCAGGTACAGGTCCTCACTCCCGTCGACTTTCTTCCCCTCGAACGCCATTTTCTCGACGACGAACCCCTGGATTGGAGAGTAGAGGGTCATCATCGTCTGGGGTTTCCCGGCCTTCTCAAGCTGGGCGATCTGTTCGTCCGAAATGTCCCAGAGTTGCAAGCGCCGTCGTGCCGATTCGACGAGGGACTGCGAGCCCGCAGCCACGTCGGTAAACCGGCTCTTGGTGAGTGACTGGCGTCCCCTGAGAGCGAGGAGGTATTCCTCCTGGGTGGCGACCAACTCCGGACTGTAGATCGTCAGGAGCGGTTGTCCCTTCTGGACGAGCTGGCCGGTGTAATCGACGTGTAGGTGCTGAATCCAGCCTTCGGTCTTCGTGTGGATATGAGCGAGCCGGCGTTCGTCGTAATCCACACGGCCTACGGTGCGAAGCGTTTTGTCCAATGTCTGCCGTGTGACAACTTCAGTCTTGACTCCGATCAACTGCTGCCGCTCCGGGCTGATGGTCACGGTCGCCAGTCCGGGTACAGTGACGGTCACCGCTTCCTCGCCTTCGTAGACCGGGACGAGGTCCATCCCGCAATCGGGCGCTGTCCCTGGCTTCGGGGAAGTATACGCAGGGTGCATCGGGTCGCGGTAGTAGAGGATTTTCTTCGGCCCGCCCGGCTTCTGCTCTTCCATCTTCGCCATGTCGTGCCCCTCATGCCCCGTCATGGCTGTTGTATCCGCACCGGCTGCGGCGTGTTCCGTATAATCCACCTTCCCCTGGTTACGGGCGTAGAGGAAGTATCCGGCGGCAGCTACAATCACTGCCACGAACACCAGACCGACAATGCGCTTCGTCTTCATAGTGACTGCTCCTGTGATAAAGGACAGAGAAAGAATGGGAGAATGGGGGAGTGGGGGAGTGAGCGAGTGGGAGCGATCGCTTCTTTTTCTCCCATTCCCCCACTCTCCCATTCATCCTTATCCCCTCACTCCACCAACGTCGCCCCGACCAGCGGTTCCAGCCGGGCGAGCGCCTGCTGGTGCTCGACGACTTTCTCGTAATAACTCAGCTCGTCCTCTAACAGCGACATCAGGTTGTCGAGCAACGTGAGAAAATCCACCTTTCCCACTTCATAGCCCGCGACCGCCGACTCTAACGACAGCGTCGCCTGCGGGATGATCGCCTGCTCATACAGGTCGGCCTGCTCGTTGGCAGTCTGGGCCATCGCGTACTGGTCCCGGACCTCGGCTAAGAACATCTGTTTAGTCGCGTCTCGTTCCGCCTGCGCTTCCGCCACCATCGCCTGGGTCTCTGCCACCATATTCCGCTGCTTCCGCCGGTAATAGAGCGGCAGCTCCACACCGACGCGGACCTGGTACATGTCCGGCAGCCCGCCGCGCGTGAGCCAACTGGCGCTCACGTCGAAGTCGGGGTAATAGTCTCGTTTCGCCAATGCGACTCCCGTCTGCTGGCGCTCGATCATACGGTCTTGCGTCCGTACACGGGGGGCCTGGCGGTCGACCATCGTGATCAGGTCGTCCAGCGTAGACTGAAGCGGAGTCCGGGTCACCTCGGCCGGACGGCCGACCGGGGTCGTCGAGGGGCGGGCGAGCAGGCTGTTGATCCTCGCCTCCACCGCTTGCTGACGTTGCTCCAGACGCTTGCGGCGCTCGATCAGTCGGGAAATCTCCACCTGCGCCTTGAGCACATCCTGCTGGATGCCGGTGCCGACCGCGTACCGCGCCTCGGCTGTTCGCGCGAACGTCATCAGCAGTTCCCGGTTCTTGTCCACGATGATGAGCGATTGGTGGATCAGGTAGAGGTCGTAATAGGCGACTTTGAGCTGAGAGAGCGCGTCGAATTCGGTTGCCGTAGCGCTCGCTTCGTTGATCTGCACATCGGTTGCCGCGACCTGCGTCCGCAGCCCGCGTTTGCCGGGGAACGGGATGGCCTGGACGAACGACAGCCCGGTCATGCTCATATCCGTCCGGCCGATGGAGAAGCTCGACAGCCCGATGTTATTCAGTTCGTACATCACAGACGGGTTGGGAAGCGCGCCCGCCTGGGGAACCCGGTATTGCGCCGCGTTCACGCGAGCGCGGGCTGCCCGGATGTCCGGGTTGCGTTGACGCGCCTCGGTCAGCAGGTCGCGGAGGGTGACAGTCGGCTCATCCGGGTGCTGGGCGTGTGCGTCGATGTGCAGCCCGAAGACGGTCATCCAGAGTGTCATAGCACAGAGCAGGGGGATACGTGTCATACAGAGACCTCATGAATCTTCCTAACCCCCCGACCCCATTCCCGACCAGGCAGGTGGGCAATGGGCAGTGGGCAGTCACCCCACTGCCTATCTGCCTACTGCCCATCTGCCCAGGAAGGGGCCGGGGGTTAGGCTCTGATGATTTTAAGGAGAAATCAGACGGTCAGCAACGGTACACGGCCACGGGACCGTGAGCGATCGAAGGACGATCAGATCAGGTACGAGGAATACAGGCAGTAGAGCTGGCGAGGAGAAGGAAGGGAAGAAACGAGACCGTTCAGCGAGATCGGGTGCGACGGCTGAACACTCGCTTCAATACGCTGCACGAGCCAGACAGGCGGAGCGCTTTGGTCATTCCCGAGAGGGCTTGAGGTGAGCGTGACCGCAGGGCGCGCTTCACTCGGTTCCATGCTCGGGCAGCACGAGGCACCAGGCATGGAGAAGGAAACGATCCCTGTCCTGCCCTGGTCAGGGCCAGGCGCAGTCGTCTGCTCCGGTCGATCGCCGCAGTGACCACTGGCGACAACGTCGCGTTCTGCGGTGCCACAATCATGGGCGAACGCGCAGACGGATGAAGCCGGGAGGAAGACGGACACCAGCAACAGGACGATAAAGACCTTACGGACCATGAACACCTCCATCCATCGCAGATAAAAAACAACCGGGATGCAAAGTTTGTTCCATGAGATTTATTGCAGCAAAATGCGTGCCAGACATCCTCAACTCAGGGTCATGGCACACTCTTTGCTGTTTTAAATATTTAGCTCTGTCACTGCGAACGTGGGACTGATGAGGTGAGCGCGATGTGGCGTCGATGGTTGAATGACATCATCTCACGGTTGAACATCCGGGCACGGCTTACTGGCGCCTTCGTCGGGCTGTCGGTTGTCCCCCTCCTGCTCATCGGGGCGTATGCCATCTACACGAGCAGCCGGGCATTAGAAGCCTCTGGCGTCGACCACGTCAGCCATGATGTCGCCGTCGTCAAGGAGAAGACAGAAAATTTTCTGACGGGAATGCGGGGGGATATTCTCTTCCTGAGGGATTCTGTCCCCCTGCGGTATTTCATGCAGGCAACCGAACAGGGGGACGAACAAGAAGTAGCCCGGTGGCGCCGGTTGGTCGACGAGGCGTTCTTCGTGTTCTCATGGCATAAGAAGATCTACTATCAGATCCGTTACATGGATGGAACCGGGACGACCGTGGTGCAGATCAATTCGGACGGTGTCCGGCCGGTGATCGTCCCTCAGGAACGGCTCCATCCCCACCGTGAGCCTTACTTCTTCTTCCAGGCGAATGGGTTGCACCCTGGTGAAGTCGTCTTCATCCCCAGGGAGGTTCAGTCAGATGGGGTGCCAGGGCAGTTGATCCCCGTCCTCAGTTGTGTCACCCCTGTTTTCGACAGTGGAGGAGACCGCCGCGGGCTCCTCATCACGGATGTGTTCGCGCAGGACTTCTTCAAGAGGCTCATCGAAACTCCGATGAGTCCGGGCGGAAAGACCGTGTTGGTCAACCAGGACGGGTTCTACCTGTACCATCCGGGGAAGAAAAAGGAATGGCGACAATTACTGGCCACTCAGCCAGATAATACCCTCTACTACGATTATCCCGCCTCGATCGCGTCGACGATCCTGTCTGGCGGCTCCGGAACCCTCACGGAGAACCGGGACGAAATCATCGCCTACGTCCCGCTCCTCTACGACCCCATCGATCCGAAACGCTTTTATGTCATCTTTCATAGCATCCCCCGGCGTGTCCTCTTTGCGTCAATCGCGTCATTCAGGATGATCCTCGGCGCGTTCCTTCTCGTAAGTGCCGGGGTGGGCGTCGTGGTTGGGTTCCGGGTCACCCGGTATTTCACCCGGCCGATCATCCAGTTGACCAGAGGGACGGAGGTCATCGCGAGCGGCGACTTCGATCATCGTCTTCCGGTCCAGACGAGCGATGAGCTGGGACGGCTGACCCATCAATTCAACAGCATGGCCGCTTCACTCAAGGAACAGCGCACGGCGTTGGAACAGGCGTTCACGGAGCTGCGGGATGCACAAGCCCAGCTTGTCAGGTCCGAACAACTCGCGTCGTTGGGACGATTAGCCGCTGGCGTCGCCCACGAGATCAATAACCCGATGGCCTCGATCGCGGCCTGTGTTGAAGGGCTCCAGCGCCGGGTCACCCCCACAAACCTTGGCGAGTTGGATGACCTCCCGGAATACCTGGAGATCATCCGGAAGGCCACCTACCGGTGCAAACGAACCGCCGAGAAGCTGCTGAGCTTCTCCCGCCAGGCCGCGCCCATCTTCGAGTCGGTCAACATCAATGACGTGGCGCAGGAGGTTATCTCCCTGGTCGATCATGAAGCAGAACTCGAAGGGAAACGTGTGACGATCCACCTCGATCAGGAGGTCTCCTCGATCAGCGGGGACAAAGCCCAGGTCGGGCAACTCCTCTTGAACCTCATCCTGAACGGTCTGGATGCGATCAACGGAACCGGAACCGTGTCTGTCACGACTCGCTCCAGCGACGATAGGGTACATCTCACGGTCACGGACACCGGATGCGGGATTCCGGAGGAACACCTCCCACGAATCTTCGAGCCATTCTTCACCACGAAACCGGTCGGCAAAGGGACCGGGTTAGGACTATCGATCTGTGAGAGTATCGTCAGACGCCATGGCGGCACGATCGAGGTCACGAGCCGTGTGGGGGGCGGGAGTACGTTCATCGCTACGTTTCCCTCCGCTGCGGATGAGAGCGACAGTCCTGTCGAAATGAGCACAGAAGGGGGGATCGCGCGTGGGTGAACGGATCAATCTTCTCGTCGTCGATGACGACGAAATGTTTCGCACGGTGATCAGCAAGGAACTCCGCAAGATGGGGTTCGACGTGACAGCGGCGGCGGATGGGGAGGAAGCCCTCACCCGGATCGATGGCGGTGGACTTCACGTGGTGCTGCTCGACATCAAAATGCCCGGTATGGATGGCCTGGCGGTCCTGCAAACCGTAAGGGAACGGGCGCCGGCAACCGAGGTCGTCATGCTCACTGGGCACGGGACGGTGGAGAATGCGATCGCCGCGATGAAGAGCGGCGCGTATGACTACCTGACCAAACCCTGTGAGCTGGATCAGGTCGAGGTCACGGTTCGAAAAGCCTATGAGAAGAGCCTGCTGACTCGACAAAATGTCACCCTGCAGTACGAGCTCTCGCGCTGTGGGTGCGGGCAGGCGTTCGGGTTCATCGGACACAGCCCGGCACTGCAGACCGTCCTGGACATGATCGGTAAGGTGGCCATGACGGACTCCACCGTCCTCATCCGGGGGGAGAGCGGAGTTGGCAAAGAGCTCGTCGCCCGGGCGATCCACACGAACAGCCTCCGGGCAAAATCCCCCTTCGTCGTGATCGACTGCACGTCGTTGCAGGAGAACCTGTTGGAGAGCGAGTTGTTCGGACACGAGCGAGGCGCGTACACTGGAGCGGTCAGCCTGAAGCACGGCCTGTTCGAGGTCGCCACCGGGGGCACGGTCTTCCTGGATGAGATCACGGAGATCAGTCCCACCATCCAGGCCAAGCTCCTCCGGGTGATCGAAACAAAAACATTCCGGCGTCTGGGGGGTACGAAGGACATCCAGGTGGACGTCCGGGTCCTGGCCTCGACGAATAAGGACCTTGAGGCGCTGGTGTCACAGGGAAAGTTCCGGGAAGACCTGTTCTACCGGCTCAACGTGATCTCCATCGTCATCCCCCCGCTCCGTGACCGGAGAGACGATATCCCGCTCCTGGCTGCCCACTTCGCCGCACATTCCCGGATCTCCGGCAAGAACAAGAAGAGAATCTCCCCTGACGCGATACACCTCCTCTGCCAGTACACCTGGCCCGGAAACGTCCGGGAGCTGGAGAACGTGATCGAACGCGCGATGATCCTCTCGGCAGGGGATGTCATCGCGCCGCAGGATCTGCCCGAGACCCTCCGCGCAGCGTCCAGACTCCGTGAGACGGAACCGAATGGCTCTCTCCAACCCCTCCGGCAAATCGAAGATCAATACATCGAGCAAGTTTTGCAGGCGGTCAGCGGGAATAAACGCCAGGCCGCACGCATCCTCGGCATCAGCGAACGACATTTACACCGGCGACTCCGGAACGGCGAGGCCCCTTCTCTCCCCCTTGACGAGGAGGTCAACCAGTAGGACATAATGTCTTACTTCGACTATCTCATTGGACCTCTGTAAGATCATGCCATGAAGCGCTGAAAGATATGGACAAAATGTCCGTGTCTCCCCGCTGACGTTGTGATATTCCCCACCGTATGATGTGGGGATTGTATCCCTGTAAGGCTTTCTCCACCAAGCCACATCGCGAAGCGATCGTGGCATTTTTATTTTCTGGCATGTGGTTTGCCTTGATTGCGGGGATGGAGGGAGGATGGCGCGATGGCCCGAATCCTGGTCGTGGATGATGAAAAGACCTTTTGTGACTACTTCGCCCGATACCTGGCGACCCAGGGTTTTACGGTCGAGCACGTGTACGACGGGCGTGAGGCGCTTACCCGGCTCCAGCAGGGCACATTCGATGCTGTCATTTCAGATAGGCGGATGCCCGGCACTGATGGTCTTGAGTTATTACGGGTCGTGAAAACCTGGCGTCCGAGTGCACACACCTTCTTGATGGCCGCATTCGACGCCCCACCAGGGATCGAAACCGACCTCTCGGGGATGTTCAACAAACCATTCAAGTTCAGGGAGGTGGTCATGACACTGCGATCGATCTTGCAACGAATTCCGCACTTAGACGGTGTCCCTGCTTGCTCGATTGAGAAGGAGGTGAAGGAGTATGAGTAACCGTGTCAAGAAAGGATGGCTGCTTCTGCTCGTCATCCTGGGGATAGTCTTCCTGCCGACAGGGGAAGCAGCCGCACAGCAAGGCCAGGTGACTCAGCCGGCCCCGGATCGAGCAGCCATCGACCGCGGCGGAGTGGCCTACCAGAAGTACGGGTGTTTCGTCTGTCACGGCAGCGGTGGGGCCGGTGGGGTCAGGAATAAGAACGCCATCACCGCCGAGCAGGTGGCGGGATTAATCAAGGTGGCAGAGGGTTACACTATCCCGGAACTGAGGCAAAAGATCCTGGAGGGGATGCTGATCATCCAGAAGAAAGACCCCAAAGGACCGACTCCGCCGCTTTCTATGCCCTCTTTCCGTGGCTCAGAGGAAGAACTCAACGATTTAGTGGCCTATGTGGTGAGTCTGGATACCCCTCCATCGGTGGTGTCCACGACTCGCCCCCCGGTGCCTGCCTCCATGCTGGGAAAGGGTAACTGCCGCGTGTGCCATGCGGCGGTGGTGAAACAGTTCGAGAGTAACATTCACGCGAAGGCCTGGCCGGAAGAGGACAGTCGCTCCGACATCGCGACGACCTGCGCCGTCTGCCATGGCGATGGGGACCGGCACGCGCAGAACCCGAGTGACCTCCGTACCATCATCCGCTTTAACGATGTGTCGTCGGCTTCGGCTCATGACAAGAACGCAGCCTGCCTGGCGTGCCACGAGAGGGGCTTACGCTTCTCCTGGCGAGGAAGTGCGCACGAGTCGAGGGATATGGTCTGCGCGGATTGTCACAAGATCATGGCGCCGGCCTCCGACCGAAGGCTCCTGGCCAAACAACAGGAGATGGAGGTGTGCTTCCAGTGCCATCAAGTCCGGCGTGCCCAGTTGCAGCGGACGAGCCACATGCCGCTTCGCGAGGCAAAGGTGACCTGCACCGATTGCCACAACCCGCACGGCACCACCGCAGAGAAGTTGTTATCCGCCGATTCGGTCAACGAGACCTGCTACAAGTGCCATGCCGAGAAGCGCGGGCCGTTCCTCTGGGAGCACCCGCCGGTGGCGGAGAGCTGCCTGAACTGCCACGAACCGCACGGGTCGAATCACGCCTCGCTGCTGAAGTCCGAGCGGCCGAGGCTCTGCCAGCGGTGCCATATCGAGGCACGGCATCCGACCACGCCGCAGCCGGTCGCCAGCCGGTTTGTCTTCAACCGGTCGTGCCAGAATTGCCATTCACAGATTCACGGCTCTAATCATCCTTCTGGGGTCCGATTCCAGAGGTAGGGAGGTGAACGACGATGAAACGAAGGATCACTCTTCGAGCGTTGATCGGTGCGCTCACCGCGGCCCTCATGTTAGCGGCCTCTGGAGGACTCGTACGGGCGCAGACGATCAAGAACGGGCACGTTGAAATCGGCCAACAACGATTGGAAGGAGACCGCTCTTCCTCGAAGTTTGAGGAGTACCGGCACATCCCCAGCGGCCTGTTCCTCAACCGGCTCTATTTAAACCTGGGGGATCAGAAGAACCACCGTTACTTCCAGCTCTGGGCCACGAGGCCCGCCCAGGAAAACCAGAGTGTGTTCCTCCAGACGGGTCTGACGGGCAAGGTTGCTCTGGAGGTGCAGTGGGACCAGACGCCCCATTTCCTCAGCATGACGGGCCGGTCCCTCTTCGCCCCGTCTACAGCAGGCGTCTTTACCCTGCCCACCCAGACACGGCAGGACCTGAATAAGCTGGTCACTACAGACACGAACCCCGCCGTGGCCGGGGTTCAGCCTGATATGACCGCCATCGGCAACCTGGTCAACGGAACCGCCCGCGGGTTCGACCTGCGCACCCAGCGGAAGACCGGGAAGGTGTTGCTCCGCTACACCCCGGCCCAGGAATGGGATGTCCGGCTCCAGTACTCCGTCGAGAACAGGACGGGCTCGAAACCCCTGGGGACGAACTTTGGTTTTAACTCCACAGAGCTTCCGGAACCCATCGACTATCGGACGCAGGAGCTCAAAGCCAGCAGTGAATACGCCACGAAGCGGTGGGATGCCCGGTTCGCGTACACCAACGCTGCCTTCAACAACGATGTGAAGGCGCTCGTCTGGGACAACCCGTTTATCACCGTGGAGAAGGTCGCGAGCCCGTCCCGGGGCCGCCTCGCCTCATTCCCGGATAATACCGCGCAGAACCTGGCCTTCGCGGGCGCAATCAACCTGCCGAAAGCCTCCCGATTGGCCACGACAGTCTCTTACGGCTGGCGGCGGCAGAACGAGCCGTTCCTGCCGTTGACGATCAACAGCGCGGTCGCCGCCCTCTCCACGTACCCGGCGCTGCCGGCGACCAGTCTGAGCGGGAAAGTGAACATCCTGAACACGAACATCACCCTGACCAGCCGGCCGTACCGCAGGGTCTCGGTGAACGCCCGGTACCGGCTGTATGATTACGCGAACAAGACACCGAGCCTGACCTTTGCGAAATACGTCAGCTACGATAACGGGTTGAGCGGCGATGCCCGGCGCAGCCTGCCGATTGCCCATACCCGACAGAACGCCGGACTCGACGTCGGCTGGCAGTTCAGCCGGGGCGCATCCCTGAAGGTCGGGTACGGATGGGAGAACTGGGAGCGCACGTACCGGGATGCGCCGAAAGTCGATGAGCAGACCCTCCAGGCCGCGTTGAACCTCACCCCGACCAACTGGTTCGTGCTCCGAACCTCCTATGCCCGCTCCGACCGGAAAACCCATGAGTATGATGCCGAGGAGCATGTCGCCCACTTTACCTACCCTCAGGGTGAATCGGGACTGGGGCAGATCTCCGAACTGCGGAAGTACGACATGGCCGCGCGGACGCGGGATCGTGTGATGGCTGTCGCTCAGGTGACCCCCGTGGACGTCCTCAGCTTCTCCGCCTCGGTCGGCTATGCCAATGACGATTTCACCAAATCAGCCTATGGGCTGTTGGGGGACCGGAACAACAACGTCTCTTTCGAGGTGAGTTATAACCCGGTCGCTCGCTTTGCCCTGTTCACGAATTACACCAGGGAGGACTATAAGTATCAGCAGAAGTCACGGCAGCGCACGCCGGCGTCAGGGTCCAACCCCGCGAACGACAAACCGGCGAACGACTGGCAGAGCGATCTGGCAGACAAGGCGAACACCTTCGAGGCAGGGATCGACGGAGTCCTGATCAACAACAGGCTGGATACAACCCTCAGCTACGCCCTGTCCGACGTTAAAGGGACGATCGCAACTCGAACCCTGGGGGCGACCGACCTCGTCACCACGGCAGCCAACTATCCCGATACCAAGAGTAAGATCCATCAGGTGGCTGCTGCGCTGCGATACCACCTGTCAGACAGTGTGACCCCACGGCTCGAGTACCGGTACGAGCGGTATGAAGCGACGCACTTCGCCCAGCAGAACCTGAACCCATTCATGGGAGCGGTCGATTCAGGAACGTCGAGTTCGGCGTTCCTCGGGGCGACCCAGCCCGGCTATAAGGCGCACATCATCAGCTTCCTGATCGGGTATTGGTTTTAGGAATGGCCTTGCAATGCGCTGAACAGATGAAGGTGGACTTGGGGTACGGCATGTCGTGCCCCTACCGAGCCCAGGAATGGCGAAAGAGAACGGAACACATGGCCAGCATCCTGATCTGCGACGAGGACCCGCTGTTCACCCTCTCTCTGCGCCGACAACTGATGGATGACGGATACCGGGTTGAGGTGACGGAACGGGCGGGTGAGGCGATCCGGCACATCCTGTCGGAACAGGTTGATGTGGTCGTACTCGGGATACGCACGGTGGGGATGAGTGGACTGGAAGCGCTGCCGATCGTCAATCAGATCGACCCTTCATTGCCCGTCATCCTCGTCGCGGATGACGAGAGATTGGAAACGGAGCAGGCGGCCCGGCGGTCAAAGATTTTCTACTATCTGGTCAAGCCGGTCGACCTCCGCGAACTGCGGGATGCGGTTCGGCAGGCGGTCAGTCATGCTGTTGGTCATGAACAAGGAGACCACACATGATGATGGCTCGTAGCCTCTTATGGGTTGTCGTGCTGGGCGCGCTGTCGATGCCCACGGGGGGCTGTCGTTGGCGATCATCTGAGTTACCACGGCTCTCGATCGCCCAGGTTGCCAGCGCGAGGGTGCGGGACACGGCGTTCAGCCCGGTCGAACGTGGGCGCTTCGTCTACCAGAAGTACGGGTGTGCGATGTGCCACGGTCCCGACGGGCAGGGGGGCATCAAGAACCCCAACTCGCAGACCGGTGGGGAGATTCCGAAATTGATCTACGTGGCTGAGGGGTACACGGTAGATGAGTTGAAAGTTCAAATCCTCAATGGAGTCTGGGAGATTGCCAGATCTGACTCGCTGGGGCCCAGACCCCCGTACCGTATGCCAGCGATAGAGTGGATGTCACCAGAAGAACTCGACGCGCTCGTGCAGTATATGATGAGTCTGATGCCCAAAGGCGCTGAAGAGAAGTGGTGAACCAAAGAAAGGAGCGCACGATGAAACGACGAATCGGAGATGTTGTGATGCTCATTCTCATCGTGGCCGGGGTTGTCGCTGCAGCCCTGGCTGTCGTGCTGACCGTTTCAGTGACGAACGCCCAGCAGGATACGAAGAACGATCCCAAGTACGCGACGATGGACAAAGGCCCAGCCTCGATCGATGTCTCCAAGTACCCGTCAGACCAGCAGACGAACTACAAAGTCTTTGCGTCCAGATGCGCGAAGTGCCATACCCTGGCCCGGCCGATCAACTCGTCGTTCGCCCTGTCGGACGAGTGGGAGCGGTACATCAAGCGCATGATGCGCAAGCCAGGCTCCGGGATCACCTCCGAGGATGGGAAGAAGATTTTTGAATTCTTGAAATACGACTCCCAGACACGGAAGAAGGCGCTCTATGAGAAGAAGTTGAAGGAAGCCGAGTCGGGGAAGAAAGGTTCGTGACTCACGTTCCGCACGATGTCATTCCCGCGCAGACGGGAATCCAAGCGGCCGTGACAGGAGTGACGATGGAACGGCTTAAGCTCGTGGTGATCAGCATAGCTGGTCTGGTATTCGGGACAGGACTCTACTTAGGGTGGGATTGGGAAGGCGTTCGGCAACCCCTCTCGTTCAATCATCAGGCGCACACGGCGATGGCCTGTGTCGTGTGTCACCGGGGGGTAGAAACCCGGGCCGTGGCGTCCATTCCGAGCACACGGTTCTGCGTCCGATGCCACGCGACCGCCCCGGTCACACGGCCTGACGAACTCCAACAATGGATGAATATCAGCTCGGAAGGGATAGTAGAACGAGTCAAGTGGGAACGGCTCTATCGGGTGCCGAAGCATGTCTATTTTTCCCACCGCCGTCACGTTGTCTTAGCGGAGCTCGACTGCGCCGTCTGTCACGGCGATATGGCGGAACGGACGACACCACCATCTCACCCGCTCACGACCATCTCGATGGACAAGTGTCTCGACTGCCACGAACAACAGCGAGTGAGCACGGATTGCGCCGCATGCCATAAGTAAACGTTAGAACGTTTAAACGTTGGAACGTTAGAACGTTGGAACAACTGGAGAGACAGACCGTGAAAGTCAATCGCCGCGAATTCCTCACCTTCGCCGGGTTCACCGTCGCTGGCGTGACGCTCGGCCGCCTCGGCCGCGACCGGATCCTCGCCCACGAGACGTTCAAGGAATCCTGGGGTGACGGACCGGGCGTTGAGCAATGGGTACGGTCTGTCTGCGGGCAATGCCCGGCTGGCTGCGGCCTCAACGTCCGGGTCGTCGACGGCCACGCGGTGAAGATCGAGGGCAATGAGTTGTGCCCCGTCAGCCGGGGCGGCCTCTGTCCGAAGGGAGCGGCCGGGCTCCAGGCGCTCTACGACCCGGATCGTCTCGTCGGTCCGGTACAGCGGCTCGGCCCGCGCGGCTCGGGTCGATGGAAGCGGATAGGGTGGGAAGAAGCTCTCCGGATAGTCGCCACGCGGCTCGGCGCGCTTCGTCAGCAAGGACAGCCCCAGAGCGTCGTGTGGCTGACCGGCCGGCAATCGGGCATGATCGGCCAGCTCCTCCGGCGGTTCTGCGAGGCGTACGGCACGCCGAATTTCCTCGAAATCCCTGATCTGTATGATGAGACGTCCACCCTCGTCGCATGGGCGACGCATGGTATCGCCGCCCCCTTGGGGTATGACCTCGAACACACGGCCTATCTGCTCTCCTTCGGCTCACCCATCTTAGAGTCCTGGCGATCGCCCGTCTGGGCGAACCGGGCTTACGGCCGTCTCCGCCGGGGCCGGCCGGATCGCCGAGGCCGGTTCATCCAGGTCGAGAGCCGGCTCTCCCCGACCGCGGCGAAAGCGGATGAATGGATCCCCATCAACCCCGGCACGGAAGCGGCCCTGGCCTTAGGCATCGCCCACGTG
>JACQVL010000187.1 GCA_016209865.1 Candidatus Latescibacterota bacterium | reverse complement strand
ATGCCCTGCACCACTCCACCCTGCATCTGGCCCTCCACGTAGCTCGGATGGATGGCCTTGCCCACATCCTGCACAGTGGTATACCGCAGGACCTGCACCTTGCCCGTCTCCGGGTCGACTTCGACATCGACGATATGCGTGGCGAACGCCCCGCCGAAGGCGCCTTGCGGGTCGGTGGTCACAGACGCCACGACCGGCCCGCCAGTCTGATCCAGCTTCCCCGCCAGTTCCTTGAAGGTGATCCGCTTCTCCGGGTCGCTCTTGTAGAAGAACACCCCATCCTTGAAATCAACCGCATCCGGGGAGACTTCCCACAGCTTGCCCGCCCGTTCCATCATCTGTCGTTTGATCGCCTGCCCGGCCTCGTACGCGGCCCAGCCCGTGCCGAACGCCGTCCGGCTCCCGCCCGTCACGTCCGTGTACCCGATCGAGTCGGTGTCCACGACCATCGGGTTCACGTCCTCGGCCGCGATGCCCAGGACTTCGGCGAATTGCATGGCGACCGACGCGCGCGTCCCGCCGATGTCCGTCGACCCTTCGACTAAGTTGACCGTCCCGTTCGGGTTGACGCTGACGGAGATGCACGACTTGCCGCCGTTCCAGTTGAACCAGTACCCGGACGCCACTCCGCGGCCCCGGTTGGGGCCGCCGAGCGGGGCGGTGTAATGCGGGTGTTTCATGGCCGCCTCGACCACCTCAAGATACCCGATGCGCGGGTGGATCGGCCCGTCCGCCCGCCGGGCGCCTTCCTTCGCCCCGTTGAGGCGGCGGAACTCCAGCGGGTCGATGCCCAGCCGTTCGGCGAGTTCATCGACGACCGTCTCTGAGGCGAGCGCGGCGTTGGTCGCGCCGGGCGCCCGGTAGGCGTTCGTCTTCGGCTTGTTGACGATGACGTCGTACCCGTCGATGACGACGTTGGGGATGTCGTACGGGGTGAAGATGCACCCGGCGCCCGCCCCGACGGGCGAGCCGGGGTACGCCCCGGCTTCGTAGGCCATGTACGCCTCCGCGGCCGTGAGCCGGCCCTGCTTCGTCGCCCCCATTTTCACCCGGATGTACGACCCCGGCGTCGGCCCGGTGCCCTCGAACACCTCCGTCCGGTTCATCACCATCTTGACCGGATGGCCGGTCTTCTTCGACAGGATGGCGGCCTCCGGCTCAAGTTAGTAGGTCATCGTCCCGCCGAACCCGCCGCCGAGCGCCGGAGGCACGACCTTGACCGTCGCGATGGGCATCTGGAGGATCTCGGCGAGCTGGGAGCGGACAGCGAACGCCCCCTGAGTGCTGCACCACACCGTCAGATGGCCGTCCGGGCTGTAGAGGGCGGTGGCGTTGTGCGGCTCGATGTACCCCTGGTGCACCGTCGCGGTGTGGAACTCCCGGTCGATCACCACGTCCGCTTCCGCAAACCCCTTCTCCGGGTCGCCTAATTTGTGCTGGAAATGGCTGGCGACGTTGCTCGGCCTATCCCCCTTCTGGCCGATCGACGAGGTTTTGAGGTCCTCCAGCACGAGCGGCGCGCGCTCGTTCATCGCGTCGAGCACGTCCATCACCGGCGGGAGGACTTCATACTCCACGTCGATCAGGGCGAGGGCTTCTTCCGCGATGTGCGGGCTGGTGGCGGCGACCGCGGCCACGGCGTGGCCCTTGTAGAGCACCTTCCCCTCCGCTAAAATGTTGTTGCTCATGTACCGCATGTTGACGACGGCTTCGCCCAAATCTGCGATCTTATCATCAAGACTGGGCAGGTCCTGATGGGTCGTCACCGCCTTGACCCCCGGGAGGGCCAGCGCGCGGCTGGTGTCGATCTTGCGGATGCGCGCGTGCGCGTGCGGGCTGCGCAGGATCTTCCCGTACAACAGTCCGACCATCTGCACGTCCGCGCCGTAGATCGCCCGGCCGGTCACCTTGTCGAGGCCGTCATGGCGGATCGGGCGCGTCCCGATGACTTTGTATGCTGTGGATTCTGACACGATGGGTTCACCTCCGTATTTTGGATTTTGGCTTGCGGATTTTGGATTATTCCAGCCCAAAGGACATCTTTTTCATTCCGCATTCCGCAATCCGCAATGTGTTATCTCCCGTCCCTCACCGCGTCGGCGGCGCTGAGGACGGCTCTGACGATCTTATCGTACCCGGTACAGCGGCACAGGTTCCCGGCCAGCCAATGGCGCACCTGCGGTTCGGTGGGGTGCGGGTTCTTGTCCAGCAGCGCCTTGGCGGCGACGATGAAGCCGGGGGTACAGATGCCGCACTGGAGGGCGGCATGCTCTAAGAATTGCTGCTGGAGCGGATGCAGGCGATCGGGGGTGGCCAGTCCCTCGATCGTCTGGATGTCTTTCCCCTGGGCCTCGACCCCAAGCACTAAGCAGGAATTCACCAGACGGCCGTCGAGGATGACGTTGCACGCCCCGCAGTTACCGTTGTTGCAACCCTCTTTCGAGCCGGTGAGCATCAGGACGTCTCGCAAGACTTCCAGCAGGCTCTGGCGCGGCTCGCAGAGGAATTCCGTCTCTTCTCCGTTGATTCGGGCTTGGACGTGGACTCTGGACATCGATTACGACTCCTTCGCTCGTCGAATGGCGCCTTCCAGGGCTCGTCGGGTGAGGACGCCGACGAGGTGGCGTCGATGGTCGGCCGTCCCGCGCATATCACTGATCGGCCGGGCGGCCGCCCTGGCGATCTCAGCCGCCTGCTGGATGCTCTCATCGGACACTGGTTTCTCGGCTAACGCATCTCCGGCTTCGCGCACGAACAGCGGCGTCGGGGCGACCGCCCCTAACGCGACGCGGGCGGACACGAACACGGTCCGTCTTTTGCCCAGCACCACGCTGGCGCCCGCGCCGACGACCGCGATGTCCATCTCATTCCGCGGGATGAAGCGAAGATAGAACGCGCCGGAGTTTTTGAGGGGAGGTGGGATGCGGAGGGAGAGGAGGAATTCACCCCGCTGAAGGACGGTCCGGCCGGGGGCGATGCAGAAGTCTTCGACGGGCACCGTGCGCGTGCCCTGGGGACCGGCGATCACGCAGGCGGCCCCTAAGACGATCAGGGGGGGAATGGTATCGGCGGCGGGCGAGGCGTTGCACAGGTTCCCACCGACCGTCGCCCGTCCCTGAATCTGGATGCCGCCGACGAGGGAGACGGCGTCGATCAGGCCGGGATAGAGCTTCTGGACCGTCTCATTCCCGTAAATTTTGTAGCAGGGGACGGCTGCGCCGAGCCGGAGACCCTGCCGGGGGCCGTACGACAGATCGTTGACCTCGGGGATCTCCTTGATGTCGACCACCAGGCCGGCTTTCCGCCGGCCTTCTCTGAGCTGCACGATGAGGTCGGTGCCGCCGCTGAGGACGCGGGCGTCATCCCCCCGCCGTTCCAGCAACGAGACCGCCTCACGCACACTCCGGGGTGACGCATAGTCAAAGTCGTACAAGATGGCGCTCCTTTGTGGGGTCGTGGGTTCGGGGCAGGCGCCAGGTTCGGCTCATCCCTGCCCGATGGTTCTACGAATCAACAATGGGGAATCTTTGTAGGGGCGCAGAATTCTGCGCCCCTACTATACAATCACTATAATGATTTCACCCAAAAGTCAAGAGCCTCATCCTAAAAAAATTTCGTGTCCAGGGGGGGGCTGTCCTCCACTCGACTACAAGCGCGTCTGTGATGATATGCGTCTCCCTCGTTCAGTCCGGCTCGGCTACACGCGCCCCCATATTTTCTGTTGACACCTCCTTTTCTCTATAGTACACTATGGACGTTCCTCGAGTCGATTCCCGATGACGGCGTGGGTCGTGATGTGATGTGGGTCATATTCAGACATCGGATCGGTCACTACCTTCAACGGTAGAGAATCCCACCTGTCCAGTCCCATGCCTTGCTTGCTCGGTCGATATTGATAATATATTACGAAAGATCGATGACCCTTGCAATCTGTTTCCACATTCCATCTGAAGAGGGAGGGGTATTCATGAACCGAACTTGCGTGCTGTTCAGGATTTTTTGCTCATCCAAGAGCTTACAACGTATGGCCGCGTGGTGCCTGCCATTCATGCTGCTCTTGAGTGCATCGGTGGCTTCAGCCCAACACCCCCAACAACGGCAGATCAAGGCGCGGGTGACGGTCACCGCCAAGATCCAGGTGCCCATCCTGGGCGCGATCACCGTCACCGTCCCGATCGATTCGGGCACGATCGATCTTGGTGTTCCCAATATCCTCGAACAGCATGATGTGACGGGCCTTCCAAATGGCGAGCTGCTCCAACCATTCGTGGACGCCCTCACGGCACTCTCCCTCCTGATTCCCGAGGAATCAATCGCAGATGAGGATATTACCCTTAACTTCAATATTCGCAATATCGATGCGACCGACCAGGATAATATTAAGATTGCCCCGGTCGTCGTCGACGGGGACACGATTCCTATTTTCTTCTTCATCCGGATGACGATCGAAACCAAGTACGGGGTGCTGGCGCGGTATGACTTCCGGGACGGGTTCCCGGCCGTCTTGAAACTGCCCCTGGGCAACTTCGTGGCGTTACTGGAGCACTCCGGGTTCACTGGAACACCGTTCGACGAGCTGGGGCTGGCGTTCTTGACGCCGGACGGGCTCACGCGGGAGGGCATCTTTTCTGCGACGAAGGGGAACGACCTGTTCGTCCGGATTACCCATCTGTCCGATCTTGTCGGAGTCCGCGCGCAGGATATCAGACCCCCACGGCCCCCTGATATCACGCGCCGGCCGGTGGTCGAGCCGGATACGACGACCGCGATCGTCCTCTGGCGGACGAACCGGCCGAGCGATAGCCGGGTGTTCTACGGGACGACGCCCGCGTTAGGGGATTCGGCCGAGACGGCGGCGGACTCGACGGGGGTGACCGAGCATCAGGTGGCGCTGGCCGGGTTGCAGAAGGCGACGCGCTACTACTTCCGGGTGCGCTCGACCGACCCGTTCGGCCAGACGGTGAGCAGTCTGATCGATTCGTTCAAGACGCGGGGGATTCCCGATATCGCCCCGCCGCGGATCACCCTGGGACCGGTCGCGCTGGATATCACGACGACGAGCGCGCTGATCTTCTGGGAGACGGATCGCCGGGCCACCAGCACGGTGCTGTATGATTCGACCGCCGTCCTGGCGACACAGATCGTCACGGATGCCAGCCTTGAGCGCCGGCACCGGGTGACCCTGACGGGACTGAAGTCCGGCAAGCTCTACTACTATTTCGTCCAGTCAGAAGCGGCTGGAGGGACGGCCTCGAGCGACACGATGACCGTCCAGACGCCCGCCGAACTCGACACCCTGCCGCCGGTCATCATCGTCCCGCCGAACGCGGACTTCTACGGGGTGACCGATACCACGGCCATCATCACGTGGGTGACCGATGTGGCGAGTAACAGTGAGGTGGTGTTCTGGAAACAGGGGACGACGGATACCATGACCGTCGTCGACGCGGTGCCCACGAACCAGCATGTCGTGATCCTCACCGGTCTGATGCCGGAGACGATCTACCGGTACTTCGTCCGCTCGACGCGGGTGTCCAACAACCGGAGCGTGAGGAGCCGGGTGGAGCGATTCCGCACCCGGGCGAGCGGCCAGGTGCCGAAGCTGGACTTTGTCATCTCCCCGCAGCTCGTCTACCAGACGGATACGTACGTCGTCTTCCGCTGGCGGACGAACATCCCGAGCGATGGGTACGTCTACTACATGCCCGATCCGGACGGGACAGCGGTGTTCTCCGTCGATCAGAGCCTGGTCCGGGGGAGTGATGAGCTCGACCGGCATCATCTGATCGGGGTCAGCGGGCTGACGCCGGGGATGGGGTACCTGTTCGTCATCACCTCCAGCACCCCGACGGGGGACGCGTTGATCTGGCCGCCCGGCACGGTGTTCGCCAAAGTGATCGTCGTCGGGAACTCCCGGCGGCTGGTGCCCACGGGCATCCGGCAGGTCCCCGGCTCGACCGGCCGGTTCACGACGAACAGTCAGCCGGATACCCAGTCGCCGGTCATCCTCAACGGGCCGAGCGTCATCGCCCAGACCGACAACCAGCTCGTCATCCAGTGGGAGACGGACGAACTCAGCACGAGCGTGGTCAATTACGGCGCCGGGGGGAATCTCACGAACACCGTGCAGGATCCGACGCAGGTGACGCTCCATCAGTTGACCGTGACGAACTTAGCGGCGAACACGACGTACACCTACCAGGTCGCCTCGACCGACCCGAGCAACAACGGGCCGACGCAGAGCACCCAGGCGGTAGGAGCCACCGCGCTCTCGGCGGATACCACCCCGCCGGTCATCAGCGACGCCTCCATCACCGCCTCCCCGTCAGACACCCGGGCGACCGTCAGTTGGACGACGGATGAAGCCGCCTCCTCGGAGGTGCGGTTCGGGACGAACTCGCATCCGGACAGTCTCACCCTCTCGGTCACCGACGCAACCCCGGTGACGAGTCATCTCCTGACGTTGACGAGTCTGACGACCAGTACGCCGTATTACTACCGGGTCTTCTCGACGGACGTGAGTAACAACGGGCCGACCCCCAGCGCGACGAACACGTTCACCACGCTGGCGACGCCCGACACCGCCCAGCCGGTGCTCTCCACCATCCAGAAGGCGGCGGTGGCCAAGCCGGACACGAGCGCGACGCTGACCGTCACCTGGACGACGGACAAGCTGGCGACGAGCTTCGTCGACTATGACACGGTGGCGACGTTGGCCACGAAGATCACCGTCGGGGATCAGACCGGGACGCTGACCCACAGCCTCTCGGTCACGAAGCTGACGCTGAATAAGACCTACTACTTCAAGGTCGGGTCGGTGAACGTGAACGACACCCGGGTGCCCGCCCCGGCCGCGCTGAGTGCGCTCGACAACCAGCAGATGCCCGCCTCCGTAGACGCGACCCCGCCGAGCACGCCCACCACGGTCGTGGCCATTCCTGGCGACGGGGCGGTGCGGGTGCGCTGGGCCCCGAGCACGGACGCCTCCGGCATCGCGGGGTATAACCTCACCCGCAACAGCGCCGCAATCGTCTCCAACGTGCAGGACACCACCTACCTGGATGTGAACGTCACGAACGGGACGGCGTACAGCTACACCGTCGCGGCGCTCGACTTGGGAGGCAACACGGGGACGGCGTCGGCGGCCACGGCGAACGTCACCCCCAATACGACTCAGGTGCCGACCGCGCCGACGTCCGTGGCCACGCCGGATACCGTCTCCCTGAAGCCCGTCCTGATCGTGGGGGACGCCACGCCGGTGACGGGGGATGCGAGCCGGGCGACGCTCGTGTACGCGTTCCAGGTGGCGGAAGACTCTCTGTTCACGACCCTGACGGCCGCGAAGACGGGCATCGCGCAGGGGACGTCCACCAACCCGACCCACTGGCAGGTGCTGGATGTCGGCCAGACGGACAGCACGGCGCTGGTCAGTGGCACGCGCTACTACTGGCGGTCACGGGCGAACGACAGCGTGTTCGACGGCGGATGGTCGGCCAAGCGGACGTTCATCGCCAGCACGAGTAAGCCCTCGGCCGTGGAACTGGCCAGCTTCGCGGCCACGGATGAACGGGGGGTCGTCACAGTGACCTGGACGATTGCGCGCGGGCAGCCGGGGCTGACCGGGTTCCACGTCTATCGGAGTTTGCGTCCGCAGGCGGGGTTTGAGAAATTGACGAAAACCCCGGTGACGGGTCAGGCGTTCCAGTACGTGGATCGAGGGGTGACGGTCAATCAGGTGTACTACTACCAGGTGGAAGCGGTCTATGCGGCGGGTCTGTCCACGCGGTTCGGGCCGATCGCCATCCGGGTGAGTGCGCCGAAGGTGTTCGCGTTAGGCCAGAACTACCCCAACCCGTTCAACCCGGAAACGACAATCCGGTTCGACCTGCCCACGGCCAGTGTCGTCACGCTCAAGGTCTACAACCTGCTGGGACAGGAAGTCGTGGCCCTGCTGCACAACGAGCCGAAGGAGGCCGGGTTCTATGCGATCCGGTGGAACGGACGGAGTCACAGCGGGGAACGAGTGTCGAGCGGGATTTACTTCTATCGCTTAGAAGCCGGCGCGTTCGTGAAGACGAGGAAGATGGCGCTGGTGAAATAACCCCCGGGGTTCGGGGTTGGGGATTCGGGATTCGGGAAAGACGAGATTCGGGAAAGAACAGAAAGCAGACCCCGAATGCTTCTTCTTTGTTTCCCGAACCCCGTACCCCGAATTCCGTACCCCGTCATTTTTCTCCCTCCAACCCCAACCGTCCCGCCAGGTCGTCTATGAACTGCCGGGCGACCCGTCCCGACCGCCCGCTCGCCCGCTGCGCCCACTGGAGCGCCTCGCGCCGGAGGGTGTCGGGCGCGACCCGGAGTCCCCGCTGGGCCGCCCAGTGGGTCACGATCCGCAAGTACGTGTCCTGATCGATCCCGTAGAACCCGATCGAGAGGCCGAACCGGTCGCTCAGGGAGACTTTCTCCTCCGCCCCTTCCTGGGGATGAATCTCGCCATCCTCATCGCTGAACACCGGCCGGTTGTCGCGGAACCGCTCCGGCATCAGGTGCCGGCGGTTGGACGTGGCATAGATGAGGACGTTCCCCGGCCGGGCGGCCAGCCCCCCTTCTAACATCGCCTTCAACTCCTTGTACAGGCTTTCCCCCTCGTCGAATGACAGGTCGTCGCAGAACAGGATAAACCGCTCCGGCCGCTCCCACAGGGGTTCGACGATCAGCGGGAGGTCGGTCAGGTCGTGCTTGTGGACTTCAATCATCCGCAGCCCCTCTGAGGCGAACCGGGTCAGCAGGCCCTTCACGGTCGACGATTTGCCCGTGCCCCGTTCCCCCCAGATGAGGACGTTGTTCGCCGGGAGACCGCGGACGAACTGCTCGGTGTTCCGGATGAGGATGGCCAGCTCACGGTCGAGGCCGATCAGGTCATCCAGCCGGGCCAGGTCGGGGTGGACGATGGCCTCCAGCCAGCCGCGGCCGTCGCGCCGGACCCACCGGAACGCGACCCAGGAGGCGAACACGTCCGCCCCGTCCGTCCGCCCGGCGAGCGTCCGGTCGAGGACACGCTCCAGCTTGTCGAGCAGACGTTCTAACCGGGACAGGAAGTCGTACAAAGAATGTGATGAATCCTGGGGCATAGGGAATTCCTCATCCTATACCTCACCTAACCCCTCCCGCTTCGCTCCCTCCCCTTCCCTCTCCTTGCGAAGGGGAGGGTTTGGGTGAGGATGGGTGAGGTTTTTACGGCACCCTGATCGTCCAGATCTCCCATTGTCCGGTCTGACGCGACTGGAAGGCCAGGTCACGGTCGGTGCTCCAATCAGGCACGTCCTCCGCCGCCGGGTCGAACGTGACCTGAAGCGGCGCCCCGGTCACTCTGCCTTCTGCTAAGGGGACGATCCAGATATCTCCATCGACACTCACGGCGAGCCTCGTCCCGCTGGGCGACACGGCTGGATGGCGGACAGGTGAAGTGAACGGAAGCGAGAGGGAATTCGGCAGGGCGAACGCGGCATCCGCCTGGATCGTCTGAATCTCAGTCGAGCCGAACATCTGTCTGACCGTTTGAAAGTAGATGATGTTCGTATTATCAGACGTTCGGATGACCCAGACCGGCTTTATTTTCCCTCCATCGTCAGTCAACAAGCGTGGGGCGGTGATGACAGACGAGGAGGAAAGGGGTAGAGAGAATTCAAGGGTGGCGAGGTCAAACTGCCCGAAGAGGGGGGAGAGATACGCGAGTTTTTTGGAGGCCGGTAACGGCTGCCAGCTCGACTGCTCGCCCCCGGTGGTGGTGAGTTGAATCTGCGTCTGCGTGGCACGAGCATCAAAGAAGAGCGAACTCGCCCAGACCTCGTTCCGGCCGGTGCGGGCAGACGTGAACGCGAGATGCAACCCCTTCTTGTCCCAGGCCGGATAGCCGTCGAAATGGGGATCGGTCGTGACCTGGACGAGCTGATTGCTCTCGATGTTGAGCACCCAGACGTCAGAGTTGCCCGTCCGGTCCGACATGAAGGCCAGACGGTCGCCCCGCCAGGACGGCCATTCCCCCCCGCCGGTGGTCATCTGTCGCGGGACCGGCTTCCTGAGGATGGAGAACGACGCGTGACTCGCGCCGCGGGTGGTTGCGCCCACAACCTGGACACGACACTGTTTCGACGGCAGATCCGGAACCGGCCAGGCGTACGTGCCCCGGTTGGGGACGCGGCTGGCGATCTCGTACGGGTACGTCTGCCCGTCATCGATCGACAGTCGCAGGCTGACGGTCGTATCCGCCGACCGGTGGCCGGTCCCCCAGATGATCTGCTGGGTCGTCCCGGCGTACCACTGTTCCGCGCCGTCTGGCTGGATGAGCGAAGGCCCCTCTTCGTCCGCGAACAGGAGTGAGGAGTGGCCATCCAGCGGGTTACTGTGCTCCGTCCTGTAGCACCCGCCGCCCCACGCGCACACGAGCGCGACCAGCATCTGTACCGGGAGCCTGTTCATTCGTCCAACGTGTTCTCCGCCAGGCCGAGCGGCAACGGCGCAGGCCGGCGGCAGGTGCTGGCCAGTTCCACATGCCGGCCGTCGGCCGAGGCGTCGTGAAAGGCATGCATGATATCGAGCACGTGGTACGCCAGTTCTCCGTTCGCCCGGTGCGGCCGGCCTGAACGCAAGGCGTACGCCATGTCCGCCACCCCGACCCCCCGGCTCTGCGTCGTGTACCCATGCGTGAGCGGCATGTCCGTCCAGTCGCTCGCCCCCGCGCGCCGGACGCGAACCGGGCCGCCGAATCCGTTCGGGTCAGGCACACTCAACGACCCGTCCGTCCCGTAGATTTCGATGCGCGGGAGTTGAGCGGCCCAGACGTCAAAACTGGTGATGATCGTCCCGACCGCGCCGTTGGCGAAATCCATCACCCCCGCCACATGGGTCGGGACGTTGACGGTGATCGTCGTCCCATAT
>JACQVL010000186.1 GCA_016209865.1 Candidatus Latescibacterota bacterium | reverse complement strand
GGTCGGGGGACTGGGGTCAGGGGTCGGTGATATGGTGCTCATACTCTCACGAACAGACCTTGAGGCGTTGCTGCCGATGGTGGACGTGATCGGCGCGGTGGAGGCGGGATTCCGGGAGTATGCGGGCGGGCGGTGCCGCGTCCCGGTGCGTCTCCCGCTCGACGTGCCCGACCGGAACGCCCTCGTCCTGTTCATGCCGGCGTACCTGCCGGAGTCCGGGACGCTCGGCACGAAGATCGTGTCCGTGTATCCCGACAACCCCGCTCGTGGCCTGCCGACGATCACTGGCTCCTACCTGCTGGCGGATGCGGCCACCGGGGAACTCTTAGCGCTGATGGATGCGACGTACCTCACGGCCATCCGGACGGCCGCCGCCTCGGCCCTGGCCACCCGGCTGCTCGCCCGTCCGGACGCGCGCGTACTGGGCATCTTCGGCGCGGGTGTGCAGGCCCGGTTCCATGTGTGGGCGTTGCGGACGGTCGCTCGGATCGACGAGGTGGTCGTGTTCAACCGGACGCCGGAACGGGCGCATGGCTTCGCGGACGACATGACCGCCGCGCACGGGATTCCGGTTCGAGTCGCCGCCACACCCGACGAGTGCGCCCGGTCGGCCGATCTCATCGCGACCTGCACCCGGTCGGCCGTCCCGGTGTTCGACGGGCATGCGCTCCGGCCGGGGACGCATATCAACGCCGTCGGAGCCTATACGCCTGAGATGCGGGAGCTGGACGAGGAGACGGTCATCCGGGCTAAGGTGGTCGTGGATACGTATGCAGGCGCGATGGCGGAAGCGGGCGACCTGTTGATTCCGATACGACAGGGGCGGATGACGGAGGCGCACATCCATGCGGAACTCTCAGAGCTGGTTATTGGCAAGAAAACCGGACGGGAGTCTGCGGACGAGATCACGGTGTTCAAGTCTGTCGGGTTCGCGGTGGAAGACGCGGTCACCGCGCGGCTGGCCTATGAACGAGCCGTCCGGCAGGGTGTAGGCGTGCAGGTGAGGTTATAAAATGGATTCCCGTCCCCGCTTTCGCGAGGACAGGCCCGCGCGGGAATGACAACCTCTGAGATTGACTTGTCACAGATTTTACCGACCACCGATCACCGACCACTGACTTCAATGCGAATCCTCGTCATCCGGACCGGGGCGATCGGGGACTTCATCCTGACGTTGCCCGTTCTGACTGCGCTCCGCCGGGCGTTCCCCGGAGTCTCCCTCGACGTCATGGGCGTTCCCTCCATCGCCCGGCTGGCGGTGAGCGGACAGGAAGCCGGGGCCCTGCTGTCGATCGACCGGGCGGACCTGGCGCCGTTCTTCGTCAGGGATGCTCCTTTGCCGCCAGACCTCACCGAGGCGTTCAGCCAGTACGAGATGATCGTCTCTTTCCTCCCCGACCGCGATGGCGTCTTCGCGGCCAACCTGGCCAGAGCCGGGGCCGGTCGCGTGCTCACCGGCTCTCCGATCCCCCCTGACGGGCACCGGCTCCATGCGACGCACCATCTGATTCGGGCGCTCGCGCCGCTGGGCATCGAGGTCCGCGCGTCCGTGCCGCGTCTCTGCCCTTCACCGGACGACCGTCGCCGCGCGGAGGCGTTCCTGGCAGAGCGCGGCTTCACGCGGCCAGCCGCTCTGATGGCCGTTCATCCCGGCAGCGGGGGACGCTGGAAGTGCTGGCCGCCGGACCGGTACGCGGCGCTGATCGACGCGCTGCACACGCGGAACATCCCCTCGCTTCTGTCAGCAGGACCGGCGGATGCCGAGGTGGTCAACGCAATTCGGGCGAGCCTGACCCGCGCGACCCCTCTCATCGCGAACCAGCTCGATCTTCCCCTGCTCGCCGCCGTGCTCGTCCGATGCCGGGGAATGATCGGCAATGATTCAGGGATGACTCATCTCGCCGCGGCGGCCGGTGTCCCGACGATCGCCCTGTTCGGGCCGACCGACCCGGCTGTCTGGGGACCGCGCGGACAACAGGTGACGATCCTGTGGGGGGAGGACACATTCCACGGGGATGTCGGGGAGATGGACTGGCCGTCTGCTGTTCAATTTCCTCCACTGACGGCCATTACGGTCGATCGGGCACTCCGTACAGTTGGAGGATCATTTTCCCTATAAAGAATACAAATCTGTTACCCCAGGCGGCTATTTGACGAGCCCCAGCCGTCTGAGATCATCCTCAGTCCAGCGGGTGCCGATCAGCAGATTGCGAATGACGTACGGGGGCAAGGTATCGGTGGGACGATGGTAATGGATCACGACCCGGCGTCTGTCCGGGTGACGGTAGACCCGCTGGCTGCCCTGCCGCTCGGTGAACTGGAACCCGTCCCGTTCGAGTGCCCGCACGACCCGGCGGACCGGAACGTTCCGGAGGCGTGCCAGGGGCGGGTGCTCCGGAGTTATACCGTCACCGCCACCACCGGCTCACTGCGCACCTCAATGGACGCGTCCCGGGGGATCGGCTCCCCCGCTTTCTGCATGTCCCGGAGGTACGCTTCGACCGCGTCCCGGAGGTTGCGGAGGGCCTCGTCTCGTGTCAGACCCCAGGTCGCACAGCCGGGCAGGGCAGGCACCCCCGCACTCCAACGTCCATCCTCCTCCTCGACGAGCTCGGCGCGAAAGACGTAGGATGTCACGGCACAGCCCTCCTGAATGGGACTGGTATGAAGCGTGGTCATAGGCAATGCGAGATTGAATACCTGCATTCTCAATCTATCCGATCCATGCCGAACTGTCAATGGGAAATGGGAAAAGGCGTGCTGATCGTCGGTCTCCATCACGATTGCTCCCGACTGAACGGCGACAGGGTCACTGCGCTGAACCCAGCCCGGCCGCCTGCTGCCGGTCATCCTG
>JACQVL010000184.1 GCA_016209865.1 Candidatus Latescibacterota bacterium | reverse complement strand
GGTCACATCCACCGGTTGATGGCGGACCCGGAACTCCGCGCCCGGCTTGGCCAGCAGGGCCGGACTCGCGTCGAAGGACTGAGCTGGCAGGCGTTCGCAGAACGGGTTGAACGGATTTATCGGATAGTCATTGAAGGGTAAGACCATTGCCACCTTCTGAACCCAACCTCGCGCCTCCGCAGGCGCGTCAGGCATTGCGCACGTTCTACCAGACGTCCGACCCGTACCTCCGGGGACTCCGGGAACGGGAGACGGATACCCATTGCGGGGAGTATCTCCGGGTGGTGCGAGCGTACATCCCGGCGCCAGCCCGCATCCTCGACGCCGGGTGCGGGACGGGGTACGCCGCGACGCGATTGGTCGAAGCAGGGTTCGAGGTGATCGGGATGGACATCTCGCTCAAGTTCTTGGGCGGTGCTCCAGGCCGGCCGGGCGCGCGCCCGTGGTACGTGGTCGGGGATGCGATCGAGCTTCCGTTCCGAGACGGCGAGTTCGATGCCGTCGCTTCGTTCGACGTGGTTGAGCACATCCCGGACGCGGAACGGGCGCTGCGGGAGATGGGACGGATCATCCGGCCAGGCGGGCGGGTCGTGGTCATCTGTCCCAATTACTGGAGTCCGGTGATTCCGCTCAAGGCGCTCCGAAACCTGCTCGGCGGCGGCCGCGGGTATCTGTCGTTCTATGAGACACTGCCATCGGCTCTGACGGGTCTCGTCACGACGACATGGCGGACCGCCATGAAGCTCTGCGCGCCGGACGCACGGTTCACTTACCGAAAGCCCCGGCTTGAGGGGATGATGGATGCGGATTGCGATTGCGTCTACCTGCCCAGTCCGGTCGATTTCTTCCGGTTTTTCCGGCGTGCCGGGTTCCGGGTCGTCCGGTACAACGGAGAGGGCTCGTCCCGCCTGCGCCGATGGTGCTCGTCGCTCTTCCCCTCGTTCGCCCCGACCGTCTATTTCGTCGCTGAGAAGCCACTGTCGCACGCTCCGTCCCGATGAAACTCTGTGTCTTAGTGAACGATACCCCGCACGGGGTGATGGGACTCCGTGCCCGGAACCTGATCGCGCCGCTGTCGGCAGCGCACGAGGTCGGGATATTCTACCGGGAGTCGGGGAAGGTGGAAGCGCTCCGCCGGTTTAGCCAGGTGCTCCGTGAGCAGCGGCCCGATTTGGTGTACGTGATGAACGTCGGGTATGCGGGTGGGGGCGCGGTGCTGCTCGCCCGGGCCATCCGGGGCACCCGGTTTATCCTCGACCACGGCGACCCGTCCTACGACCTGCTGAAGAGCAACGGACGCCCGGCGTGGGAGTCCTGGCTCGTCCGATTGGCCGAGTGGACGATGATCCGGGCCGCGTCCGCGGTCGTCGCCCGTGGGGCGTTCCTGGCCGAGACCCTCCGGCAGCAGCGCCCGGATCGCGTGTTCTTCATCCCGGATGGAGTCGACACCACCCGCTTCAAACCCCTTGATGTCAGCGCATTCCGCCGCCAATCCGGGCTTGACGGGGCGTTGACGATCGGCGTCGTCGGCTCGCTCGTCTGGAGCGACCGGTACCAGATGTGCTACGGATGGGATATTCTTGAGGCCCTCCGGTTACTAAAAACCCACGATGTAAGGGGGATCATTGTCGGGGACGGCAGCGGTCTCCCATATTTACAGCAGCGCGCGCAGGAGTATGGCATCGCGGATCGGGTGTGGTTCGCCGGACGCGTCCCCCACGACGACGTGCCCCGGTACATCAACCTGATGGACGTGTGCGTCTCAACCCAGACGAACGATGCCGTCGGCCAGTCCCGCACGACGGCCAAACTGCCGGAGTACTTAGCGTGCGGCCGGTTCATCATCGCCACGGACGTCGGAGGGGCTCGCCAGGTCATCCACGAGAACGGACTGCTCCTGCCGTATACCGGGGTGTACGACCCGGCTCACCCCCAGCGGTTAGCTGCACAACTCGAATGGCTGTCCCAGCATCGCGCGGCACTGGAGCGCGGGATGCTGGGTGTGGCCATCGCCCGGCAACGGTTTGAGTATGCCAGGCTGACGGCGGAGCTGAAGGCGGTGATAGAGATGGTAATTGGGAGTCAGGGGTCAGTAATGGAGAATACACCCCATATGGACAAGTATGTTTTCTGAGTTTCTGACACCGACTCCTGCTGTTTCATATTTTTTCTGGGTGTTCCTGACCCCTGACCCCTGAATCCTGACCCCTATGTTCCACATCCTCATGGTCACCAACCTATTCTACCCGCTCACGGGCGGCTCGGAGAACGTCGTGTTCGAGACGAGCCGGCGGCTGGCGCGGCGCGGGCACACGGTCCGGGTCTTAACCGAACAAACCCGTCCACAGTGGCCGCTCTACGAGGAGGTTGATGGTATCCACATCCATCGTTGTCGTGTCCGCTTCGGGAATGGACCGATCCGGTTCGGTTCCGGAGTCATCAACGCGGCCCGGCTGTTCAAGCACCTGATCGCGCACGTCCCGGTCGATGTGGTGCATTTTCACCTGACGCTCCCAGCGCTCGGCGTGCTGCTCTGCCGGGAGAGCCGTCCGCTGGCGAAAGTCGCCACGTTCCACGGACCGTGGGATGAGGAAGAACGGGCTGAGAAGTCCGCGACGCGCGGGGTCGCCCTGTCGCACGTGAAAGCCTGGTTGTTCGGACTGCTGCAACGCCGCGTCCTCCAGAGCAGCCAGCGGGTCATCGTCCTGAGCCAGTTTTCACGCCAGGCAGTGATGCGGTTCGTCAGGGCGACGGGGGTGGTCGAGGTCATCCCGGGGGGAGCGGACGTCGAACGGTTTCAGCCAGCGGTCTGCCGGCAGCAGGTCAAAGCCCGGCTTCGGCTTCCGGTCGACGAGCCGGTGCTGCTGACGGTACGCCGGCTCGTGCCCCGGATGGGGATCGAGGCGCTGGTCGGGGCGCTGCCCGCCATGCTGTCTCATGGCCGCCGGGTGACGCTCGTCATCGGTGGTGACGGTCCGCTCCGACCATTATTAGAGCGACAGGCGGCAGACTTAGGGGTCGGGGAGCGGGTGCGGTTCGCCGGGTTCATCCCCGATGATGAGCTTCCCTCCTACTACCAGGCCGCGGACGTGTTCGTCATGCCGACGCGGACGTTAGAAGGGTTCGGGCTGTCGACGGTCGAGGCGCTGGCCTGCGGGACGCCCGTCATCGGCACGGCGGTCGGGGCTACGGCTGAAATTTTGAACACCCTCGACCGCCGGCTCCTCATCCCGGAGAGCAGTCCGGCCGCTATCGCCCGGACGGCGCTCGCCTGTCTCGATTCCGACCTCGTCGAGCCGGCGTTCCGGGCCCGGTGCCGGGCGTATGTCGAGGACCGGTATACATGGGATCGGGCGGTGGATGCGCTCGAACGGGTGTACGATGCCGCAACCCAGGAACATCGCGTTCATTGACCATACGACGCGCATGGGCGGGGGACAGGTCTACCTGCTCCGCCAGTTGAGCCAGCTCGACCGCGCCCGGTTCCGGCCGGTCGTCGTCTGCCCGTCGGACGGGACGCTGCCCGGCCTGGTCCGGCAGCGCGGCGTGGAGGTGCAGATCATCCCGGTGCATCCGGGCTTGCTCGACCTGCGGAAAGAAGACCTGATCCGGGCCCCGCTCTCGTTCCTCCTCAACCCCGTCCGGTTCGCTGCCTGCGTTCGCCGGCTGGCAGCCTGGCTCCGGGCGAACCGGATCGACCTGGTGCACCTCAACTCGATGAAAGCGGGGTTCTACGGAGGACTGGCGGCGCGACTGGCCGGACTGCCCGTCGTCTGGGATTTTAAGGATATCATCTCAGCCGACTTTTTCCCCGCCCTCACCCGGCGGTTGATCGTCCTCGTCGGCAACACGTGCGCGACCCGGGTCGTCGCCAATTCCCGGGCGATTCGAGACGAGTTCATCCGTCAAGGAGGACGCGCCGAGAAGGTGACGGTCATCCATAACGGGGTCGATCTCGACCAGTTCCAACCGTCCCGAACCAACGGCGCTGTCAGGACATCCTTCGGACTGGGTCCTGCGACGCCGGTCATCAGTATTTTTTCTCGACTTGACCGATGGAAGGGTCATGTGTATTTTCTACAGGCTGCGGCCCGCGTGTGCCGGGACTACCCGGATGTCCGGTACCTGGTCGTCGGGGAGACGACTTTCGACGACATGGGGTATACGGAGGAGCTAGTCCGGCTCACCCAGGACCTGGGGCTGGCAGAGCGAGTACAGTATTTAGGGTTTCGGCAGGATGTGGCGGACTTGATGGCTGCGTCCGACATCATCGTCCATGCGTCCATCCTTCCGGAACCATTGGGGCTGACTCCGATGGAAGCCCAGGCGGCGGGCAAGCCGGTGGTGGCGGTCGGCGCCGGAGGGGTGCTGGAGACAGTCGTCGACGGGGAGACCGGACTGCTCGTCCCGGCCCGCGATGAGCACGCCCTGGCGGAGGCGCTCCTCGTCCTGCTGCGATCCCCGGACCGGCGGAGCCGGATGGGACAGGCTGGCCGGGCGCGAGCGGCGGCGCTGTTCGACCTGACGATGAACGCCCGGCGGGTGCAGGATGTCTACGACGCCCTGCTGAGTGAATCCCGATGAATTTGGCCATCGTCCATGATTACCTCAACCAGTACGGCGGCGCGGAGCGGATCATCGAGATTTTTCACGAGATGTACCCGGACGCGCCCATCTACACGTCCGTGTACGACCCGGACCGCCTGCCGCCGGTGTTCCGGAGGATGGACATCCGGCCGTCGTTCATGCAGCGGCTCCCGGTCGTCACCCGGTGGCTCCAGTACTACCTGCCGTTCTTCCCGACGGCGTTCGAGCAGTTTGACCTGCGCGGCTATGACGTCGTCTTGAGCTCGACCACCTCCTGGGCGAAAGGGGTGATCACCGGCCCGGAGTGCGTCCATGTCTGCTACTGCAACACCCCGATGCGGTTCGCGTGGCGGTACCATGACTACATGCGGGAGCGGGATGTCGGCCCGCTCATCCGAAGAGCGTTGGGCCTGACGCTGCACCCGATCCGGCTGTGGGATGCGGTCAACGCCAGCGGCGTGGACTATTTTATCGCCAATTCGTACAACATCGCCAGCCGGATCACCAAGTTCTACCGCCGCGAATCGACGGTCATCCACTGTCCGGTCGACTGCGCCCAGTACGCGATCAGCCCGGAAGTCGGAGACTCTTATCTGATCGTCTCACGGCTCCGGGAGTACAAGCGGATCGACTTGGCGATTCAGGCGTTCAACCGGCTGGGATTGCCCCTCACGATCATCGGAGAGGGGACGGACCGAGGCCGGCTGGAACGCCTGGCGACAGGCCGGATCGAATTCTTAGGCCGGGTGAGCGACGAGCAGCTCCGACAGCACTACGCGCGGTGCCGGGCGCTGATCGTGCCGGGGGAGGAGGATTTCGGCCTGACCCCGTTGGAAGCGCAGGCGTCCGGACGGCCCGTGATCGCGTACGCGGGCGGGGGGGCGCTGGAGACGATCGTCGATCAGGCGACCGGCCGGCTGTTCTTCCCCCACACCCCGGAGGCCTTAGCGGAGGCGGTCCGAACGTTCGACGCTGATGCATTCGACCCGCAGACGATCCGGGCGCACGCCCTTCAGTTCGATGTGACCGTGTTCAAACGAAAAATCGCCGAGTTTCTGGACCATTGTGTGGTTCAACAAGGACCCCTTTAATGCTTCGTGAGCGCATCAGCCTTTTTCGACGCCTGAACGTCGCGGTCGATCTGATCATCACCACCGCGTCGTTCTTCATCGCCTACTACATCCGGAGTGAGTTTGCGAGCGATCGTCTGTCAAACGTGTTCCCTCTGACCGACTATCTATGGCTCCTCTCAGTGATTCTCCCGCTCTGGTGGCTTCTGTTTACCATGCATGGCGCCTACGCCTCCCAGCGGACGACCCCGCTCCTGGGGTTGAACTGGATCGTCATCCGGGTGGTGTTCTGGGGCGGGGTGTTTCTGTTCGCCACGCTCTATGCGTTCAAATATTTCCTGATCAGCCGCTGGCTCGTCGGGTCATTCCTGGTCATCAACGCGGTCCTGCTCATCCTGGAAAAGACTGCGATCATGGTGTGGCTCCATTTCATCCGTAAGAAAGGGTACAACTTCCGGACAGTCCTGGTCGTCGGGATCGGGGATCGGCTCCGTGAGATCATCCAGAGGATTAAACAACATTCGTACTGGGGGATGAAAGTCATCGGGTTCGTGACGGTCGACTCGTCCCAGACGAACCCGACGACCAACGGGATCGAGCGCTTAGGCAGCCTGAGGGACCTGCCCGACCTCCTGCACCGGCATGTCGTGGACGAGGTGATCTTCGCCGTCCCCATCGGACACCTCGACCAGATCGAGAGTTCGATCCGGGTCTGCGAGGAACAGGGGATCAAGACCCAGATCGCCATGCACTTCTATACCCCGTCGATCGCAAAGACGTACGTAGAGGATATGGACGGGCTGCCGATGCTGACGTACAGCACCACCCCGGAAGACTTGGGGAAGCTCTACTTCAAGCGGGTGTTCGACGTGGCCGTCGTCCTGATCGGTCTGATCGTGCTGAGTCCTCTCCTCCTGCTGATCGCGCTGGCCGTGAAATTATCCTCATCCGGCCCGGTGCTGTTCAAGCAGCAGCGCATCGGACTCAACGGCCGGGAGTTCATGTGCTACAAGTTCCGGACGATGGTCAAGGATGCGGAGGCGCTCAAGGCCCAGTTAGAGGGGTTGAACGAGATGACCGGGCCGGTCTTCAAGATGAGCAACGACCCGCGCGTGACGAAGGTCGGTCGGGTGCTGAGGAAGTTCAGCTTAGATGAACTCCCGCAGCTTTTCAACGTCCTGTGGGGCGACCTGAGCCTCGTCGGGCCGCGTCCCCCGATCATCGAAGAAGTCCAGCAGTATGAGCGATGGCAGCGACGCCGGCTCAGCATGCGTCCCGGCATCACCGGCATCTGGCAGGTGGAAGGACGGAACACGATCGCTGATTTCGATGCGTGGGTGCGGCTCGACCTGCAGTACATCGATAACTGGTCGCTCATGCTCGATTTTAAAATCCTGTTGAAGACGATCCCCTCTGTCCTCTTGGGACGAGGGGCGCATTGAGGATTGCTCATGCACGTCCTCATCACCGGCGGGGCCGGGTTCATCGGGTCGCACACGGCGGATGGGCTGCTGGAACGGGGTCACACGGTCCGGATTCTGGATAGCCTCGAACCCCCCGTCCATCGGGCATCGCACCCCCCCTATCTCCCGCCGGGCGCAGAATTCATCAAGGGGGATGTCCGCAGCCGGGACGACCTGGATCGGGCGCTCCGCGGGGTGGATGCGGTCATCCATCTGGCCGCGTACCAGGATTACCTGACGGACTTCAGCCGGTTCTTCCACGTCAACGCGGTGGGGACCGCCCTGCTGTACGAGCTGATCGTCGCGCAGAAGTATCCGATCCAGAAAGTCGTCGTGGCGTCGTCCCAGGCGGTCTACGGGGAAGGGAAGTACGAGTGCAACGACCACGGGACGCTCTGGCCGGGAGGCCGGCCGGTCGAACACCTCGAACGAGGCGAGTGGGATATCCGGTGCCCGGTCTGCCGAACGGCGCTCCGGCCTGTCCCGACGGACGAGACGGCCGTCAATCCCACGAACTCGTACGCCATCTCGAAGTATACACAGGAGCTGATCGCCCTCAACCTCGGCCGCCGGTACCGGATTCCGACGGCCGCGATGCGGTACTCGATCGTGCAAGGCCCGCGCCAGTCGTTCTCGAACGCCTACTCGGGCGCCTGCCGGATCTTTTGCCTGCGGATGCAGTTCGGCCATCCGCCGGTCGTCTATGAAGACGGTCGGCAGCTCCGGGATTACGTGTACATCGGGGACGTCGTCCAGGCCAACCTGCTCGTCCTGGAGCGTGAGGAGGCGGACGGGGAGGTGTTCAACGTCGGCGGCGGGCGGGCGGTCAGCGTCCTGGAGTTCGCCCGGACGGTCGCCGATGTCTTCGGCCGGCCAGTCGAGCCGGAGGTGGCCGTGAAGTACCGGTACGGCGACACCCGGCACATCATCTCCGACATCTCAAAACTCAGGCGGTTGGGTTGGACGCCCGAAGGGTCGGTCTCGCGCAGCGTGCGTGAGTACGTCGCCTGGCTCCGTGCGCAGCCCGACCTCCAGGATTACGCCACGCAGGCGGATGAGACGATGAGCCGGATGCAGGTCGTCCGGCAGGTCCGCGAACGGGAGACATCATGATCATCACCCAGACTCCGCTCCGCATCAGTTTTGCGGGCGGGTTGACCGATTTCGCGGATTTCTACGAGCAAGACGGCGGCTGTGTCGTCAGCAGCGCGATCGATAAATTCATCTTCGTCATCGTCAAGGAACGGTTTGACGAGAAGATTTACATCAACTATTCCCGGAAAGAGATCGTCGACACGGTCGATCAGATCGAGCACGACCTCGTCCGCGAGGCGATGCGGGTGACGGGAGTGACG
>JACQVL010000181.1 GCA_016209865.1 Candidatus Latescibacterota bacterium | reverse complement strand
GTCCTTTCAGTGATTACCCCTTAATGCAGATCAGCGGCTTCAGCCGGGCGACTTTGAGGTTGATGCCCGCCTGGTGCATGACGTCGACGACGGTCTCGACCGACTTGTACGCCCCCGGCGCTTCTTCGGCGACCCCCGCCGCGCTCCGGGCTTTGACGATGATCCTCTGCTGCGCCAGCTCCCGGACGATCTCCTTCCCGTGCCACCGCTTCTTCGCCTGCTGGCGGGAGAGCGCCCGTCCCGCGCCGTGCACCCCGCTCCCGAACGTCTCCTCCATGCACCGGGCCGTCCCGCGCAGGACGTACGAACAGGTGCCCATCGTCCCCCCGACGAGTACCGGATGGCCGACGTGCTGGTAGCGGGCCGGGACGCCCGGCGAGCCTGCGGCAAACGCGCGGGTCGAGCCTTTCCGATGGACGACGACCCGCTTCCGCTTCCCGCCGACGAGGTGCTCCTCGACCTTCGCGTTGTTGTGACAGACGTCGTACAGCATCTCGATCCGCGCCGGGTCGGTCTTCATGACGAACGCGAAGCTCTCGCGGGTCAGGTGCGCTAACATCTGCCGGTTGGCGAACGCATAGTTGACCCCGCAGTTGACGGCGGCGAGATACCGCCGACCTTCGTCGCTCTTGATGGGCGCGCAGACGAGTTCCCGCTCCCGGATGGGGATGCCGTACTTCTTGCTCGCCGCCTCTAGGATGGGGAGATAATCCGACCCGATCTGATGGCCCAACCCGCGACTCCCGCAATGGATGTAGACGATCACCCCGTCCTTCACGAGTCCGTAGGCTCTGGCAGCTTCCTCATCGAAGATTTCATCGACGTACTGGACTTCCAGATAATGATTGCCAGAGCCTAATGTCCCCAGTTGGTTGAGCTGGCGCTCCTTCGCCCGGCCGCTGACGTGCTCCGGCCGCGCCCCGGCGATGCGGCCGTGCTCCTCGGTGTACTCCAGGTCTTCCCGGAACCCGTGCCCCCGTTCGACGACAAACTCCGCGCCCCGGATGAGGAGGTCATCCACTTCACCGTGAGACAGCCGTACGCGCCCTTCACACCCGACCCCGGCCGGGATGTTGCGTGAGAGTTCGTGGGCGAGCTCCTCCTGCTTAGCCAGGATATCCTCCCGCATCAGCGGCGTCCGGAGCGCCCGCACCCCGCAGTTGCAATCGAACCCCACCCCTGCGACACTCACCACCCCGGTCTCGATGTCGAACGCTCCGACCCCTCCGATGCAGAAGCCGTAACCAGGGTGGACATCCGCCATGGCCAGCGAGGCGCTCAGGATACCCGGCAGGCAGGCGACGTTCCGAACCTGCACGAGCGCGTTCCACTCTTTCTCCTGGGCGACATCTTCGAGCAGGTGGTGGATCAGCTCGTCGTTGGCGTAGATCCGGCCCGGAACGAGCATCTCTCCCTGAACCGGGATCTCCCAGATGTACGGCTTGACCTGTTCGACCCTGATCTTCTCAGCCATGATGATCACCTCTGCACACAACGTTCACACGTTCACACGTTATAACGTTCGAACGTTCCAACGTTCCAACGTGCTAACGTTCACACGTCTAACACGCACCGAACCCAGTACTCCTCCCCGACCCGTTCGACCAGGAGGCCGTAGTAGGTCGGGGCTTTGACTTCCGTCCGGACTGCATGTTTCTCTAAATCGATCCGCTCCCCCCGTGCCTCCCCTGTTAGCCGGTGTCCGGATGCATCGGTGTCCACCGCACGAATGACGACATCCGCGAAGAAGAGCCGACGGGTCTCCATCTGGTAGAGCAGCTCATTGAGCAGGGCGATGAACAGGCTGGGCAGGTCGGCGGCGGCGCACTCGAACGGGACGACCTCGTCCGGGGAGATCGTGGCTACGTCGACCATCACCTCCAGCATCCCGCGGGCCCCGTCGGCAAACGCCTCCTCGAGCGTACGGCCGGTGCTGAGAACCCCGATCTCGGCTTCATGATCGAGATAGCGAAAGGGCATGGAAAAACCTCGGTGGTCGGTGGTCAGTGGTCGGTAGTCGGTAAAAATCCGTAGTGACGAGTGACGAGAAAGACTCTGTTGTCATCCCCGCGAAAGCGGGAATCCATTGTCCGTTACCGGCGACTGGTCACCGATCCTTCACCACCGCCTGCAACACCCGCTTGCCCGGGAACTCGCGTGCGAGCGCCCTGGCCGGGATGGCCGCTACAGGCCGGACCGGACGGGTCAGCGTCACCGAATTGGGCGCGGCGGTCTGACTGCTTCGCGTGGGAAACACCTCGGTGCCCGTGCTCTGGTCGATGTACGACAACCCGATATCGGACTGGACCGCGACGTTGTACTGGCCGGGCGGCAGACCGATCACGAACGTGGTGTCGCTCAGCGCGCCGCTGCCCAGGAACGGGCCGAGGGTGAAACCGGCCGTAGGGGCTTGGAACGTGATGATGAACGCGTATGTCGTAAACTGGATGCTCACCGGCGCGATGTTCCATGCCACTCTGATCGCCGCGATCTTGCCGCCGCCGGTGGTCGCTAAGGAATCCCGGATGGCCGAGACCGGGGTGGGTTTCGGGGCTTTCCGGCCGATCTCGCCCGAATAGTAAGAGGTTCCCCCTCCGATGACAACGTTATACCGGCGCATCGTCCCGTACCCGGACGCGCTGCTGCTGTCTTTCGAGGTCACGACGATGTACGTCCCAGCCGGAACGCTGGGCAGCTCGTACTTCCCGTCCGCCGCGGTCGTCGCGGTCTTGGTCGAATCCCCGGTGACGGAGACGGTAAACCCGCCCGCTGGGATCGCGGCCGGTGAATTCTGGCTGTTCGACACCGCATCCTCCCAGACGGTGATCTGTCCTGCCACTTTCCCGTTCCTCAGCAGACCAGGCGGCCCCGCCGGCCCCTTGCACGTGCTGAGCGCGAGCAGGCACAACGTCACCAGACCGGCGGAAAGGGCAGTGACGAGTGACGAGTGACGAG
>JACQVL010000179.1 GCA_016209865.1 Candidatus Latescibacterota bacterium | reverse complement strand
TCATCCGTAGGGGCGATCCTTGTGATCGCCCGCATCGGGGCGAATACAAGATTCGCCCCTACAGGTTTTTACCGATTTTGGTCGTCAAAATTCATCAGATGAACGCCCACTCCGTAGACCGCATCCTGACAGGAGTTGAGGTGTGAACCGTCCTGCGTGCCTCATTCTTCGAGCTGCACGTCTAACGCCAGGCTTTGGAGTTCTTTGACGAGGACGTTGAACGACTCCGGGATTCCCGGTTCGGGCGGGTTGTCGCCTTTGACGATCGCCTCGTAGAGTTTCGACCGCCCGTTCACGTCATCGGATTTCACCGTCAGCATCTCCTGGAGGATATACGCCGCCCCGTACGCTTCGAGCGCCCAGACTTCCATCTCGCCGAACCGCTGGCCGCCGAACTGCGCCTTCCCGCCCAGCGGCTGCTGGGTGACGAGGGAGTACGGCCCGATCGACCGCGCGTGGATCTTGTCGTCCACCAGGTGGGAGAGTTTCATCTTGTACATGTACCCGACGGTCACCTCTTTGTCGAACGGCAGGCCGGTCTTGCCGTCATACAGGACGGTCTTGCCCGATTCCGGCAGTCCGGCGTTCTCGAGGGTCGCCTTCGTCTCCTCGATCGTCGCGCCGTCGAACACCGGGGAGGCGACGGCCAGCCCCAGCTTTTTAGCCGCCCAGCCGAGATGCGTCTCCAGGATCTGGCCGAGGTTCATCCGGCCCGGCACGCCGAGCGGGTTCAGGATGATGTCGATCGGCGTCCCGTCCGGGAGGTACGGCATATCCTCCTCCGGGACGATCTTCGCCACCACCCCCTTGTTCCCATGCCGGCCGGCCATCTTATCCCCGACCGCCAGCTTCCGTTTCTTGGCGATGTAGACTTTCACCAGTTGGATGACGCCCGGCGCCAGCTCATCCCCGCGGATGACCTTCTCGATCTCCCGCTCCAGTTGCCGCTCCAGGACGGTGATGTTCCGCAGGCTGGAATCGATCACGTGGTGAATCTTCTCGTTGACGCTCTCGTCCTCGACCCATTGCTGATTCTGGCACAGCCGGTCGATCTCCAGCGCCCCGAGGAGGTCCTTGTTGAATTTCTTCCGCGCCGGGACGACGACATGGTTGTCTTCATCGTCCCGCAGCTCGGCGCAGACCTGGCCGGCTAAGAGTTCCCTCAGCTTCGCATTCCGCATCGACCTGATCTTCACGATGCGCTGGTCGTAGTCCCGCTTCAGTTCGCTGATCGTCTGCCGTTCTTTCTCCTTCGTGACCTCATCCCGATCCTTCCGGCTGAAAATCCTGGTGTCGATCACGATCCCGCTCATCCCCGGCGGGGCTTTCAGGGAGGCATCCCGGACGTCCCCCGCTTTCTCGCCGAAGATCGCCCGGAGGAGGCGTTCTTCCGGGGAGAGCTCCCGTTCACCCTTCGGGGTGACCTTCCCGACCAGGATGTCCCCTGGTCCAATCTCGGCTCCGATGCGAATGACCCCGTTCTCATCCAGGTTCCGGACGGCGTCCTCGCTGACGTTCGGGATTTCGCGGGTGAGTTCCTCGACCCCGACTTTCGTCTCCCGGACGGGGAGCTCGAATTCGGTGATGTGAATGGAGGTGAAGGTATCTTGTTTCACCAGGTTCTCGCTGACGACGATCGCGTCTTCGAAATTATACCCTTCCCAGGACATGAACGCGACCAGCACATTCCGGCCGAGCGCCAGCTCGCCGTCGCAGGTGGCGGGGCCGTCGGCTAACACCTGGCCGACTTCCACGCGGTCGCCCGCCATCACGACAGGGTGCTGGTTGATGCAGGTCTCCTGGTTCGATTTCTTGAATTTGATCAGGTGGTACATGTCGACCGGCGCGTCGAACAGCGGCGTCTCTTTCTCGTCGGTATCCGGCGCGACGATGATCATATCCGCCGACACATGCTGGACGGTGCCGGCACGTCGGGCGACGGTGACCGCCCCGGAATCGATCGCCACCTTCCCTTCCAGCCCCGTCCCGATGAGCGGGGCTTCGGTGACGAGCAGGGGCACCGACTGGCGCTGCATGTTCGACCCCATCAGCGCCCGGTTGGCGTCGTCGTGCTCCAGGAACGGGATGAGGGCGGCGGAGATGCCGACGAGCTGCTTCGGGGAGACGTCCATGTAGTCGATCTCGTCCGGACTGACGACCGGGAAATCTCCTTTCCGGCGAGCCTTCACAGGGCCGATCAAGCGTCCCCGCTTATCGACCGGGGAGTTCGCCTGGGCGATCGTGAACTTCTCCTCCAGGTCGGCGGACAGGTACTCGATCTTGTCCGTCACCCGGCCTTTGTCGACCTTCCGGTACGGGGTCTCGATGAACCCGTACTCGTTCACCCGCGCGTACGTGCTCAGGTAGGCGATCAACCCGATATTCGGCCCTTCCGGGGTTTCGATCGGGCAGATGCGGCCGTAGTGCGTGTGATGGACGTCGCGCACCTCGAAGCTGGCGTGGGCACGATCCAGCCCGCCCGGCCCCAGGGAGCTCAGCCGGCGCTTGTGGGTGAGTTCCGCCAACGGGTTCGTCTGCTCCATGAACTGCGAGAGCTGGCTGCTCCCGAAGAACGCGGCGATGACGGACGAGACCGTTCGCGCGTTCACCAGGTCCTGCGGGGTGATCGACTCGACATCGTGGAGGCTGATCCGCTCCCGGATCGTCCGGGCCATCCGGGTCAGGCCGATGTTGAACTGACCGGCTAACAGCTCCCCGACGGAGCGGGTGCGGCGGTTGCCCAGATGATCGATGTCGTCCGTATCCCCCTGGCCGCTGCGCAGGCCGATCAGGTACCGGATGATCTCGACGAAGTCGATGTTGGTCAGCGTCGTGTCCGTCATCGGGATGTCGAGGCCTAAGCGTTTGTTGATCCGGTGGCGGCCGACCGCCCCGAGATCGTACCGTTTGGGGTTGAAAAACATCCGGTCCAGGAGCGCCTTGGCCGTATCGACGTTCGGCGGGTCGCCCGGCCGGAGCAGGTTGTACAGCCGGAAGAGCGCCTCCTCGGTCGTGCGCGTCGGGTCACGTTTGAGGGTGTTGAAGATGATCTCCGGGTCTTTCGCCGGGTCGATCTTCAGGACGGTGATCGACCCTAACCGGCCGTTGCCCGTCGACAGGCGTTCCAGCCCCTCCTCGGTCAGCTTCTCCCCGACCTCAGCCAGGACTTCGCCCGTCTTGCTGTCGACGATCGGGCTGGCGATCGTCCGGCCGACCATGCCGGCAATATTCTTCATCTTGATGTGTTCGGTCTCGTAGAACAGGGTGTAGATCTGCTCGTTCGTCGCGTAGCCCAGGGCGCGGAGCAGGATCGTGACCGGGAGTTTCCGCTTCCGTTCGACGTGCACGTACAGGACGTCGTTCACGTCGAGGCTGAACTCCACCCACGCCCCGTGGTTGGGGATGATGCGCGCGGAGTACAGGTGTTTGCCGTTAGGGTGGGTCTCCTCCGAGAAGAAGACGCCGGGGGAGCGGTGGAGCTGGGAGACGATGACGCGTTCCGCCCCGTTGATGATGAACGTCCCCTTATCGGTGATGAGCGGCAACTCTCCGAGGTAGACGACCTGCTCGATAATATCTTTGACCTTTTTCCCCTCCTCTGTATCCTCCCGGATGACCAGGCGGAGTTTGGCCTTCAAGGGGATGGCGTACGTCATGCCCCGTTCCTGGCACTCCCGGATGGAGTATTTCGGCTCGCCGAGCATGTACTCGATGAATTCGAGGGAGAATTTCTCATGGATGTCCGAGATCGGGAAGACATCGTTGAACACCGCCTGAAGGCCCTGGCTCTTCCGTTTGGCGGGCGGGACATCGGCCTGGAGAAACGCCCGGTACGACTCGATCTGCACCGCTAACAGGTTGGGCATCTCGATCACAGTCGGCAGTTTGGAGTAATCGCGCCGTGTGCGAACTTTGTTATCGTCCACTGATGACCACATCCTTCCGGCAAGAGGTGATGGGGATGATTGGCAACCGGGTTGACGCATGAACGTGGGGTAAGGGATATTGAGACGCGCTCACCCCACCGACCAATTGACCACCTCTCCGTGTCCCCCTTACGCTACTTGATCTCGACGGTCGCGCCGGCTTCTTCGAGCTGGGCTTTCATCTTGTCCGCTTCGTCGCGTTGGATCCCTTCCTTCACCGGCTTGGGCACGCCATCGACCAGGTCTTTGGCTTCCTTCAAGCCGAGCCCTGTGAGCGCCCGGACGACTTTGATGACCTGGATCTTCTTGTCCCCAAACCCGGAGAGGATGACGTCGAACTCCGTCTTTTCCTCGACCGGCGCGGCTGCGGCGGTGGCGGCTGCGGCGGCCTGCGGGGCGGCCACCGCGACGGGAGCAGCGGCCGTGACGCCGAACTTCCCTTCCAACGTTTTCACGAGTTCCGCCAGCTCTAACACCGTCAACTGTTCGATCGCCCCGACGATCTCCGTCACGCCCATGACTGCCATTGCAAACCCTCCAATCCTTGTCTGCTTCTGCCCGTTCCCCCGGACAGAGGTGTTCAGGTGTTCCCTTCCGGCTGATTCCCACCCCTCACGATCAGGCCGTCTCCGCCGGCCCGGCGTCGTTCGCCCGCTGGGTGGAGATGGCGGCGAGCACTCTGACGAGACTGCCCAGCACTCCCTGGAGCGTGAACACCAGTCCAGAGAGAGGTGAGGCGATCCTGCCGATCGCCCTGCTGAGCAGGACTTCACGCGACGGCAGGGTGGCAAGATGCTGGACCTGCGCCGCAGCGATCACGGCCCCGTTTAAGATTCCCCCCTTGATCCGAGGCCGGTCGTTGTTCGACTTGATAAAATCGGCCAGCACTTTCGCTGGCACGACCGGGTCGTGCGCGATCAGCAACGCCGTCGGGCCTTCCAGGTACGACTCCACCCCCGGCAGTCCCGCGTGCTGGATGGCAAAGCGCGCGAGCGTATTCTTCACGACCTGACAGTCGACGGACGCTGCGCGGAGCTGGCGGCGAAACTGGGTGACCAGCTCCACGTTGAGGCCGGTAAAATCCGTGAAGTACACGCTCTGGGCCGCGGCGAGCCGGGCCGCCAGATCCGTGACGACCTGTTCTTTTTCCGCTCGCGTCTGAGCCATGGGACGAAGACTCCTTTCTATCGGGCGAATACTGAGTACGGGCGAAGCCCTCGTCGATACCAAGACGAAGCGCCTTGCCCGTGTTCGAATGCTTCGCCCCTACGCTGCCGCCACCGCCTGTCGATCCACCTTGACTCCGGGGCCCTGCGCGGCCGACACGGTGACGGTCTTCAGGTACTGGCCTTTCACCGTGGACGGCCGGGCCCGGACGATCGCGTCGAGGAAAGCGGCCGCGTTCTCGGTCAACTGCTGCTCGGTGAAGGACGCCTTCCCGATCGGGGCCTGCACGTTCCCAGTCCGGTCGACCCGGTATTCGATCCGGCCCGCCTTGACGTCGCGGACAGTCCGCGCGACCTCGAAGGTGACCGTCCCGCTCTTAGGGTTGGGCATCAACCCGCGTGGCCCCAGAATCCGGCCGAGTTTGCCCACATCCTTCATGATATCCGGGGTCGCGATGACGACGTCGAAGTCGACCCATCCTCCCTGAATCCGCTCGATGTACTCGTCGGACCCCACGTAGTCCGCGCCCGCTTCCTGCGCCTCCTTCTGCTTCTCACCGCGCGTCAGCACCAGGACTTTCACCGCTTTGCCCGTCCCGTGCGGCAGGGCCACCGCCCCGCGGATCATCTGGTCCGCATGTCGGGGGTCGACGCCTAAGCGGATGGCCATCTCGACCGTCTCGTCGAATTTCGTCGTCGCGGTGCGCTTGGCCAGGGCGACCGCTTCATCCAGGGGATACGCCCGCTGGATATCGACCTGTTTGAGCGCGTTCAGGTATCGTTTGCCGTGTTTCATCGGTAGACCCCTTTCGATAAGAGGATCAGCCCACGATCTCGATGCCCATGCTTCGCGCGGTGCCCTCGACCATGCTCATCGCCGCGTCGAGATCGGTCGCGTTCAAATCGGGCAGCTTCAACTCCGCGATCTGCCGGACCTGCTCGCGCGTCACCCGTCCGATCTTCATCCGGTTCGGCTGGCCTGACGCCTTGGCGATCCCCGCTTCTCGTTTGAGGAGCACCGCGGCCGGGGGGGTCTTCGTCACGAACGTGAACGTACGGTCCGCGTAGACCGTCACGACCACCGGGATGATCAGGCCTTCCTGGCCCTGGGTCTTCGCGTTGAACGCTTTGCAGAATTCCATGGGGTTGACGCCGTGCTGTCCCAGGGCGGACCCGACGGGCGGTGCCGGGTTCGCGTTCCCCGCCGGCACTTGCAATTTCACGACAGCCACCACCTTCTTCGCCACGCCATCCTCCTTTGATCAGATATGCGCCACCTGGAGAAAATCGAGTTCCACCGGGGTCGCCCGGCCGAAGATGCTCACCATCACCTTCAGCTTCCCCCGCTCGGGATGGACTTCCTCGACCACCCCCGTAAAATCGGTAAACGGGCCATCGATCACCTTGATCTGATCCCCGGTCCTGAACGGCACCTCGACCTTCTTCTTCGGCTGACCTTCCTCGACCCGGTGGAGAATCCGGTCCAACTCGCTCTCCCGCAGCGGCTGGGGCTTCGTGCCCGCGCCCACGAAGTGGGTGACCCCCGGCGCGTTCGTCACCAGATGCCACGAATCCTGGTCCATCTCCATCTCCACCAAGACATAGCTGGGAAACAGCTTGCGGACGGTGGACGTCTTCTTCCCCTGCTTCATCTCCACGACTTCTTCGGTCGGGACGAGCACCTGGCTGATCTTCTCCTGCAGTTTCTCGGCGGCGACGAGCTTCTCCAGGTGGGTTTTCACCTTGTTCTCATGGCCGGAGTAGGTATGGATCACGTACCAGCGTTTTGCCATAGGCGCCTCTCTTACCCGGATGACTCATCCCTACAGAAAACGGCTCAGGAGGATAGAGAGCAGGAAATCAACCAGCCCGACGAACGCGGCGAACACGATCGACACGACGATGACGACGGTCGTCGAGCCGACCAATTCGTCCCGGCTCGGCCAGCTCACCTTGACCAGTTCGGCTCGGACGTCTTTCAGGAACGTAATCGCTCGTTCATACATACGAAGGGGTCCATTCCTCACGAATAAGAAGACAGGCCTGGAGGGATTCGAACCCCCAACCACCGGATTTGGAGTCCGGCGCTCTACCAATTAGAGCTACAGGCCTGCGTAGGATCTGTTCCGTGCTATCGAGTCTCTCGGTGGACCTTGTGCGTCCGGCACGCAGGACAAAACTTTCGGATTTCCAGTCGGTCCGGGTGTTTCCGCCGATTCTTCATCGATGTATAATTCCGACGCTTGCACTCAGTACAGGCCAGGGTGATGAGTTCTCGCGGCATCGCTCGTCCTTTCCTATCACGACAGGGTTATGGGAGGTTATTCGAGGATATTCGTGACGACGCCGGCGCCGACGGTGCGGCCACCCTCCCGAATCGCAAACCGCAACTCCCGCTCCATCGCAATCGGCTGCACCAACGCCACCTCCATCGTCACAT
>JACQVL010000177.1 GCA_016209865.1 Candidatus Latescibacterota bacterium | reverse complement strand
GTACGTCCCGTACGTCGTCGTGAAATTGGCGATGCCCACCTGGATGACCTGTTTCTCCGGTGAGTTGATGACGACCAGCGGCCAGAGAAAACTCCCCCATTCCCCGATGAAGACGAGCAGGGCCAGGGTGATGAGCGCGGATTTCCCTAACGGGAGGATGATCCGCCAGTAGATGCCCAGCACCGAACACCCATCGATCTTCGCGGAGTCCTCTAAGTCGCGCGGGATGTCCCGGAAGAACTGCCGGAGCAGAAAGATGCCGAACGCGCCGAACAGCGGCGGCACGACGAGCGCGGCATACCGGTCGATCCAGCCGAGCGTCCGGACGACGAGGAACAGCGGCATGAACGTCACCTCGCCGGGGATGATCATCGTGGACAGCACCGCCACGAACAACGCATCCCGTCCGGGGAAGCGCAGCCTGGCGAAGCTGTACGCAGCGAGCGACCCGATGAGCAGGTTCCCCACCATCACCGTGACCGCGACGCCGAGGGTATTGAGCAGATACCGGCCGAACGGGACGACCCTGAACACTTTCACGTAGTGCTCGATCGTCGGCACACTCACCCAGAACGCCGTCCACCGGAGCGGAAACGTGCTGGCGAAGATCCCCTCGTGCGGCTTGAACGAGGACACGACCATCCACACGTAGGGGGTGAGGAAGACGCACGCGAGGATGGTCAGCGTGATGTATTTGAGGAGAGGCTTCATATTCTAACCGACCACCGACCACCGATCAGTACACCGCTTCCCGTCTCAGCACGCGCATCTGGACGAGCGTCAGCGTCAGGATGATGCCGAACAGCACGAACGCCATCGCCGCCGCGTACCCGACCTTCAAGAACAGAAACATCGCTTTGTAGATGTAATAGACGATGACCGTCGTGGCGTGCAACGGCCCGCCGTTCGTTATGATGAAGATCGGCCCGAACAGCTTCATCGCGTCCATCGAGGTAATGACCAGGGTGAACAGCATCGCGGGGTTGAGCAGGGGCAGCGTGATGTGCCGGAACCGGTGCCACCGTCCCGCCCCGTCCACTTTGGCCGCGTCGTACAATTCCTCCGGGATGGCCTGGAGGCCGGCCAAGAAGATGAGCATGAAGAACCCGCAACTCTTCCAGATGCACATGGCGATGACGGACGGCATCGCCTGCGTCGCGCTGGCGAGGAACAACTGCTTGGGGACGCCGAACCGGACGAGCAGTCCGTTGAACACTCCGGCGTTCACGTTGTACAGCAGCCTCCAGATGATGGCGACGACGACCATCGCGGTGACGACCGGGACGAAGAACGCACTCCGGAAGACGGCGACGCCTTTGATCTTCTCCCGGACGAGGAGGGCGAGGCCGAGCGCGACGGTCGTCTGGATGGGGACGACGACGACGGTGAAGTACGCGGAGTTGAGAAGGGATTTCCAGAACAAGGGATCCCCGAACAACTGCTGGTAGTTCGCCCAGCCGACGAACGCCATCCGCGCCTGCGGCCGCAGGACATACGGATGATGGAAACTGAGGTAGAGCGCGAACAGCATCGGGATGACGACGAACACGGCGATTCCGCAGACGGCGGGGGCGACCAGTCCGTATCCCCACAGCACGTCATGGACGCGGTATCGGGTCGTCCGGGCGCGGAGATAACGGCGAAGCCGGACGCCCGCCACGCCCGCGGAGAGGACAGCTAAGAGGCCGGCGATCACGATGAGCCATCGGGGCATCTGGCGGCCCGCTTCCGCGGCCTGCTCGTACGCGGTCTCCTCGTCGATCCGCCGGGCGGCCTTCGTCAGGACTTCTGCCGGCGGCTGGCCGTACGCCGCGCTCTGGAACGCCTGCGCGACCGCGTCGGTGACGATCGGATACACGGGCGTCACCGGCCGGGGCCTGGCGGTGAACCGGACCTGATCCGCGAAGATGCGCATCGGGTAGGCCGAAAGGTCGGGGAACGCGTCGTATGTCGACTGGCGGGCGGGCAGGTTGCGGGTCTCCCTGTACCACTGCTTCGCCCCTTCGATCCCCGTCATCCAGTCGATAAACCGCCACGCTTCGTCGGGATGCCGGGACTGCGACGTGACGGCCATGTGCCAGCTTCCACACGGAGTCACCTGTTTCATGTCCCGTGGGAGGGGCATGATCCCGTACTTGAAATTCGGGTACACGTCCTTATAGAACGGGATGCTCCACGGCCCGGAGATGACCGTGGCCGCCTTGCCGGTGACGAACCCTTCCGTGATCTCCTCGACCGGGGCGACGCGATCGACTCTGAAGAGATGCTGGAACGTCGTCAGCCCGCGGACCGACGCCGGGCTGTCTAAGTAACCGGTTGCCCGCAGACCGTCCGGCCGCATCACCTGTCCACCCGTCTGCCACAGCCAGGGCATCTCCGCGTACGCCGCGAACTCGTTGATCCCGATCCCGAACATCAGTCCCCACGGCTGCCAGGCGCCGGCCCGGTTCGCTTCCATGACCCGTTTGATCTGGGCGACGAACTGCTCCCACGTCCATGCCCGGTCGGCCATCCTCGGCGGGACGATCCCCGCCCGCTCGAACATCGCCTCATTGTAGTAGACGGCGATGCTGGAGTTGTTCAACGGGCCGGTCCAGAGATGGCCGTTCCAGGTGATCTCTTCTAACGACGCCGGGATGAGGTCGGCTTTACCCTCCGGCGTGTAGTACCGGTCGAGGGGGATGAGCGCGCCCTGGTAAGCGTAGAAAGCGATCAACGGGCCGTCGACCGCCATGATGTCCGGCCCGACCCCGCCAGCGAGCGCGGTCTTGATCTTCTCCTCGTAGCTCGACGTCGGCACCATGTTGATGCGGATGTGCGGGTACTTCGCCTCGAAGTCCCGGATCATCCGGACGGTCGCGTCCCGCTCGACGTCGTACGTCGGCCGCCAGTAGGTGATCGTGACGCGGTCGGCGGCGCGGGCAGGGAGGGCGAGGAGCAGGAGGAGGAGCGCAGATGGAAAAAGATGATGACACAGATGAGTCCGGGCTGAAAAGACGGCTGAGGCGAATTGGACGAATGGAGAGGATGACATATTATTCTTCCAGATGCACCACACTCAGCCCATACACGATCACCGAGGGAATCTCGAACCGGACCTGCTGCCCGTCTGTTTCGTGCGCGAGGACTGTTGGAGCTGACATCTCAGGGTAGAGCCACTCGACACGTTCCACCCGGAGGTCAGCGGGTATGCTACACGTCACCTGGATCGGTCCTGTGGGGATGGGGACTTCAATCTGACTCGCTTCATCCTGATGATAATTCACCCAGTGCAGCACGAGGCAT
>JACQVL010000206.1 GCA_016209865.1 Candidatus Latescibacterota bacterium | reverse complement strand
GGGCAGGTGGCCGTCGATGTCGGCGCGGGGAGCGGGTTTATCACGGAGGGACTGATCCGCAGAGGTCTCCGGGTGATCGCGGTCGATCAGTCTGACGCGATGCTGACAGAGATGCGCAAGAAATTCGCCGACGCCCCAGGGGTCGACTACCGCTTAGGCGAGGCGGAACACTTACCCGTCCCCGATGAAACGGTCGAGTACGCGTTCGCCAATATGTGTCTCCATCACGTCGAGGCGCCGCCGGACGCCATCAAGGAGATGGCGCGCACGTTAAAGCCGGGCGGGAGGCTGGTGATCACCGACCTGGATGAGCACTCGTTCGAATTCTTAAGGGCGGAGCATCACGATCGATGGATGGGGTTCAAGCGAGAAGCGATCCGGGAATGGCTGGCCGACGCCGGACTGACGAACGTGATCGTGGATTGTGTCGGGGAGCGATGCTGCGGGCAATCACACGACGGGAACGAAGCGGCCAGCATCAGCATCTTCGTCGCGTCGGGGGAGAAAAGGGCAGGGAAGAGTGAAGAATGAAGAGTGAAAAGCAAAAGAGAATCAGGGGGACAGAAAAATCGTTTTGCTCCGCAAAAACTCAATACACCCCGCCACCTGTGTTTCGTCGAGGCTATGAAGGATCAGCGCGCCGTCGTAGCCGGCGGCTCGCAGTAGCATGAGATAGTGATCGTAATCGAGCCTGCCCGTCCCGGCGGCCTCGTGTCCGGCTTCCCCATCCTGGCTCAGGTCTTTGGCATGGGCCAGGACGATGTCTGGGCCGAGCAGGTCGAATGCTTCATTAAGAATCTCGCGCATCCTCGGCAATTCGCCCGCATGAAACAGGTTGGCCCCGTCCATCACCACCTTGAGCCGGGGAGATCGGACCTCATCGAGCAGTCGCCGGGCCTTGTGGGCGGAATCGACAACGTTCGACACTTCAGGCTCGAACGCGAGGGTCACGCCGAATTCTTCAGCATATTGCACCGCTTCGGTCATCGAAACAACCAGGTCGCGCCACGCGGTGGGGGAATCGTTGTCGGGATGCCGCCGCCACATGTTGTCGGGGTCCCGCGTACCCGTGCAGAGGGTGATGACCGGCGTCACGAGCCGCGCGCAGACGGAGGCCATCTCACGCAGCCGCCGGAGGCCGTCCCGACGCTTCGACAGGTCGGGATCAATCATGTTGAACGTGCCGGAGACCGCCGCCATCGTGATCGCACGGGCGTCCATCTCCACGTGAATACGCTCCACCTGCGCCGGGTCGATCCGGTCGGGCATGTTGGGCAGGCCGGCACAGGAGAAACTAAATTGGATCGCCCGGAGGCTGTAGCGACCTACCACATCGAGGACATCGCCGAGCGTCGGCCGGACAAACGTCTTCGCCATAATCCCGATCTGCATCACACCCCGCCTGTCACGTCGTTGAGGAACACCGGCTCTCCCGTCTCGACCGACCGGGCGATGGCGACCATCGCCCGCATCGCCGCCACTCCGTCGTCGATGCCCGCCCCGTGCTGAGGGACGCCGTGGAGGATCGTCTCCGCGAACCCCTCGATCTGCCGCTTGTACGTGTACGCATCCTCCCCTAACGGGCGATGGTACTGGCCGTCTTTTGCGGAGAAGCATTCCACCTCGCTCGACTTGTGGTACCACGGCAGGGAGGCCCGGCACGTCACGCTCCCGTACTCCCCGTAGACCTGAAACCCTTCCTGAAAATCCCCGCGGATGGCGATCGTCAGGTCGAGATGCCCGACGCTCCCGTCGACGAATTCCACTCCGACAAACCAGCAGTACGCCCCGAATTTCTCGACGAGCCGGGCGCGGACGCTCACGATGTCTCCGCCGATGAACCGCGCCGTATCCACCAGATGGCTGCCGTGGGTCAGCAGGAAGTAGCGCCGTTTGTCCGTTTTGGGGTTGCCCTCTGGACGCCGCGCCCGCGCACTGGTGACCGGGATTGGCTGGAGGTTGTCGGTCATCGTATATCGGTACGTCGAGTCGCAATACCAGGCTTTCAGCGCCAGGCGCTGGCCGATCTCCTCCGTGATGAACCGCCGGGCAAACGTGATCCCTGGATCAAACCGCCGGTTGTTGCCGACTTGCAGGATGGACGCACGGCCGTGCGCCCCCACATTCCGCAGATGAGCGCGTAACGCTTCACACTCCTCGACCGTCACCCCTAACGGCTTTTCGACGAGCACATGCTTCCCGGCGTCGATCGCGTTGAGACAGAGCGGGACGTGGAACTGGTCGGCCACTCCGATGATGACCGCCTCGACCTCCGGGTCGGCGAACAGCGCGCCGGAATCCCGGTAGGTCACGCGCGGCTCGTGTACAGCGGCCATCTTCGCCACCAGGTCCTCGGCGACATCGCAGATGGCGTACAGTTCGGCATTCCGCGCCTTGCGGCACGCATCGAAGTGGGCAAACTGCGCGATCGGCCCGCAGCCCAGGACGCCGATGCGGAGCAGGCGGGATTCTTTCTTCATTGGTATCGTTGCCTCAGTGCTTCCCGGAGCGCGTTGAGTCGCTTC
>JACQVL010000182.1 GCA_016209865.1 Candidatus Latescibacterota bacterium | reverse complement strand
GTCATAGCTCAGGTTATGTCTGATGTCATTCCCGCGCAAGCGGGAATCCATCTCATTCTTCGATTCATGCGATTGATCGTTGTTTCGGTCTCCCCGAACCCCGTATCCCGTACCCCGAATCCCGCTGGTGTTCTTGTCAGGTCTGTTTCCCCCGAACCCCGTACCCCGAATCCCGAATCCCGCGTTGTATCCCCGTCGCGCACAATACGACCAGCACCAGGAGGCTCGCCGCCTGGGTGACCCGGAGGCCGGTCGTGAACGATCGCGGGTTGAACTCGAACGTGATCGTATGCCGTCCGGCGGGCAGGACGACGGAGCGGAGGGCGTAATTCGTCTTGTAAATTTTCGCCGGCTGCCCGTCGAGCTGTGCGGCCCAGCCGGCCGGGTAGTACACCTCGCTCAGGACGAGCAGACACGGCGCGGTGGCGGTCGCGGCCAGGTCGATCCGGTTCGGGATGTTGCGCGTGACCCGCACGGTTGCACTATCGTTCGAGCCGAGTGTGAGGGGGAGCGGCTCTTCAAGGATCGCATACGTCGATGGATCGAACGTCGGACCTTTCAACTCCTCGAAGATCGTTTTTTTGTCTTTGATCACCTTTACCCGATCGACCAGAAACGCTCGCGGTAGCGCCCGCATGTTCTGGTAGAGCTTCGCTTCCGGGGTATCGACGACCGGCTTGAAGACGGGACTGGCGAGCGGCTGCCGGGAGATCAGGTATTTCGTGTTGAGCATGTTGAGGACGGCCAAGGAGTTCAAACCGACCGCTTCGAGGAGTTCTTGATAGATGCCCAACTTGGCGGCGTGATAGCCGCCGATGCTGGCGATGCCATAATACCCGTACTCATTCGTCCCGAAATTCTCCACCGGGAACACGCGGAACAGGTCGGTGTCCCGCTTCAGCGTCTTGATGACCTCATCTTCTCGTTGCGTATAATACGCCTCCACACTGCCCTTCTCGTACTGCGGGTTGACCAGTCGCACGTCGACGAGCAGCAGGTCGAGGCCGGCCAGCCCGGCCAGGCCGAGCGTGAGCAGGGTGTGTCCGACCTTCCGGGTGGCGTACGCGATGACCAGTCCCGCCGTGCCCGCGAACAGGAGCGCCATCTTCCAGAGGTCGTTGAAGAACATCGTGAACCGTTCCGCGTTGACCTGCGCGTGCAGGTCGGGGTTCTTCACGAACACGTCCCGGTCGCCGTGCGCCGCGTCCGCCCGGCTGTAGACCCCGGCCATGGCTGACTGGAACGACGATTCGGTGAGCGTCAGGATGAGCGCGATGACGATCAGGCTGGCGGCGAGAACGCCGAGCCATCGTGGCAACCTGGATGGCGTGACTTCCTTTTTGTGCGGTGACGCGACCAGTGCGGCGATCGCGTCAGTCCCGTATCCGGCTAAGACGGCGACGGCGAACTGGAGGAGGATGAGGATCATCACCGGCGCCCGGAACTTGGCGAAGTACGGCAGGGATTGCAGCATGAGCGTCGACAGCGGGCCTGTGTACTTCCCGAACGAGACGAGCAGCGCCATGAGCGCAAGGAGAGTCAAAAAAATTGTCGTCCGGTTCCGCCGGAAGAAAAGCCCGATGACAGCCAACAGGACGACCACGATCCCTAAGTAGTTGGGAAAATCCGTGAACGGCATCTCTCCCCAGTACGTCTCCTTCCCGAACCCGGCGAACGACGGGAGGATGAACGTCAGGACTTCCATCGGAGGGAACGACCAGCTCGTCGCGAACGGGACGTTCACGCTGCTCCCGCCGACGGACAGGCTGCGGGCGGAGTACTGGACGTACTCCCGCATCGGCAGCACCATGACCGCGGCCATGCCGATCGCCAGCCCGATCGCCACCGCGAACAGCGCCACATTCACCAGAATCAGACGAACGCTTTTTTTCTCCCGCACATCCGCGATAATCGTGTACACCACGAACAGCCCTATCATCATTCCGGTGTAATAGGCGATCTGCGGGTGGTACGAGCCGAGCTGCGAGCCGAACGCCCCGCCGAGCAGGACGGTGTACAGGACGTTTCGCCGCTCGAACAGCCGGTAGGCTGCGAAGAAAATCAGCGGGATGTGCATGAACGACGCGAGCCGGTTGACGTGTTCCGTCCCGATCACGTGTCCATTCAGCAGGAACGCGGCGGCGGCGATGAACCCGGCGGCGCGCGAGAGCGACAGCGCGCGGGCGAGGAGGAGCATCGAGACGCCGCCCAGCATGAGATGGAACGTCACCCGGCCGTGCAGGCCGTCGAACAGGACATCGGGGAGGATCCGGCGAAGCAGCCCTTCATACGTGTACTGGAGGTGCTGGTACGTCCCGCTCGCCTGGAACGGCATTCCTGAGAAGATGTTGGGGTACCAGAGGGGCGGGGTGTGGTACGTCTCCGCGCAGAGCCGGACGAACTGATCGAACGGCGCGCCCTGGATGAGGGTGTCCGCGCTCACCGCCACTTTGCCCTCGATGATGAACCCGCGGTAGACGAAGACGAGCAGTAGGAACAGGATGAGGATGATGAGCGCATCACCGACGATCGGATGGAGTTTCGGGAAGACGGGCACCCCGCTCGCCGCAGGCCTTGCCGGTTTCGGTGATGCCGCGCGTGTCGTCTGTTTCGGGGCACGCCGTGGGGGCATGGGGGACCTTTCGGGAAGATAGGGGTCAGGGGTCAGTGAAAACTTAAAACAATCAAAGAATGGAGAAGATGGATTCCCGAGTGCGCGGGAATGTAATGAGCCGAGTGCTGACCACCGATCACCAGGTTTTTTCTGTTCTTACTGACCCCTGACCCCTGATCTCTTTATAC
>JACQVL010000171.1 GCA_016209865.1 Candidatus Latescibacterota bacterium | reverse complement strand
CCGGAGCGGCCGGTCGTCTCCCCAGCCGGCATGCCGGATCGTCCGGCCCAGGAACCGGCTGCGACGCGGGATGCAGTACCCGTCGCACTGAGCGGGACGGCCGAGCACCTCCTGGATCTCCTGTTTCAGCGCCAGCGGCACCCGTTCGTCCGCGTCAACGTTCAGCACCCACGGCCTCGTCGCCCGGTCGAGCGCCTCCTGCTTCTGCTGGCCGCTGCCGTGCCGTTCGACCTGGTACACCCGGTCGGTGTATCGCCTGCACATCTCAACGGTCTGATCCGTGCTCCCGCAATCCACGACGACAATTTCGTCCGCCCAGGCGACGCTCTCCAGACAGGCTTCGATGTCCGGCTCCTCGTTATAGGTGATGATGATGACGGAGAGCGTGTCCATAGCGGGAATGACAAGACGAAAACTGTCATCCTGAATCGTGTGTTGAGTGCTGGCCCTTCATCCGTTCGATCATCGCCCGACTCGAGTGCGTCTTGGCATCCCCGACGATGGCCACGCGGCCGCCGTACGCCTCGACCACCGCCCGCTCAGGAACGGTGTCCTCGGTGTAGTCCGTCCCCTTCGCGTGGACGTCCGGCTTCAAAAGACGCAGAGCAGGCTCGACCGTCAGGTCCGCGAACAGGAACGCATAATCGACACAGGCCAGCCCGGCAACGACCTCTGCTCGCTCGGCCTCCGGGACGACCGGTCGGCCCGGTCCTTTGAGCGCCCGGACGGACGCATCCGAATTGACCCCGACGATGAGCACATCGCCCAGCGCCCGGGCCGCCTGGAGATACCGGAGATGCCCGACGTGCAGGACATCAAAGCAGCCGTTGGCCAGGACGAGCCTCTGGCCGTGCGCCCGGAGACGCGCCCCCAGGGCGGAAAGGGCGGAGAAGGGGAGAATTTTGGATTTTGGATTTTGGATTTTGGGTTGATGCATTTTTACGGACACATCGCCTCGTACAGACTGCACAATCAGAATACCGCCAAAATCTTTGAAGCACTCCTTTAATCCAAAATCCAAAATCGCAAATCCAAAATCTACTTCTCCCGGTCGATCGCGTAATCGACCATCGCTAAGAGGGAGCGCTTGGCGGGGGAGTCTTTGACGCTGTTGAGTTGCGCCTTCGCGGTGGCGGCGAATGCTTCGGCCTTCTGTCGCGCGTACTCGATCCCGCCGCGAGCCTTTGTAAACTCGATGACCCTCTGCCAGTCGCCGTCGTCGATCTCCCCGTCGATGATCTCACGGATGGCCGCTGCTTCGGCGTGGGGGGCGCGCTGGAGCGCCCGGATGAGCGGCAGGGTGACCGTCCCGGTCCGGACATCGTTGCCCGTCGGCTTCCCGATCGTGTCCGCGTCGCCCACGAAGTCCAGCAGGTCGTCCGCGATCTGGAACGCCAGGCCGAGGGACTCCCCGTACTGACGGAAACAGGCGGCCACGTCTTTCGACCCGCTCGTCAGGAACGCCCCGATCTCGCACCCGGCGGAGACGAGCGAGGCCGTCTTATCCCCGATGATCTCGAAGTACTCCGCCTCCGTGATGTCCGGGTCCGCTCCCTGGTTGGCCTGGAGGAGTTCGCCCTTGCTCAGGCGTTCGGTGCTCCGGGAGATCGTCAGCATCATGTCGCGCGAGTCTAACAGCAGGATAAGGGTCAGGGCTTTCGCTAAGAGGTAATCCCCCAGCAGAACGGACACATGATTATCCCAGATCGAGTTCAGGGACGGCAGTCCGCGCCGGACGGTGGCCTCATCGACCACGTCATCGTGGACGAGAGTGGCGGTATGGATAAGCTCGACGATGGCGGCCACCCGGATGGCATCCTGTCGCGGTTGTCCGTGCGTGGCGGCGGAGAGCAAGACGAGCGCAGGCCGGAGCCGTTTCCCCTTCGCCCGGATGAGATGATCGGCGATCTGGTCGATCACGTCGATGTTCGAGCGGAACATCTCCTTGAATTCCTGTTCGAACACCGCCAAGTCATCCTGGATCGGGGCGAGGATGGTACGTAAATCCATGAGCGCTCCTCTTGCATCAGGCCGACAACGTGCAACGATTCAAGCGTTGATAAATGCATAACATAGCATACCGATCCCTGACTGTCAAACGAAAAATGCGACCAGACAGGAGGGAGCGGAGAAGGGACTGCGTGGTATGTCACCGCAGCATCAGGACGGCGCGCTGGGCGATCTGGAGGAGAGAGGACGGCATGATGCCGATCTGGAGGAGTGCGAGCGCAGAGATGAAGAGTGCGGCCAGACCGTTCAGGGACAGGCGGCGGTCCGCGGGAGACGGGACCGGCCTGGTCGATTCCCGCATGTACATCCACACGACGACCCGGAGGTAGTAATAGAGCGAGACGCCGCTGTTGAGCACGCCGATGACCGCCAGGCCGAGGAAATCCGCTTTCACGACCGCGCTGAAGACGTAGAATTTCGCCATGAACCCGGCCGTCGGGGGAATCCCGGCTAAGGAGAACATCGCCACCGCCATCACGGCCGCCAGCGCCGGACGCCGGACGCCCAGGCCAGCGATCTCATCGAGGGTGTGACTGGCCTCTCCCTTCGCGCTCAACACCGCGATGACGCCGAACGCGGCTACGTTCATCAACGTATAGACGAGGAGGTAGAACAGGATGCTCGAACTGCCCTCTGCGCCCCCCGCCACGATGGCGAGCAGCATGTACCCGGCATGGGCGATGCTCGAATACGCCAACAGGCGCTTGAGGTCCGTCTGGACGAGCGCGACGATGTTCCCGATCGTCATCGTCAACACCGTCAGCCCCCACAGGAGCGGGACCCAGTCCACCCGGAGTTCCGCGAACACGGAGGCGAAGACCCGGATAAGCACCGCGAACCCGGCGGCCTTCGACCCGGTCGCCATGAACGCGGAGATCGGCGTCGGCGCGCCCTGGTACACGTCGGGCGTCCACCCGTGAAACGGGGCCATCGACACTTTGAACCCCAGTCCGACCAGCAACAGCCCCAGGCCGGCCAGGAGCAAGAGGTTCTTCGGGCCGGGCACCGCATGGTTGACGAACGTCGTCAGGTCCTGGTAGTGCGTCGTGCCCGTCGCCCCGTAGATGAGGGCGATCCCGTACAGGATGAACCCGCTGGCGAACGCGCCCAACAGGAAATACTTCAGCGCCCCTTCATTCGACATCGGCTCCCCCCGCTCGAACCCGATCAGGACGTACAGCGAGATCGACAGGACTTCTAAGCTGAGGAAGAACGTGAACAGGTCAACGCTGGCGGCCATCAGGCTCATCCCGGAGACGGCGAACAGGATGAGCGCGTAGTATTCCCCCCGGTCGATCCCGTGCGTTTCCGCGTACGCGACGGAGATCAGGATCGTCAGGATCGCCCCGGCGATGAAGATGAGGTCGGCGAACCCCGTGAAGTCATCCCGTACCATCATATCGGTGAACGACCGGGGGGCCTGTCCCCACAGGCCGGCCACCTGGACGGCGACGACGGCGAGGGCGAGGAGGGCTAAGTACGGCATCGCACGCCGGAGGCGGTCGGACAGGCTGAGCAGGAGCAGCACGGACGCCGCCCCGATCAGGGTGATCTGCGGAAGGATCGCGGTAAGGTCGGTCGAAGGGATCGTTAAGTCCATGAGGGCATCCTACTATCGCGTTGGCGCGTTAGCACGTTGGAACGTTGGCACGTTAAAAGACATTGTCTCACGTTGGACGCTCACCACCCCGTTGACCTGGCCGAGCAGCTTCTGGACGGACGCATCCATCGTCGACAGGAACGGCTTTGGATAGACTCCCAGCCAGATGATCATCACCGTCAGGCACGCCAGGAT
>JACQVL010000017.1 GCA_016209865.1 Candidatus Latescibacterota bacterium | reverse complement strand
GTCGTATGGAGCCGTTCGGCCTTCGTCTTCGTGATCAGATACCCGTCTTCAATACACAGACCATCCCAGGGGGCGTTGAACAGTGGAATGTCGACAGAGATGATCATGTCGGGTTTGAGTCTGGCCTGACTGCTCGGCCCGAAGATGGGGGGTTTAAATTCGATGACTCCCACGCTGTGCACATGCTGCTGCCCAAGCCTGATACTGAGTTCGTGGGCATCCACCATCCTGGCGGACGTCCTACTCATCAGAATTATGATGGCCTGAGGCGTCGGTTGGAACATGATCGTACTGTTCTGCGCGGTCCCGATAAGTCGAGAGGGATCGGCGGATTCGACACCCTGCCACCTCCCATCAGCCGAGATGACCGGCCGATGCCTCATTCGACGGTCAACGCGTGTAGGGTTGCTCGGTGGCAAGCCCGACCATCACCTGGTAGTGCTTCACGTTGAACGTGCAGAGGGTCGCACCCAATCCTATGGTGCACGCCCCGATCAACGCATCCAGCGCCCCCAAGTGGTGGGCGAGACGATACTGGGTCACATCCGCCAGCGCCCGCCGACAATCCGCCTCGGTCGGCCAGACGACCCGGAGCGGCTTGACCAGCTTGGTGACGGCGCGCAGATCCGCGGCGTTGGTGCAGCCCTGGATCAGTTCCATGACGACCAATCCCGGAACACCAGGGACTTCGGTCAAGGTCGCGAACCAGGCTACTGCAGGCGGATGACGACGGAGCAGGTCGATAAGGATATCGGTATCCAGCAGGCGCATCAACCCTCCCAGGCGCGGGTTTCGGCTTGTTGCCGGAGGGTTCGGGCATAGGCCGCACTATCCGGAATGTCCGTTCGATCAGCCCAGGCTCCGAGGACGCCTTCCTGCTCCCAGCGGGCGATGAGAGCTGCACCTGTGGTCAGGGTCATAGACAGGCCATCTTCGATGAGTTGAAGCGCGTACTCCTCCTCGGTCATCCCCTGCTGGATGGCCGCGTGGCGCAAGCGGTCTTCGACCTCCGAGGTCAGATCAATCACGAGCGTCATCGGGACTCTCCTTGGGCAAAAGGGGCGGCATGTTTCAACCTACTGCAACACCTGTGCTTTTAATGAATATCGGCTTCTATCCCGCAGTTGTAATAGCTTCCTCGATAGGAGACATTCCTTACTTTTCAATCGTATACGGCGTCGTATGGAGCCGTTCGGCCTTCGTCTTCGTGATCAGATACCCATCTTCGATGCGCAGACCGCCCCAGGGGGCGTTGAACAGCGGAATGTCGACAGAGATGATCATGTCGGGTTTGAGTCTGGCCTGACTGCTCGGCCCGAAGATGGGGGGTTCAAATTCGATGACCCCCACGCTATGCACCCCTGAGTACAGAAAATACCGTCCCAGGTTGGCCGCCTCCACAATCCGCCTCCCCTGTGCTTCGACTTCACGTCCTTCGATCCCCGGACGCAGGGCCTGGAAGCACGCCTCCTGCGCCTGACACGCGACGTTCAACGCACGACGGAATGGCTGGCTTCGTACCGTTCACGATCATGAATGAACCTTTCTCGCCATTTCGGTGTATGGCGTTGTTGATCAGCCTTCGTGGAGAGGGCACGCCAGCTCGCTCAAGCGCGCGTCATCGATCTCCAGGCCGAGTCCGGGCCCCTCCGGAAGCAACAGAGAACCGTTCTGGTAGTCCACTCGCTTCACGACCACATCCTTCATGTACAGACGCCCGCCGACCGGGTCGCTCGGAAAATCCAGGTTGGGGACGGCACAGCCGAGATGCGCCTGCGCGGCCGTCCCGATGGACAGTTCCTGGGTCGTCCCGATGAGCGTCTTCATGTCGAACGCCTCTGCGAACGAGAACAGCTTCCGCGCATGCTCCAGTCCGCCCACCGTCACTAAGATGTTGAAGATATCCGCCGCCTTCCATTCGATCAGGAGACGGGCCCGCTCCAAAGTGTGGACGTGCTCGCTGACGAGCAGGCCGATGCGATCCCGCACCCGCGCGGTGTCCGCGATCGAGGCGCAGGGCGTCTCGACCATCGCGAACCCATACTGCTCGAACCGGTTCGCCGCCCTGACCGCCTCGTGCCAGGTGAACTGGCCGCTCATGTCGAGCGACTTGAACGACACCCGGTCGCCGTAGGTCTGCCGGACGCCCTGGAGGACCCGTTCATCCGCATCTAAGTTGTGCGGCCCGCAATAGAAGCGGAAGAGGTCGAACCCCTGGTCGAGCATCCGTCCCACGCGGGCGACGTTCTGTTCGCCGCTCGGGTCGTTTGCCATCGAGAAGAGCGGATAACACACCCGGATGCGGTCACGGTATTTCCCCCCCAGCAGGTAGCAGACCGGGACGCCCAAGATGCGCCCCCTGAGGTCGTAGAGGGCGGTCTCTACCCCGGCTGCGATGGCGATGCCGTACCGGCGGACTGTTCGCCGGCCAGGGCCGGAGTCGAGCGGGTCCGTCCCTTTCAGTTGCTGCGTGAGCTGTCGCTCCAGGTCCTGGATGTCGGGCACTGCTGAAGTATCCCGGACGTCGGACATCTCGCCGATCCCGGTCACCCCGTCATCGGTATGGATTTTCACGATGACATGCTGAGAGAACGTCCCGATCTCGCGCGGAGTGCGAATCGGGAAGAGCTTGACGTCGGTGATCACCATACGCTGCTGCCCTCCTATTCCGGTTAGGAAAACCAGAGACGCATCGGGGTGTCACTCAGGATGGCCTGCCGGATCGGCGCTTCCAACGGGATCTCCTGGGTGAACAGCCGGAGATGTTGTTCGTAGGTCACCTTCGGACACCAGAGTTCGCACGGAAACGCGCTACCCCACATGCACCGGTCTGGGCCGTACGCCTCGATGACCCGATGGACGAGGTCGTGCATGTCCCGGAACGGATACGGTTCATCGGAGCCGCCGACCACGAACGTCAGCTTCGCGTACACGTTGGGAAAGCGAGCGAAGTCACAGACGACGCGCAGCGTGTCGTGCCCGCCCGCCCGCAGGCCCATGCAGTGATCGAGCACGACCGGCGTGTCGGGGAACCGCTGGAGGAGACCGGCCAGCTCCCCCGCGCTTTCAATATTGATGAGGACGCAGAGGACGAGGCCGAGACGCGCCCCCGCTTCCCAGAGACGCTGATGGCCCTCATGGCCAAAGATGGGCGTGCAGCCCGGCGTGGGCCCGAACCGGAGACCACGGATGTTGCTGGTAGGGACATACTGCGTGATAAGAGCTGGACTCCCGGCGTCGAAGGGATCGAGGGTACACACCCCGGTCGTCCAGTCCCGGTTGGCGTTGGCCGTGTCCACCGTCAGGCGGTTATCGAAGCGATAGTAACTTCCGGTTTGGACAAGCACCACGCGGGCAACCTGGTTGACCCGCACTTCCTCGCGCAGGTGCTCGAGCGTGCCCTTTCCAGGGGGCGGACGGAGCGGGTTGGGGGCTTTGGGGTAGCGCACTTCATCCGGCGAGTCGAGATGAGCATGGGTATCGACTATAGTCATAGAGCCTCCCATCTTGCAGGAAAATGGTGTTTATACCAGTTCTCCTTGGCCATAGAGCATAACTGGATTCCCGCTTTCGCGGGAATGACAACCCTTTCTATGCGTTAATCCGCAATCAGTACGTCCCCCCTTCCTGCGTGCCGGGAGGCCCGTACAGAGCCACCACGAGACGCCGCTGCATGTCCGGCTTGAAATTCACCCCCCGATGGGGCAGATGACTGATGTACACGATCGCATCCCCCGCCGCCGGGTACAGGTGGACTTCCGGCCCGAACGGCTCGTTCCCCTCGTCGGGTCGAAACACCGGAGCGGTCAGCACCTCGATCCGGCGATGAGACCCCGGCGGCACTTTCACGAAGCCCGTCTCCGGCGTAAGGGAATCGAGATAGAAGGTGGTATGGGCCGCGACGGGTGGTGGGTTTTCCGGGCGTTGATCGATGGCGAGCGTACAATACTGGATCCATCGGACATCGTCCCAGTGCCACGGCTGGGAGTACGCCACCACGGTCTTGAGGCCGCCGATCCGGTAGAAAGCATACCCGGCGCCTAACAGTCCGGTTAAAACCCCATCGACCGCCGGATGGCGGACGAGTTCGGCAAAAACAGGGTCCTTGTCTAACAGGTTATTGTACCCGTGGTTGCCGTCGGGAATGATCCGGTCCGGCTCGCCCATCCGGTCGTGAGCGGCCTGGATTCGCGCCAACTGATCGGGCGGCAAGGCGCCCCGGATCAGGAGATAGCCATCCTGCCACAGGTGTTCGACCGACTGTTGATCAGTCATCGCGCGCCGTCCTTTCTGAGAGGGGCTGATTCAGGTGGATTAGGATACCACAATATAGAAAGGGGGAGGCGGTCACGTCAACCCAAAACGGATTCGGCGGCGGGCTGAGATGATTACCGCAGCAGGCGATCCCGGTGCTCCAGACTGCGTAGCGCGAAAAACAGCAGCAGGAGGCCGATGATCATGACACCGATTCGATTCTGCCACGCCCAGATGTCCCACGTGCGCGGGTCGATCTGATTGGGGATATCGTACGGGTTGAAGAAGAGGAAATACCGGGTCCTATTATAATGGAAAATGTCGGCGCTGAACGTATGCAAGAGGAGCACGAGCGCCGTGACCATACCGGCACCGAGGCTGCTGCGCAGGCGCACCGCGAAGAACAGCGTCAGGCTGCCGACGAGAAAGACCGTCGCGTACACGCTGCACGCCATGCCGAGAATCGAAAAATCCGCGAACGTGAAGAACACCAGCAGACTCATGCCCACACTCATCAGCCAGAGCAGGGCGTTCAGCGTGCCCAGCCGCACCAACCAGACCTTGTGCCGGGAACCGGCGGTGGTGAACATCACTTCCAGCGTGCGCTGTTCCTTCTCAGTGATGATGACCTGCATGTGCAGATAGAGCGTCAGGACGAGCAGCGGCATGGTCATGACCATAAGATAGATCGTCTCCAGGTCCATGCGGTCATTCATGGCGAGACGGTAATTCACCGCATACAGAATGCCGAGATAGAGCAGGATGGCGCTCAGGAACCAGACGACGCGTTGAGAAAAAATCAATTGGGTCTGGAGCCGGAAGACCGTCCATGCCGTGCCGAGTTGCTCCCTGCGACGTAGTTGCCGGAACGGTTGAAAAGAGGGGGTGCTCATCGTTCGGTGTCCTGCATCTGTGTTCCCCGGAGCAGATTCACGTACGCATCTTCGAGCGTCGGCGTCACCGGCCGGGCATCGAGATCCGGCGCGAGTCCAGTCTCCGGCGAATCTGTGACAAACCGGAGCCGGACGCCCCCTTCCACTTTGTTGTGGTTGACGATATGAAGGCGTTGACGCCACTCGTCCAGCCGATCTTCCGGAACCACGGTCTCGTAGACCTTCTCCTCCGCCCGGCGGATGAGCGTTTCCGGTGAACCGCGGTAGAGGACTTCTCCGCCGAACAGGACGGCGAGATCATGACAGGTGGACGCGACGTCTTCAACGATGTGCGTGCTGAAGACGACGATGCGGTCTTTCGCAAGCTCCCCTAACAGGTTGCGGAAACGAATGCGTTCCCGGGGGTCGAGGCCGACCGTCGGTTCATCGACGACGATGATCTGGGGCAGGTGAAGCAGCGTCTGTGCGATGCCCACCCGTTGCTTCATGCCTCCGGAAAAAGTGTTGATCCGGTCATGGCGCCGGTCCCACAACCCGACGCCGTGCAGGACGTCCTCGATCAGGCGTTGTCGGACGGCGGGTTCGTAGATGCCGTTGATGAGCGCGTGGTTCTCCAGATAGGCATACGGCGTCATCGTCTCGTACAGGCCGAACCCCTGCGGGAGATAGCCGATTGCCGCATGGAACACCTCCCGTTCGTCATCCAGCTTCCGGCCGTTGATGAAGATGCTGCCCCTGTCCTGGTTCAGAACCCCCACCAGGATGCGCATGAGGGTGGTTTTTCCCGCGCCGTTCGGACCGAGCAGGCCGAACATGCCCGGCCCGATATCGAGGTTGACGCCTCGCAGCGCCGTGACTTCGAGATCGGGCGGACGGATGACCGGAAGGCTGCGCACCAGGCTGTAGACAACCCGTTTCAGCTTGCGAAGACGGCCGGCAGGCTGTTCGGGGTTGATGCGTCCCTGTTCGATGTGGCGTCCGATCCGGTGGAGCTGGTAGCAGAACAGGCTGATCAGGCCGGCGGCAATGGTCAGGCCGGGGATGTTCAAGCGGAGGTGCAGGTAGCCGACACAGAGCAGGGCAAACCAGAGACCGCCGCGTCTCGGCATATCCAGGGGCGTCACCGGCCTGTCGTGCTCCGACGGCGAAAGCCTGAACGACTTGAACGGAACCCGCCGGCGCCACCATCGTCCCGTTGTCCGCGCCGGGGGACGCCCTTTCACAAACCGGAACGCATACCAGAGTTCGCGGACGCCGAACAGCCAGCCTAAGGTGAGCAGCGTCAGCAACACGACCCAGAACGAGTGATCCGCCACGGTATGCAGGTACGCCATCAGCAGTCCGCCGGTCCCCAGCCAGATCGCGCCGTTCATGACGTCATGCGCCGTCCAGGGGATGCCGCCCTTCCGGACCGCAGCCGCTGTCCGCCTGCGTTGTTTCCGCCAGTCCCGCCGAAACCGTCCCGGCGTGCCGTAGACTTTGGTGAGGTTGCTGATCCGTATGCCGAGGATGTGGTCCGTCGGTCGCACCTTTTCCTGGCTGATCGTTCGGTACCGCTTGATGCCATACGCAAAGCCGAGGTTCAGAAACCAGGCCGGGAGGGCAAGCAGGCCGACGTACAGCTTGCTCGGGTACTGCTGATACAGCCAGACGAGTTCCAGGATGGCGGCGGCCGTGCCAGCCACCAGGCCCGCCGTGCCGATCTGCCTGCACCAGGCGCGCGTCTGTTCGAGTCCCACATACAACACCGGGATGAAAATCAGGGTTGAGAACGTCGAGACCGCCAGACCGCCTAAGATGGTGATGGCAAACGGCGGCCATAGTTCCAGTTCCGTCCCCTGTTTCAAGGCCAGGGGCAGGACGCCCAACATCGTCGTGACCGACGTCATCACGATCGGGCGGACTCGCCGCTGACTCGCCGTCAACACCGCTCGCTGCCAGCGGTAGTCCTGCCGCCGGCGCAGAACCGCGATGCGGTCGATCAGGATGATGCCGTTGTTGACGACGATGCCGAGCAGCACGATCAGGCCGAGCAGCGCCATGGGAGCACCCTCGCCGAGCGACAACGCGGTGCCGCTCAGCATGAGCGCCCAGGAGGCGCCGATGATGGCGGTCGGGACGGTGCCTAAGATCACCAGAGGACTGAGCAGCGACTCGAACTGGGACGCCAGGAACATATAGATGAGCAGAACCCCGATGCCGAACATCCAGTAGTAGACCGTCTGTTCGTCTTCCGGTTCGATGGGCTCGAGGATGAACCCTTCGGGAAGCCGGAACGTCGCCACGAGCTGTGCGATTTGCGCTTCAGCCCGGTCGAGACTGGTTTGAGATTGTCGGACCTGCTCAGTGAAGTCGTACCTGATCTGAACCTGTCGTTCCTGGTTGAAGCGGACGATGTTGCCCTCCCCCTCATCCAGGCGAACGTCGGCCACGTCCCGGAGAAGCACAGGAGGGCCATTGACGCTCTGCAATCTGAGCGCTCCGATGTCTTCCGGCTGTCTCTCTTCCGCCCCCAGCGTGAGAAACCGGATATCCATCTCCCCCTGGGACGTCAGAAACGGCGTGCCGGCCCGC
>JACQVL010000170.1 GCA_016209865.1 Candidatus Latescibacterota bacterium | reverse complement strand
TGCAGATCCTGGAACTGCCCGACCACCCGTTCTTCATGGCCACCCAGTTCCACCCGGAGTTCACCAGCCGGCCGTTGACGCCAAACCCGCTGTTCCTTTCGTTCATCCGCGCGGCCAAATCCCAGCGCCTGGACACAGAAGCCGTGGCGTTCCGGCAAGCCAACCCGGTGCAGGTGGGGTGACTTGCTACGCTTTCTTCGCGTTGACGTGTTTCGCCAGACGCGACTTCTGACGCCCCGCGTTCTTCCAGTGGATGACGCCCCGCTTGGCCGCCTTATCGAGGGCTGAACACGCCGCGTTGAGCGACGCCGTCAGCGTGTCCGGCTGAGTGGCTTGCCGGACTTTCTTGACGGCCGTGCGCACTGTCGATTTAATCCCCGCGTTCCGTTTCCGGGCCACGCGCTCCTGTCTCATCCGCTTCTGTGACGACTTCAGGTCGGGCACGACCAAACCTCCTGTTCGAGTTGTCTACGGTCGAATAACCTGGATCCCTCTGACGAATCACTACAAGGCTATCAAAATAGAACGCATTCGTCGCTCTGTCAAGGAAAAAGGCAACCCCATCGTGGATTAAGATTCGACAGACCTCGGAGAGGGCTGTCTTTTCCTTACCAATCCGCAATCCAAAATCTAAAATCCAAAATCGACCATGCGCCGCGCAGAACGCTTCGCCCAGAAACTGGCCGCCCTCCCCGACCGGCCCGGGGTGTACCTGATGAAAGACACGGACGGCCGCATCCTGTACGTCGGAAAAGCCAAAGTCCTGCGGAACCGCGTCCGCTCGTATTTTCAGAGTATCGACCCACGAGTTCAGCCCAAAGTCGCCGCACTCGTCGCGCACATCGCGGATTTCGACTACGTGATCACCGACTCCGAGGTGGAGGCGCTCATCCTCGAAGGCAACCTGATCAAGGAACACAAGCCGCGGTACAACGTCCTGCTCAAAGACGACAAGGCGTTCCCGTTCATCAAGCTCACGAATGAACCGTTCCCGCAAGTCGTCGTCACCCGTCAGATTCTGAAGGATGGCGCCCGGTACTTCGGCCCGTACACCGATACCCGCGCGATGCGCCGGACGCTCGACCTCATCCGCAAGGTCTTTCCGCTGCGCACGTGCACGAACGCGAAGCTGTGGCCGTCCCTCGACCGTCCCTGTCTGGACTATTACATCCATCGCTGTCCCGGCCCGTGTAAAGGGTATGTCACCCCAGAGGCGTACCGGGAGCTCGTCAACCAGGTCTGCCAGTTCCTTTCCGGGAAGACGGCCGACCTCGTCCGCCAGTTGCAGGACCGGATGGCCCAGGCCGCGCAGACACTCCAGTTCGAGGCGGCGGCTCGGCTCCGCGACCAGATTCGAGCGATCGAAGGGGCGGTCATCAAGCAGCGGGTGGTCACGTATGAGGACGTCGACCGTGACATCATCGGGTGTGCGCGGGAGGGGACGGACGTCTGCATCGTTGTCCTCCAGGTCCGGGAAGGCAAACTGCTCGGCAAGGAGCACTTCTTCCTGAGCGCGACGGAGGAGACGCCTGAGAGCGAAGTCGTCGGGTCGTTTCTCACCCAGTATTACCTGACCGCCCAGCTCATCCCCGGCGAGGTCCTCCTGCCGGGTGAGCCGGATGATGCGGACGCGACCCGCGACTGGCTCGCCGAGCGGCGGGCGGGACGGGTGACGTTCACCGTGCCCCAGCGGGGGGACAAGGTGAGCCTGGTAGGGCTGGCCGCCCGGAACGCCGAGTTGCAGCTTCGTGAGCATCTCCTCCGCAAGGCGGCGTCGCGGGAGCGGGTGCCGGCGGCGGTACTCTCGTTGCAGCGCGACCTCCGGCTGAACACCCGGCCCCGCCGGATCGAGGCGTTCGATATCTCGAACATCCAGGGCGCCGACCCGGTCGCGTCGATGGTCTGCTGCGTGGACGGGCGGCTTCGCAAGAGCGAGTACCGGAAATTCCTCATCAAAGAAGTGATCGGGCCAAACGATTTCGCCATGATGCGGGAGGTGGTCGGCCGGCGGTACCGCCGGGTGCTGGACGAGAAGCAGCCACTGCCCGACCTCATCCTCATCGACGGCGGGAAGGGACAACTCTCCAGCACGAAGAAAGTGCTCGACGAGCTCGGCCTGATCGACCTGCCGGTCATCGGACTGGCCAAGCGCCTCGAAGAGATCTATGTGCCAGATCAATCAGAACCGATTCTCATCCCCAAATCCTCCCCATCCCTCAAGCTGTTGATGCAGGTCCGGGACGAGGCGCACCGGTTCGCGGTGACGTTCCATCAGGAGCGGCGCGGGAGGCGGATGGTGCTGTCGGAACTGGATACCATCCCGGGCGTCGGGGCCAAACGCCGGCAGACCCTGCTCCGGCAATTCGGGTCGGTCGAGCGAATCAGGCAGTGCTCTTTTGAGGAGTTGGCGGTCGTGCCGGGCGTGGGCCGCGCGGCGGCGATGACCCTCTACGCGCACTTCCATCCCGATAATTCTATATCACAAAGTACTTGACAAAAACAAACCAGTGAGTATATTGTATGGCGTCTGACCGTCCCCCGCGTCCGCAGTCCGCAGAGACGCCCGACATCCAGGCACACGCCGAGGCGCAACTCCGGTTCATCCGGGATGCGATGGAACGGGCATCGTCCTTCACCGCCGTGCCCGGATGGGGCGGATGCGGCATGGGCGTGATGGGCTTGCTTGCGGCGGTCGTGGCCTCGCAGTGGACGAGTCCGGACGCCTGGCTTCTCACCTGGCTGGCCGCGGCGGTCGTGGCGTGTGTTCTCGGCCTCTGGGCGATGCGCCGGAAAGCTTACGCCGCCAACACGGTGTTCCTGTCGGGACCGGGCAAGCGATTTGCTTTCGGCCTGGGCGCACCGCTGTTCGCGGGCGCGTTGCTCACGGTCATCCTCTACCGCCAGGGGTTGGCGCAAACCCTCCCCGGACTCTGGTTGCTGCTCTACGGGACCGGAGTCGTCACCGGCGGCGCGTTCTCGGTCAGGATTATCCCCCTCATGGGACTCTGCTTCATGAGTCTCGGCACGGCGGCGCTGTTCGCGCCTCCCGCCTGGGGCAACGGGTTCATGGCAGCCGGGTTCGGCGGGCTGCAGATCATCTTCGGTCTCCTCATCGCCCGGAGGTACGGTGGCTAAACACAGCGCCCTGCCCAGAGAGAAGAATCAGGAGGTCCGTCCTGCTTCGGCGAAACGGGTCTTACGCACAGTCCGCGGGCTTGCGGCGAAGGCGGAGCCGTCCCCCCTGGACGCCCTCATCCACGAGCGAATCCGCTTAGGGATCGTCAGCGCCTTAGCGGTCAACGACGCGATGAGCTTCAGCGACCTGAAGAAGCTCCTGGACACGACGGACGGCAACCTGAGCGTGCACGCCCGCAAGTTAGAGGAGGCCGAGTACATCACGTGTACGAAGTCCTTCAAGGGACGGGTCCCCAAGACCGAGTATCGCCTGGCTGCGCAGGGCCGCCGCGCGCTCGAGCGGTACTTGACTCACATGGAAGCATTGATCCGGGCGATGCGCGACCGGTAAGCCGGTGCTCTTTTTTTTGCGCGTCTACTTTACATTGAAAAGTACTCTATTGAACAGAACGGGGGAAACAGGAGGCCTGTATGAATGAGCGCACAACCTGGGGGTTGAGAGTGTTGGGGGCAGCCCTGATCGTGGGAGTGTTAGGAGATGCCCTCCTGCGGGTAGGACCGTGGGGTGTGAACCTGTTGTCCTGGATGGTCGGGTTACTCGTCGTGATGATCCTGCTGACACGCTGGCGGCGCATTCCGCTGCCGGGAGATGGACGCTGGCTGCTCCTGCCCGTGATTGTGTTTGCGGCCGCTTGCGCATGGCACGACTCGGTGCCGCTGAAACTGCTGAACCTCCTGGCACTACTCGTCGCGCTCTCGCTGGCGACACTCCGGACACACTCCGGTCGGCTTCAGATCGCTGGCCTCATCGAGTACGGGCTGGGCCTCATCACGACGGGATGTCATGCGTTATTGGGGATGGTCTCTCTGCTCTTCCGTGATATTCACTGGAAAGACGTTCCACGCGATGGATGGTCCCGGCATGCGATGGCTGTGGGACGCGGCCTGGCCATCGCGTTTCCGTTGATGCTGCTGTTTGGGGGCCTGTTCATGGCGGCGGATGCGGTCTTTGAGGGAATCATCAATCGGACCTTCCAGCTCGATTTCGAGGAACTGTTTACGCACACCTTCCTCATCGCCTTCTGGACCTGGATCGTCGGTGGATTCTTGCGCGGCCTGCTGCTGGGCCATGAGATGGAGGGAACAGGAAGCGGGCCTCCTACCGCCCTCTCGCTGGGATTCTTTGAGATTGCGCTTCCGACTCTCCGGCGCGAGGATGACCCCGACCATAGCTCAAAGTTGTTGTCCCTGGGTATCGTCGAGACGGGCATCGTGCTGGGTTTGCTCGACGTGCTCTTTCTGGCTTTTGTCATCATTCAGGTGCGGTATTTATTCGGCGGCGTGGCGCTGGTCGAAGTGACGAAAGGGCTGACGTATGCGACGTATGCGCGGCGTGGGTTCTTCGAACTGGTCGCGGTGGCGGCGCTCGTCCTGCCCTTGCTGCTTGTCGTGGATTGGTTGCAACGGAAGGAGAAACCCGAACACGAGCTTCTCTTCCGCGTGCTGGCGGGAGCGCAGGTGCTCATGCTCTTCGTGATCATGGCCTCCGCAGCCCAGCGGATGCGCCTGTACCAGAGTGCGTACGGCCTGACCCAACAACGCCTGTACGCGACCGCCTTTATGACCTGGCTAGCGGTGGTCTTTCTCTGGTTCGTGATCACGGTGCTGCGTGGTCAACGGAAGCGGTTTGCCTATGGAGCGCTGATGGCAGGTTTTCTGGTCCTCGCTGGGCTTCACGTCCTCAACCCTGATGACGTGATCATCCGCACCAACATTGCCCACGCAGACGCGGGACATGCCTTCGACGCGAAATACACCCTCTTGCTCAGCGGAGACGCTGTGCCCGCGCTCGTCGCCGGACTGCCTTCCTTGAGCCCACCCGACCGGAGCGTTGTAGCGTCCCATCTCCTCAAACGCTGGTCCCCCACCAAGCGCCCCGACTGGCGCACATGGGACTGGGGACGCGCTGTAGCACGGCGGGTGGTACGTGAGAACGAGGAAGTGCTACGAGAGATAGCAGCCGGACAGACGAAGCCATAGAGAGGAGGGATCTACGGAGACTCTGTATCGTGAATGCCTTCGCGGGCGAGCAATCGGTTCGTCCGGTCGTCGGAGTGCAGAGAGGTCGGAAAATACTTGCGCTTGACACGACCGAGCCCTATCTTACGAGGAGCAGGAATGATCGAGAAAAAATGAAGGATTCTCCCGTTCAACTGTATGTGTGGATGACTGTTATATCCTCCGTCGTTCATTCGGCAAGTCCTGGTCGAGACCGGAGACAGGAAGGGGAAGGGTTCCGGCCCACTCTGGAGACCACACGTCATGGATGACCGTCGTCTCTCACGCAGAGCGTTCCTATCCCGCACAGGACAAGTCACAGGCGGGGTCATCTCTCTGGGCGTGCTCGGCACCGCCGGGAAGGCCCTCACCCGACAGGCGAGCAAGCCCTCTCGAGAGTTTGTGTCGTTCACCGAACAGCAGGGGTTGACGATCGAAGCGATGGCCGAGCGCATCATGCCCGCCGACGACCAGTCTCCGGGGGCGACAGATGCCCATGTGATCGACTACATCGACCGCTCCCTCACCACCCACAACGCCGAAGACAGGCCGAATTACCTCACAGGCATCGACCTGATGGACAAGGCGAGCGAGACGGCGTACGGCAAAAAGTTCATCGACCTGACAGTCGATCAGCAGGTCGAGCTGATGACCGCGATAGATAAGCGCGAACCCCCGCCAGGCTGGACGGACACCGCCCTCCCCAGTCAAACCTTCCTGCGGCTGGTGATCGAACACACGATGGAGGGGCTGTTCGCCGACCCGCAGTACGGGGGGAACCACAATGAGATCGGCTGGAAGATGGTCAACTTCCCCGGCCCGAAAGCGTTCGGGTACGACCCGCCGTTCGGGGCTTATGACGCGAACCTTCCTGAGATCGAATACCCCCCGTTCGTCCCGTACAAGGGGCCGGGGAAGCAAGAACAACCGTCCAAGAAGAGGAAATAACAGGGATGAACAGGATAGACAGGATTCAGAATGAGCAGTCAAGACTATCCTGACTATCCTGTTCATCCCTGTAAAAAGGAGTTCCTTGATGACGTCAGACATGGCGATGGCCTTGCCCACAATCAAGATCGACCGCCCGGACGTGATCGTCATCGGGACGGGGGCGGCCGGTGGGGTGATGATGAAGGAACTGAGCACCCGGGGCCTGAAGGTCGTCGCGTTCGAGATGGGGCCGTTCTTGAAGACGCGGGATTACGTCCAGGATGAGCTCAAGTGCATGAAGCTGCGCGGACTGATCAAGTACGATCAGCCCAACACTTACCGTCCGGACGCTAACACCGAGCCGGCCGTCGTGTACTCGGTCAACATGCAGAGCAACGTCGGGGGCGGCACCGTCCACTACACCGGGATTTCCTGGCGGCTGCACGAATCGGACTTCAAAGAGCGCAGCCTGTTCGGGCCGGTCGCCGGGGCGGACGTCCAGGACTGGCCGGTCGACTACTGGGACCTGGAACCGTATTACGAGAAAGCGGAGTACGAGATCGGAGTGTCCGGTCTGGCGAGCGCGAACCCGTTCGACCCGCCGCGCCGCAAGCCGTACCCGCTGCCCCCGGTGGCGCGCAAGAGTTCCGGCGCGCTCGCCGACTTAGCGGCGCAGAAGCTCGGCTGGCACTCGTACCCGACCCCGATGGCCATCATCACGCAGGACTACGACAGCCGAGGGGCGTGCATGAACTGCGGGTTCTGCGAGGGGTACGGATGCACGATGGAGGCCAAGTCGAGCACCCTCGTCACGGTCATCCCCAAGGCGCTGCGCACCGGCAAGTGCGAGATCCGGGCGGATTGCTGCGTCCGGGAGATCACGGTCGACGAACAGGGACTGGCGACCGGAGTGGTGTACCTGGATAAAAACCTCAACGAACACCGGCTGGAAGCCCGTGTCGTCGTCGTGTGCTGCAACGGCGTCTTTACCCCCCGGTTGCTGCTGATGTCTCCTTCGACCCGTTTCCCGAACGGGCTGGCCAACAGCAGCGGGTATGTGGGCAAGCACCTGATGTTCAATTATTATCAGAGCGCCCGCGGGTTTTTCGAGAAGGAGTTGAACGAATACAAGGGAGTGATGGACACCCGGGTGATCCAGGACTTCTACGAGCCGAACCCCGGCAAACACGGGTTCTTCGGCGGGGGGGTGCTCGAGCCGCGCGGGGATGGGGAACTCTTAGCGTTCTCGCAGCTCAACATCCCCCGGCTGCCGCGCTGGGGGCCGGAACGAAAGCAATGGATTATCCAGAACTTCAACCGGCAGATGGTCGCCTTAGCGAGCATGGAGTCGCTTTCGCAGGAGACGAACACCGTCAGCCTCGATGCGAAGGTGAAAGACAAGTGGGGACTACCGGTCCCCTGCATCACATACAAGTCTCACCCGAACGAGTTCACGGTCGGGGATTTCTTCCGGGAGCGGGCGAAAGAACTGCTCGCCGCCGCCGGGGCGACGCGGATCGTCGCCACGCCGAACGCGGTCCCGAAGGGAGATGCCCATCTGTTAGGCACCTGCCGGATGGGGAACGATCCCAGGACATCCGTCGTCAATAAATTTAACCAGTCGCATGACGTGAAAAACCTCTTTCTCGTCGACGGCAGCAGCTTTGTCACGTCCGGGAAGAGCAACCCGACGCTCACCATCCAGGCGCTGTCGTTCCGTGCGGCCGAGTACATCGTCGATCAGATGAAGAAGGGGAATATCGGGTAATCACAACGTTTGAACGTTCTAACGTTCTCACGTTTCAACGTTCACTTGAAGGAGGGTCTCTATGGAATTCTCGAAAGAACTCGGCCATGCGGTCTCGCGTCGGGGTTTTCTGAAAGGGGCGTTAGTGGGCGCAGGAGCGCTCTCGCTCAGCTCCCGCCTGGCGCTGGCCGAGGCGCTCGTCACCGGTAAGCGGCCGTTGACCATGGATGACATCCAGGGCAACGGCGTCATGAAGGGGATCGTTCAGATCAGCGCGAACGAGAACCCGCTGGGCGCATCCCCGCGCGCGATCGAAGCGGTCGCTCAGCACATGTTCGAGATGAACCGGTATTCCTTCGGGACGCGGCTGCCGTTCATGCTCCACAAACTGCACGGCATCGCGCTGGGGGATTTCAACCTGGCAAACCTCGACTTCGACAACCCGGCCTCCTTCCGGGCCCTCCGCGAGAAACTCCGCATCATGATCAGCGCCGGGTCCGGGCCGATCCTCCAGACGATCGGACTGATGACCGTCGGGGATGGCACGGGTGAGGTGATCGAGGCGCAGCCCGGGTACGGTCAGGTCGCCATGGTGACCGAGTCGTTCAAGATGACGGGCGCGAAGACGAACGTCATCCGGGTGCCACTGACGACTGATTACAAGCATGACCTGAACGCCATGCTGAAGGCGATTACCCCGAAGACGACCTGCGTGACGATTACCAACCCGAACAACCCGACCGGGACGCTCATCTCCCACGACGACCTGACTAAATTTATCGACGCCGTCCCGCCCACCGTCATGGTCTTCATCGACGAGGCGTACATCCATTTCGCCCAGGAGCCGAATTACAAGGATGGGATCGACCTGGCGCTCAGCCGGGAGAACGTGATCGTCGCCCGAACCTTCTCGAAGATCTACGGGCTGGCCGGGATGCGGATCGGGTACGCGATCGCCGGGCCGAAGATGCTCGGGAAGTTGATGCTGTACTCCGGGTTCGGCGGCGGCCTCTCCGTCTTGAGTGACGCGGCCGCAACCGCGGCGATCGAGGACGACGACTTCGTGGGGCGCTCGAAGAAGGTCGTCGCCGACGGGAAGAATTACCTGTACAGTGAATTTAAGGCGATGGGACTGGAGTACATTCCCAGCCACACCAACTTCATGATGGTCGACCTCAAGCGCAACTCTCAGGAGGTCGTCCGGGAGCTGAGGAAGCGCCGGGTGATGATCCGGAGTGGTATGGGACAGTGGAACATGCCGAACTTCATCCGTGTCTCGATCGGGACGCAAGAGGAATTAGAGGTGTTCATCTCGACGCTGAAAGACGTCCTGGGTCAGAAGACGGTGGGGTAACGTACCCCCCGACTCCCCCGTCCCACCGGGCAGGTGGGCAATGGGCAGTGGGCAGTTAAGACCACTGTCTCCCTGCCTGCTGCCCATCTGCTCAACAGTATCGATCGCCAGCCGCCGGAGCGAAGCATGACTCCGGCGGTCGTGTTTTGGAGTATCGCATGGCCTGGACACGGCGGATGTTTCTCAAGACGCTGGGCACGGCCAGCGCGGGCGCGACGTTCGGCAGCCTCTCCACGTCCCTTAACGCCGGCTGTCAGAAACCGCCCGCGTTCGACGTTCTCATCCAGAACGGGACGGTGATCGACGGGACCGGAGCCGCGTCGTACCGGGCGGATATCGGCATCATCGGGCAGCAGATCGTCGAGATCGGCCACCTCGCTCAGAAGGGCGGGAAGACGGTGATCGACGCGCGAGGGCTGGTGGTTGCGCCCGGGTTCATCGACATCCACTCCCATACCGACCTGACCCTGCTCGCCAACCCGAAAGCGGAGAGCAAAGCGCGCCAGGGAGTGACGACCGAGGTGGCCGGGCAGGACGGCAGTTCCCTCGCCCCGCTCTCGCCCGACATGCGGAAACGGCTGCAGGACGGGCCGGGTAAAAGATACGGGATCGAGATCGACTGGCAGGATTTTCGCGGGCTGTTCAACCGACTTGAACAGCAAGGCATCGGTGTGAATTTCATCTCCTTCGTCGGCCAGGGGACGATCCGGGAACTCGTCGTCGGCCAGGAGAACGTCCCGGCAACCCTCCCGCAGGTCGGCGAGATGAAGACGCTGGTCGATAAAGCGATCGCCACGGGCGCCTGGGGTCTGTCCTCCGGCCTGGAGTACCCCCCCGGCGGCTTTGCGACGCTCGACGAAATCTCTGAGCTGTGCCGGACGGCGAAATCTTACGGCGTCCTCTATGCCACCCACATCCGGAACGAGGACGACACTCTGCTGGAAGCGATCGACGAGGCGATCGCGACCGCGCGGGCCGCGGAGATCGGGCTGCAGATTTCTCACGTCAAGGCATCGGGCCGCCGGAACTGGGGCAAGATCTTCGAGGTGTTGAAAAAGATCGAGCAGGCCAACGCAGACGGCCTGGACATCGCGTGCGACCGGTACCCGTACATCGCTTACGCGACCGGCCTGACGAACCTGTTCCCCTTGTGGTCGCGTGATGGGGGGACGGACTCGTTCATCGAACGCCTTCAGGATGCGCAGCAACTCCCGACGATCAAAGAGGCGGTGCTCGCCAAAGTGGACATGTTAGGGGCGTGGGACGCGGTCATGATCACCTCTGTCACCCTGAATAAAAACCGGCCATTTCAGGGGAAGCGGGTCTCGCAGATCGTCGAGGCGACACAGCAGGACCCGTTCGAGTTCGTCACGAACCTCCTGATCGAAGAGCGGGCGAGTGTCGAGATGGTCGGGTTCGGGATGAGCGAGGACGAACTCAAGCGGGTCATCTCCCACCCCCTCGTCATGATTGCCTCCGATGGGACGGCGGTCGCCCCGTACGGTGTGTTGAGCAAATCCACGCCACATCCCCGGTTCTACGGGACGTTCCCGCGCGTGTTAGGAAAGTACGTCCGGGAGGAGAAGCTCCTCGACCTGCCGACCGCCATCCACAAGATGAGCGGGATGCCTGCACAGCGGTTAGGTCTGAAAGACCGCGGCCGGATCGACGTGGGCTGCGCCGCCGATGTGGTCGTGTTCAACCCGCAGACAATCGCCGACCAGGCCGATTTTCTCGACCCGCACCAGTACCCGGTCGGCATCGAGTACGTCCTGGTCAACGGCACAGTCGTCATCAAGCAGGGAAAACACACGGGCGCGTTACCGGGGAAGGCGTTGAGGCGGGCGTGATTCGGGGTTCGGGATTAGGGGTTTGGGGTTCGGGAAAAGATGAAAGAAACGGCCAAAGAGGGGAAAAATCAAAAACCTTCTTTCAGGTAGTCCAGGAGAATAATAACGAGAAGTTTCGTAACTATCTCGACAATGTTAAATTTCAAACCATTTGCTATCAACAGCTTACGCTTAAAACAGGGCTTTACTCTTAGATTACACCGTGAGAAGCTCGATCACCTCTCTCGTACATGATTCGCAGGAATTCATCTGCCCCCCACAAGCTCAATTGGGCATTCGGCTCCTGTTCAATTATGGCGCTCATGACAGCTAACTTAAGGATTTACAACGTTCTAAATCTAACATTGTCGAGCTATAGACGTTCAGAAAAAGAATTG
>JACQVL010000174.1 GCA_016209865.1 Candidatus Latescibacterota bacterium | reverse complement strand
CTTCTGCTCCGTGAAGGAATGGGGATCGTTGTCCCAGCCGGCGGCCATCAGCTTTGGGAGGACGTACGTCCGGCACGTATCCGCCTCGTTCATGGTGCTCATCCTTTTCACATGGGGCTACCCAAACGCCTACATCATCTCCCTCAGCATCTCCGGCGCCAGGTTCCCCCCGCCTTCACGGCCGGCGTGCCGTGCGGGACGATGACCGTCGCGGGCACCTAACACCCGGGGTTCGGGATTCGGGGAAATCAGAAGGCAGAGAGCCAGGCGTTAATTTTTGCTGCCCGCTGCTTTCTGTTTCCTGTCCCTTCCCGAACCCCGAACCCCTAACCCCGAATCCCGAGTTGTTACCTCGCTAACGCCAGGCACGCAATCCCGCCGAAGATCAGGACGGCCGCGAGCGTCCGGACGAGTCCGAACCCTTCGCGCAGGTGCAGCCAGCCTAACAGCACGCCAAAGATCACGCTGACCGACCGCGCGGCGCCGACGTAGCTGACTTTCGTGAACGTCAACAGGTAGAGGATGAGCACATAGGCAATCATCGACGAGAGGGCAGCTCCGATGATTGTCGGCCAGTTCGCCCGCCACTCGGCTCGAAGCGTAGCTGAGCCGACCGTGCGAAACATGTACGGGGTCAGGACGACCGCCACGCCGCCGAATAGAAGGTCGATGTAGACGAGCGGATGGACGAACCGCATCCCCACTTTGTCGATCAGCGAATAGGCCGAGATGGCCACGCCGGTACACAGCGCCAATCGTATGACAGGCCCTCTGAACGCACGAAACGGCCTGGTGAGGTCGTCGAACGAGGCGATGTTGACGATATACACCCCCGCGATGAGCAGGCCGATGCCCAGCCATCCGGTCACGGTCGGCCGCTCTCCGAGCAACAGGAACGCCCAGAGCGCGATGAAGAGCGACCCGGACCCCCGCGCCAGGGGGTAGACATGCGACAGGTCCCCGATCTCGTACCCCCAGCAGAGCGTCAGGAAATAGAAAAACTCTGCGACGATGCTGCCCGCGACGCAGAGCCAGGCGATCGTCGGGAAGTCAAAACCTTTGATGAACAGGATGGGTGAGGCGGTCAAGGATGAACACCACAACGCCCACCAGATGAACGCCTGCTTGTTCAGACTCCGTTTGAGCAACAGGTTCCAGAGCGCATGGAGCGACGCGGAAAACAACAGGAGTGCGATGGCGAATAAGGACAAGGAAAACCTCAAGGACGAAGGATGAAGGACAAAGGACGAATGGATTCCCGCTTTTGGGGGAATGACACCATGAAGAAGGAGAGCAACCTTTTCATCCTTCGTCCTTCGTCCTTTGTCCTTGCCTTAGCAGGTGCTTCTGAATCTTGCCGACCGAGGTTCGAGGGAAACTGTCCCGAAATTCGATCATGGAGGGGATTTTGTGTCGGGACAACCGCTCCGCGCACCAGACGATCAACTCGTCCGCGCTCACCGACTCCCCCTCGCGCACGACGATGAACCCCTTGATCGCCTCGTCGTAGACCGGGTCGGGGATGCCGATTACCGCCGCGTCGAACACCCTCGGATGCGCTTTCAGGACGGCTTCCACCTCGCCCGTCGAGATGTTCTCCCCGGCTCGTTTGATTAGGTCCTTCGACCGGTCGACGAAGGAGATGTATCCTTCCTCATCCTGACGCACCTGATCCCCGGAGTACAGCCAGCCGTCCCGGATCGTCGTCGCCGTCGCCTCCGGGTTCTTGAAGTACCCTTTCATCAGCGTCCAGCCTGGCTCTCCTCGCACGATCAGCTCGCCGACCGTGCCGGGCGGGACATCTTCTCCCCGGTCGTTCACGATTCGGACGTCGTAGCCTAACACCGGAAGGCCGATCGTCATGTTTTTCCGTGGAGCGTCGAGCGGGTTCATCACCGGGAGGCTGGCCGTTTCCGTCATCCCCCAGAGCTGCATCAGCGGCGCGCCGAACCGCTCGTCCCACTCGTCGAGCTGGGCTTCCGTCACGTTCTGCGCGAACGTCACCACGCGGAGCCGGTTCCGGCGATGTTCCGGACGCCTCGGCTGGGCGAGGATCATCCGGATGGGCGCGGCAAACAGGGCGGACGCGGTGGCGTCATACCGGATCGCCTGGTCGAGGTACCGGCTGGCGCTGAACCTCTCCATCAACGCCAGGCTGCCCCCGACGAGCAGGCTGGGCACGGTCTGGTGCATCTGTGCGCCAGCATGGAACAACGGGAGGACGACCAGATGCCGGTCGTCCGGCCCCAGGCGAGTCGCCTTCGAGATCGCCTCCGCGCCGTACAGGTAGTTGACGTGGGTGATCAGGCACCCCTTCGGCTTCGAGGTCGTACCCGACGTGTAGAGCATCGCGGCTTCGTCCGTCGGGTCGAGCGAGACGCCGGGCGGGTCGGCGCGGGCTTCCTTGAGGAGGTCGTCGAAGAGCAGCGTGTCCGGCGCTGCGGTCACGGTCTTGGCCAGTACGACATGCTGCAGGCCGGGACACCGGTCACGCACCGCCGCAACCGCGTCGAACAGGCCGGGCTCGGTCACCGCCACGCGGCTCTCGGAATCGGCCAGGAGGTACGCCATCTCGTCTGGCGTCGACTGCGGGCTCGTCGGCACCATGACCGCGCCGAGCTTCGCCGTCCCGAACCAGACGAGGAGGAATTCCGGACAGTTGACGAGATGGATGTTGACTTTATCCCCTTTGCCCACTCCCAGCGCCCGCAGTGCCTGGGCCGTCCGGTTCACCCGCTCGTCGAACTCCCGGTACGTGAACGACTGAACGTGTCCGGCGACGCTCTCGAACATCAGGAACGTCTTGCCCGGCACCGTCCGCGCCTTCTGTTCGAGCTCGATCTTCAGCGTCCGTCTGCCGACGACGTTCATGGAGCCTTTCTCCTGTGAGACCTCCGCACGAACGCCCGGATCTGGGCCTGCGCGTCGTCCGTTCCGGCACACTGTTCGAACACCCGCAGCTCGTAATCGTCCGTCTTAGCGAGCGGCATCTCCTCCTCCACACGGAGGATGGCCTTGATCGCACGGACGCCCGCGATGGGGTTCTCCGCGATCTGTTTGGCGAGGGTTTCGGCCGTCTCCATCAGCGAGGCGGCAGGGACGACCCGATCGACCAGGCCGATGGCGAGCGCCTCGTGCGCGGCGATCGTCCGGCCGGTAAGCAGCAGGTCACTCGCCCAGCCGCGTCCGATGAGCCGGGTCAGCCGGGCCATCCCGAAGGCGGGGTTCCAGCCGAGCGTGACTTCCGGGAGTCCGAACACCGCCGTCTCGCTCGCCACCCGGATGTTCTGGTAGAGCAGCAGGGCGGCTCCGCCGCCGAGCGCGTAGCCTTCGACCGCCGCGATCGTCGGTTGGGGAAGCGTCTCGAACCGCTGGCACAGCTCCGCCTCACGGCGCACGATCCGCTCCGCGTCCGCAGACGAGACCCCGGCCAGGTCCTTGATGTCGCTCCCGGCGCAGAACGCCCGGCCGCGGCCGGAGAGGATCAGGACTCTGATGCGAGCATCGGATGCGACCCTGTTGAGCGCAGCATCTAAATCATCCATCAGCGCCCGATTGATCGCATTGAGCGCGTCCGGCCGGTTGAGGGCCAGATACCCGATGTGATCCCGCACGTCGAGTTCGATGAGCACGATGTGAGGCCTCCTGTTTATTGTCTTGCGCGAACCCCGAACCCCTAACCCCGAACCCCGTCTTTTTTCGCCTCCACCCGTGCCGCGAATTTGGCGATATCGATGATGAACCGCTCGTGCGTCCCGTCGCCGATCTTCTCTCTGGCGTCGTGCGCTTCCAGGTCGAACGTGCACCGCCGGCCGTTCACCTCGACGAGGGTCGACCGGATGGTGACGGCCATGCCGAGTGGGGTTGCAGCGATGTGCTGGATGTTGACCTTCGTCCCGACCGACTCTTCTCCGGCGTCCAGGTACGGGAGGAGGGCGCGCCGGGATGCCTCTTCCATCCCGGTGACCAGAGAGGGAGTGGAGTAGACAGGCGTCACCCCTTCGCCTAAGTGGGAGATCGTGAGGTCGTGCGTGACCGTCAAGGTCAGCTCATAGTGCAGACCTGGCTTCAGTCCGTCTTTCATGAGGCGACTCCGTTGTGGTTATTCATCGTTGTTCTCCCCTAAAATCCGGTAGAAGAACGTCGCGGTGATCTCCAGGAAGGGATCGGGAAAATCCGACGGAAGGGGCTGGAAGAGGTTGGCTCCGCGGATGGCGTTCAGGCTTGAGGCGACGAGCGACTGGTAGGCCCGGTCATCGCGGCGGGTGAGCGCTTCGAGGTCTCGGACACTGCCGTCCCGCATGATCTTGAACCGGAGGATAACGCGCCCGCTGACCAGTCCCATATAGAATGCGGGCGGCGGGAACCAGTGCTGTCTGATCCGTTCGCGGAGGTCGTAGGCGTATGGCGCGTACTCCCATTCGAGGGTGCTGAACGAGAGGTCGCCGACGTCCTGCGCGACGGAGGCTTTGTTGCGGAATTTTGACTGGGCGAGTGTCCTGCGGTCCCAGCCGAAGAGACGCGGGCGACGGGCGGAGGACTCTTCAGCCTGATCGCGCGTTTTCCGGCGCTCATCCAGGTCATCCTGGGGGATGGGGATGATCGAGGCTGGCTGGTCATCGTTCTGCGACACCCTGAGGTCCCCGGTGGGACGCCGGTATTCGGGTCGAATCAGGAATTCACGAGTCCAAGGGGGCACTTTGACCGTCTCACGGAAATCGGGTACTCCCCCCCGTCGGCCGGACACGCCCCCCGGCGGAGGGGCTTCATCCCTGCCTGACGGACCCGTGTTCTTCAGCTCTGAGTCGCCCTCGGAGTACGGAAGCCCTTTGGGCAGATTCCGTTGTTCCACGCGATCACGGGCGATCGCGTTCTTATCCGCGACCAGCGGCGTCGGTTCTTTCGGGCGTTCGCGGCTGCGTGCCCGTTCCGGGACGTCGATGATCTCGAACTGATGGGGCGCGAGCTGGGACGGCTGCCGGAAGGGCTCGTACGGGAGGAGGCGAACCTGGTACGTCCGCTCTGGTTTCTCGCCGAGATGCGTCAGGAGGACGATCAGGGCGGCCAGGAGATGGAGCGCGAGGGCGATCAGGAACGCGATCCGGAAAGACCGGGAGGACAGACGCTTGAGCTCAGCGGCGCCGGAGAAAGGACGGGATGCAGGGGACGGTTCAGGAGTCATGCAGCGTCTCTGGGGTCACCCGGTGAACCCGGAGGTTCGGAAGGGGAGCCTCCGGAGGAGCGCTCTGTGTGTAAAGAACGCGCGGACGGCCTGCCCGGTTCCATCGAGGCGAGGGCCTGGACGGCGTTCAGCGGAGCCCCAGCTTCTGCCTGACTTCATCCATCGTCTCCACGGCGAGCCGCTTGATTCGCCGCGCCCCTTCGGCAAGGGCGGCCCGGACGTCGTCGGGCCGTTGTTCGAGGTCGTGGGACCGGCCCTGGATCGGGTCGAGATGAGTGATCATGTTCTCCGCCAGGATCTTTTTGCAGTCCACGCAGCCGATCCCAGCGCGACGGCACTCGGTGTTGACCATCCCGACCTCGTCGGCGGACGAGAACGACTGGTGGAGAGTGTAGATATTACAGATATCCGGGTTGCCCGGGTCGGAGCGCCGTTTCCGGTCGGGGTCGGTGAACGCCACGGCGAGCTTCTCCCGGATGACCGGCGGCTCGTCTTTCATCGAGATATAGTTCCCCCGGCTCTTGCTCATCTTGAACTTGCCGTCCAGTCCCATGATTCGCGGCGTCTGGCTGAGCATCGTCTGCGGTTCCGGGAACGTCCGGCCGTACAGGGAATTGAACCGGCGGGCGATCTCCCGGGTCAGCTCCAGATGCTGGACCTGATCCTCGCCGACCGGGACGCCGTCCGCTTTGCAGACGAGGATGTCCGCCGCCTGAAGCACCGGGTAGGTGAACAGGCCGGCGTTGATATTCTGCTGATGTTGCGCGGCTTTATCCTTGAACTGGGTCATCCGTTCGAGCGCTCCGAACGAGGCGACGGTGTTGAAGACCCAGGCCAGCTCTATCGTCTCCGGCACGTGCGACTGGACGAACAGGGTACATCGGGTGGGGTCGAGGCCGCAGGCGATCCCGATCGTGGCGGTGTCGAGGATCGCCTGGGGCATCCGCGCGGGGTCGTACTCGATCGTGATGGCGTGATAATCTACGATCGAAAAGATCGAATCATACTGCGGAATCAACGCCACCCAGTTGCTGATCGCGCCGAGATAATTACCGATATGGATCTCCCCGGTCGGCTGAATCCCGCTGAAGATGCGGGTCGGGGGCGGGACGGACGACTGCTGAGTCTCGGTCCCGGACTGTTCGACGCCGGCCTGCTGATGATTCATTCGCTCCATACGACCTTGTACCCTTTCCTGTGCCGTCACACACCTGCTTTGAAATGGTCGATCCATGCCGCGTTGAAAAAATCGTTGAATTTCAGCGTACGATGATGTATTTTGTAATGTTTTTAAAACGTTCTCCAACATAATGCGTCCGGGCGGGACTTTGTCAAGGGAAAACAGATCAGGCAAGGACGAAGGATGAAGGATAAAGGACGAAACAATCAGGGAGGTTTTTCGTCCTTCGTCCTTGCTTTTCGATAGGCGGGTCTGATGAATTTCATCCTCGACCGGCTGGCGATCGGGACGTACGACGACGCGGTCAACCTGGGGTTACTGGAATCTCACGACATCACGGGCGTCCTCGATTTGACGATCGAGACGGCCTACTCGCTGCCGCCGCGCATTCTCCGGCTCAAAGTGCCCATGGAAGACGGCGTGCCGCTGAAGCCGGACCACATCCGGCTGTCCATCAACTGGCTGCGACAGGCCATCCGAGAACGCCGGATTCTGGTTCACTGCATGGCGGGCATTTCCCGGTCGCCCTCGATCGCGATGTGTTACCTGTACGAGTGCGGGTTCTCGTTCGAGGATGCGTACGACCTGATTAAGTCGAAACGGCTCCAGGCCAACCCGCACCCGGCGCTGGTTGAATCTATCCGGGAGTATTACGGGATGCCGTAACATCGTGTTCACCACAAAGACACGAAGGACACAAAGAAAATCGGTTCTTCGAACACTTTGACAGAACCATCATTTTGCTTTGTGTCCTTTGTGCCTTTGTGGTGAGAGCAGGCTCTTCAAGGAAGAACAGGTGTGGCACGCAAGACCGTGGCCATCCTCGGCGCGTCGAATGACCGCCGGAAATACGGGAACAAGGCGGTCCGCGCCTATCTGGCCGAAGGGTATACCGTCTACCCGATCAACCTGCACGAATCGGTCATCGAGGGACTGGGCGTCTCCCGTTCCGTCCTGGACGTGCCCGAGGCGCTCGACCGGGTCAGCGTGTACCTGCCACCGGACAAGGGCCTGGCGGTGATCGACGAGATCGCTCGCAAGGGGACGAGGGAACTCTTCTTGAACCCGGGCGCCGAGAGCGAGGCGTTGATCGCCCGGGCGGAGGCGCTGGGTCTTCAACCTATCCTCGCGTGCAGCATCCTGGAAGTCGGTCGCTCGCCGGAGGAGTTTCAGTCCTGAGTGACTGATTGAATCCGGTTGACATGGGCGGGTCGATCTGTCTATATTTAAAAGACAGTGAACGACGGTGTGACCGACCAACGGAAGGAGAGACAGCGATGGCCGACGTGACTACGACCGACCTGGACGTCAAATACCAGCGGCTCCAGGACGACATTCGCGCGATGGGGAGTGTGCTGGTGGCCTTTTCCGCCGGGGTGGACAGCACCCTGTTGCTGAAGGTGTGCGCGGACGTCTTGGGTGACCGGGCGCTCGGCGTCACGGGCGTGTCGGAATCCCTCCCGGAAGACCAGCGGGACGAAGCGCGGACGTTAGCGCAGTGGATCGGCGTCCGCCACCGGTTGATCCAGACCGAAGAGGTTCACAACGCGCAGTACTTAGAGAATAACCCGCGCCGGTGCTACTATTGCAAGAGCGAACTGTACACCAAACTGGAGCAGGTGGCGGCGGAGGAAGGGATCGCGTCCATCTGTGAGGGGAGCAACCTGGACGATACCCAGGATTACCGTCCGGGCATGCAGGCGGTCCGCGAGCATCAGATTCGCAGCCCGCTGAAAGACGCCGGCCTGACGAAAGCGGACATCCGGGAGCTCTCCAGGCGGCTTGGCCTCCCGACCGCCGAGAAGCCGTCGTTTGCCTGTCTCTCGTCCCGGTTCCCGTATGGGGATCAGGTTACGATCGACGGGTTACATCAAGTCGGCCTGGCGGAGGCGTTCATCCGGCAATTCGGGCCGAAACAGTTCCGGGTCCGGCACCATAAGGATTTAGCCCGCATCGAGGTGGATCGGGAGAGTTTTTCGACGATTCTCGACCATCACGACGAGATCGTCGCCCACCTGAAACAACTCGGCTACACGTACGTGACACTGGATTTGCAGGGGTACCGGACGGGCAGCATGAACGAGGCGCTCCGCCATCGTGATGCCGCCTCGCCTCTGCTGGCGGTCGAGAAGAGTATCGGGATTCGGGGTTAGGGGTACGGGGTTCGGGAAAGACAATACAGACAAGAACACAGCCATTCATGAAGACCCCTGAACTGGCCGGATGATCCTGCACGACAATCGGTAGATCCACGGCTTCCGTCACTTTCAGGTAGTGGGCGCGAAGAGCCTCATCCGTGCCTCTCGCCAGCTTAGGCGGCGCCACCATCAGGGCGGAAGCGCCAAGCTCTGCGGCCCGTCGGCTGTAGACCACGCAGCCGTCCGTACCCGCATGGCTGGTCCCCACGCAGACCGGAATACGGCCATACGCCGCTTCCACCACACCCACGATCACCCGATCCTGCTCCTCCGTTGTATGTTGCTGTTGAAAGAAGGGCAACGGCGGGAACATCGCATCGCTTCCAGCGGGCCTGGGAACTGCGGCGCTGGGACACTCAGCCAGGAGTTGGATGCCAGCCATGAACGAGCTGCACGAATCGAACCGAGCCTGCTGGAATGAATGGGCGGACTGGTGGCGCCGGAAGGCCGACCAGCGGGGTACGTGGCGGAAGTGCCACCGCGACCCCACGCTCGTGCTGTCTCCCGGGGAACTGAGCTTCCTGAGTGAGGTCCGGGGCCAGGAGGTCTGTGTCCTGGGCAGCGGCGACAATGAGGTCGTGTTCGCGCTGGCCGGAATGGGAGCGAAGGTCACCTCGGTGGACATCTCGGAGCGGCAGTTGGAGGTCGCACGGGAACGCGCCGGTATCCTTGGGTTGGACATCTCGTTCCTGAGAGCCGATGTGACCGACTTAGCGAGCGTGCCGGCGGTCCGCTTCGAGGTGGTCTACACGGGCGGCCACGTGTCGGTCTGGATCGCCGACCTCCGGAAGTACTACGGCGAGGCGGTGCGCGTGTTGAGACCGCGAGGACTGTTCATCGTCAACGAGTACCATCCGATCCGTCGGATGTGGCATGAGAGCGACGGCCCGACCCCACGCCACCGGTACTTCGACCGCGGACCGTACGAGTACCGGACGGACGAAGGGTGGCCTCAGATCGAGTTCCACTGGACGGTCGCCGATCACATTCAAGCGGTTCTGGATGCGGGCTGCGCCTTGATCAAGGTGGACGAGTACGGCGAAGGGAAAGAAGAGGAAGACTACGCGGCATCGGTGCCGGCGACGCTCCCGATGTCCCTGCTGCTGGTCGGTCGCAAAGTGGTGCTGGCGAGCCGGTATGGCATAGGGGGCGGGGCCTAACGCCCGCGCAAGGAGAGCACGATGGATCCCACAGTCTTTTCACGATCACAGCCGGTCAGAGCGGAGTGCCACGGGGCGCCCGTCTATGGGTTTGGGGACACCTTCATCTACGGCGTCAGCCCGGATTTCCAGCCGGGCGTGCAGTTTCAGGACGGCAATACCAGGCCGAAGACAAAGATCCATCCCAAAAAATCGTGGGAGATTCGAGAAAACAAGATGGGCGCCACGCCGCCCCGGATGCCCCGGAGCCCTCTGATGGATGAGCAGCCCTTTTTGAGCATCCATCTCATCGATGGCGACCCGGAGACCTACTGGTGCAGTCGGGGGCAGATTCAACCGGATGTGGAACCGGTGTGGATCAGAATCGACCTGGCCTGCGAAACCAGGGCCAACGCGGTTGTCCTCGTGCCGCGCAACGACAACGTAGGCTGGCCAGAAGAGTTGACCATCAACGTGAGCCAGGATGCCTGGCACTGGGAGACCGTCTACGAGAACCTCCACGCGGTCCCGCCCGCCACGCCCACGCCGCAGGCGTTTGCCTTCACCCCACGGCCGGTCAAGCAGGTGTGGATCATCGGCAAGCGCTTTCCCCAGCGCGTGGATCATTTTAACCGGTGCTTTTCCTTAGCCGAGGTTCAGGTCATCGATGACCAGGGGGAGAACGTCGCGCTCGCGTCACGAGGCGCTGGGGTCACCGTCTCCTCGACGAATTATGGCTACGGGGACGAGCGGCTCCTCCACGAAAATCTGTGGGCGGTGCATTACGATCTGGGTCTGAAGTGGGTGAGGATTGGCTACTGGGATGATGTCCTCAACTGGCATCATGTGGAACGGGAAAAGGGGAAGTATGTGATCGATCCCCGTGCGGATGAGTGTGTCACTGAGACGATCTCGAACGGCGTCGAGATTGTGCTGTGCCTGGCGTACACGAACCGGCTGTACGCGCCCGACTTTCCGCGAAAGAGGCCGAAGACGATGTGGGAATTTCATGATTCGCTCCCGCACGCACCGACCGAGAGTCCGGAGCTGCTGGAGGGGTACAAGAATTACGTCCGCTTCATGGTGCGGCACTTCCGGGATCGCATCACGTATTATGAACTCTACAACGAGACCGATTCGTACGCCTATCGGCCCGACCGACCGCTGGCCGATGGGTACCGGGAGTACTGCCAGTTGGTCCGGGAAGTCGTCCCGATCATCCGGTCGGAGCACCCGACGGCGAAGATCGTGTTGGGGTCGCCCGGCCAGCTCGCCCAGGTGTTTTTCGACACCTGCCTGGAGGAAGGCATAGGGCCGCTGGTCGATGTCCTGGCCTGGCACCCGTTCTACCAGGCCGATCCAGAAACGCCGGCGTATCGCCGGTATGTCGCCGATGTCCAGGCCCTGAAACAGCGGGCCCGCGCCCACGGATTCCAGGGAACCTGCATGGGGACCGAACTGACCTGGTCCGCCCCGTATCCCCAGGCGATTCCCGAGGAGCGGCGCCCGCTGGTCGTCTCTGAACTCCTGAAAGCCAAGTATCTCGCTCGATTGATGATCACCCATGCCTGGCTCGACATGCCCGCGTTCTGGAATGAGACGTGGCAGGATCAGCTTATCGACTGGGATGTGGGTCTGTTCCGCAACACGTTCTCCGCCGATCCGCTCAACCCGATGCAACCCCAACCGGCGTATTACGTGCTGCGCACCCTCTCCACGGTGTTTGAAGAGGCAGCCCCGACCGACCTGGCCGTCGAGGTGCGTCACACCGAGAAAGAGGTCGACGTGTTCTCCTTTACTCTGCCCGACGGGACGCTGCTCGTGGCGCTGTGGGCGGCGGGGACGGGCGGTGACCAGTTCCCCGACATTCGCGCGGATGTCGTGCTTCCCGGTCTCCAGTGCGAACGCGCCGCCGGGATCGATACGCTGAACGGCGTTGAGCAGGAGCTGGAGGTCTCGATCCAAGGCGCGGACACGACGCTGACGGGCATGCTCATCAAAGACTATCCGGTGGTGCTGAGGCTGGACAACGGGAGGCGAAGCGGTGTCACCCCGTAACAGAGCACGCGTACAGGTCGACTTCATCGACATCGATCAGGACGGCGACCGTGAGGTGATCGTCACCAACCCCTGGGTGCGGGCTGTTATCCGCATCCCGGAACACTTAGGCGAAGTCACGTACGGACGGCGGTGGTCATGGGGCGGCCGGCTGCAGTCACTGATCTATCAACCAACCGGTCGCGAGTATTTCATGATCACGATGATCGACCCGGAAGACAATCGTCCGTTCGGTCTCCCCGATGAGTTGTTCGCCGCGTTTCCGATCGACTCGCACGACGGAACAACACGCTGGCTCAAGATGGGGGTCGGTGTGTTCACGAAGCAGGGGGATCAGACCCGGCTCGACCCGTTGCCGTGGCGATGGTTTACCGAACAACAGGCCGCGGAAACGGTCGTCGTCTTTCGTCAAGAGGCCAATGATTTAGGCGGCTACAGCTTCGTGTACGACAAACGCTACCGGTTCAGACCGGATGCGGCCTGGTTTGCGATGGACGTCGTCTGGCAGAATACCGGGAACCAGACGATCGCCTCAGACTGGGATATCCATTCGTTCCATGTCAGCGGGACGCCCCCCCACTCGTCCTGGCTGGTCGCGCCCAAACGCGCATGGATCAGCTACGGGACGACTCGCCTTCGGTCGATCCTGAAAGAACCGAGTCCGATCTGTGCCACCGCTGACTCGACAGAGATGGTGGTCGACCGGATCGTCTGGGACCTGGACGGCCCCGGCTGGTGGTATGCCCTCGGCCCTGGCGATGGGGACGAGTTCTATCTTCTGCGCGGCCGGTTCGACCCGTATCGCGGTCTGTTCTGGCACGGATGGAGAGCGTTTACCCCGCAAGCGATCAATCACGTGGAGGTGCCGCCTGGCGAGACCGCCGTCTGGGGGTTCGATGTGACGTTAGGCGTCGGGGGGAAACATTTCGTCACGGCAGGGGAAGACTGCGGTCTGACGGTTCATCGCCCGGAGGACGGCCATGAGGTTCTCGTCGGCGTTCATGCGGCAAGCCGGCGACGGGGACGGGTGCGTGTCCATCTCTTCGATCAGGGAGGACAGGCGCACCAGGCTGCGGAGAACAGAGGTGTCTTACGGCCCGGTGAACCGTTGTTGGTCACGCTGACGCTCCCGGCGACCGGGGACTATGTCGCCTTAGACGCGGTGTACGAGGAACAGGGGCGAGTCATCCTCCATACCACGGAGACCGTGCCGGTCGCGTCCCGGCGACCGACCGCCGACTTGCCGTTTGACGGGACGGGCATCACGGTCTACGTCGCCGTCGATCCGGCGCTCGATCATGCGGAAGCGGACGGGCGCTATCTGTCCGATCACGGCGTCCAGTGCGGGTTCACCGTCACATGGTCAGGTCCTGGGGTTCAGGCGCCCCCCATCCTCTCGGACTATCGGGTCATCTGTGTTGTCGGGAACGCCTGGCCGCACGACCGCAGTGACGACCTCCGGTGCTGGGTCGAAGCGGGCGGCGGGCTGTTGCTCTGCGCCCCGTTCGGGACGCTGGCACAGGCATTGGGCGATCTGGTTCCGTTGCAACCCATCCAGGACGGCACCCTCCAACGGGTAGAGCCTGTCCTGAGCCTCCATGCCGGACAGCCCCATGTGACCGCCGACCGGCTGATGCTGCATCCCGATACCAACGTCAGGATCGGCTGGTGGGTCCCGTCGGCAGCCCGGCCGGGCGCGATCGTGACCCTCCGGTTCACCTCTCCCGACCGTCATCCTGCCGTGGCGGTCGCACACGCGGGCGACGGTCGAGTCGCCGCGATGGCGAGCCGTCCGGCGTGGGGACTGGGGTATCGCAACGCGGTGTGGGACGGCTGGGGCCAGTACCACCGGGCGTGTTTCGGTGGGCTGATCGGATGGCTGGCGGGACGATAGATTGCGGAATGAAAACCTCGAGGGAAGTCTATGGTCGAGACAGAGGAAAGATTAGGCAATGCCAGTCTTGAGGTACACGTCCGTCTCGATGACCGGATCGTGCCCCACAGCCTGATCAATACACGGTCAGGCCGTCGCTATGCCGACATGGAGTATCAGTACCGGATCGCGGTGAACGGGGCCGGGGACACATCCGGCCTCACCTATACCGCCCACCATCGAGCACGAGGGGCAGACGGCACAGAACGGCTCGTCCTACACGGCGTCACGCCCGGCGGCATACGGGTCGAGCACGTGTTCTCGGCGCCTCCCCATCAGCCCTACCTGGAGGAGACGATCACCCTCACCAACGCGACGGAGCGGACGATCCAGATCGACGACATCGTCTGTGCCTTCAGGAAGCGCCTGACGGACCTCTCAGCGGGATTCCATCTCGTGGCCGTCCCGTACCGCATCCAGGTTGACGGGAAAGTGCACGATTACGACGTGGATGACCTGCTGAAGCGACAGATTCAGGACTCCGACTGGATTCCTCCCTGGATTGCCTCTCTGAAACGATGGGGAGCCGATAAGGGGCGATCCGAGGGGTGGGTCTGGACGGATGAATCGGAAGGACTGTTAGTCATCAAATACAATCAGGAAATGATCGAGTATTCTATGGTGGATGTGGACGAAGAGGAGTGTCTCACCTTCGGTGGCGTCGGCCTCTGCCTGTACGGAGAACCCACTGCGGCCCGGACGCTGGAACCCGGCTGTACGATCCAGTTCGGCACGACGCGATACATCCTCCTGACAGGGGGATGGCGGGAAGGCTACCGGGTGTTTAAAGCATTCATGAACGAACACGGACACGGCCTTCCCCCGAACTACAACCCTCCCGTACACTGGAATGAGCTCTTCGACGTGGGATGGTATCACTCCGACCGGGAACAACTGTTCACACACTATACCAGGGACGTGTTGTTCTACGAGTGTCAGAAAGCGGCGGAATTAGGGTGTGAGCAGTTGTACCTCGACCCGGGGTGGGAGGTGTGTGAAGGGACGACCCTCTGGGACGAGGAACGGCTGGGCCGGGTGAGCGATTTTGTGGAGGACGTGAAAGAGAAGTTTGGTCTCACGGTCGCCTTCAGGACGATCGGACGGGTGTACCGGAACGAATTCCCGCCGGCATGGTACATCCAGAAAACGGAGCAGCAAGAAGAGTATGTGCCCTACTCCGAGGTCTACGCCGGGCGCACGAGAGTGATCTGGGAAGTCTGCACCGAGTATGAGCCGTGGAAACAGGAGAAGCTCAAGAGACTCCTCGCAATCGTCGAGGGCGGGATCAAATTCATCCTGTTCGACGAGTTTGAATGGCGGGGGCCCTGCTACAACGAGGCGCACGGCCATGCCGTCCCGTCGACGCCCGATGAGCATGCACGATCCGTCTACTGGTTGATCGAAGAGATCCACAAACGCCATCCCGACGTCCTCATCGAAGCGCACGACCCCATCTGGGCCTGGTATATCCGCTATGTTCCCACGTACTACCAGCATGGCCTCCCCCACGCCTACGATGAAAACTGGGGCTTCGAGTTCATGTGGAACCCGATCGAAGACCTCACCTCAGGCAAAGCCCGATGCCTGTATTACTACAACTTAGCCTATGATATCCCGCTCTACGACCATCTCACGATGGAAGGCGATAACGATCATTGCCTCTCGTTCTGGTGGTATGCCTCGACCGTGCGTCATCTCGGCCTCGGCGGGAAGAAGGGGCTCAACTCACCACAGGAGAACGAGACACGATACCAGGCGTACAAGCAGGCGATGGCCGTCTACCTGACGTTGAAAGACTTGTACACACGGGGAACATTCGAGGGCGTGGATGAGCTCACCCACCTCCACTATCTGCCGGGGACGGGACGGGCCGTCTTGAACGCGTTTAACCTTGATCACGACCCCCTTGAGAAGGCGGTGACCCTCGACCTGCGACAGATTGGCATCGATCCCCGAAGGACACTCCTCATCGATGGGGCAGAATGGCGGCAGGCTGGGTCACAGCTCCAGCTTCATCTGACCATTCCGCCGATGAGCCCGCTTCTCGTCACGATCCGACAGGCATAGCAGAGCGCCTTCAAACTGAAACGATTGCACGCCAGGCGTTGAAACCATTTCCCCCGCAGTTCAGTCTAACCGGTATGCGGATCACCGTCCGGCATCTCTGGAAGACCTACGGGAAGACTCTGCACGCGCTGCGTGACGTCAGTCTCGATATCGGAACCGGGATGTTCGGTCTGCTGGGTCCGAACGGCGCGGGCAAGACCACGTTGATGAAGATTCTGGCGACGCTGGAGACGCCATCGGCCGGACAGGTGCTGGTGAACGGAACGGACATCAACACGCAGCGTGCCGCCGTCCGGCAGACGTTAGGGTATCTGCCGCAGTTTTTCGGGGTGTACCCGCAACTGTCCGGGACGGAATTCCTCGCGTATATAGCCGCCCTGAACGACATCCCCCGAAAGCGGCGGCGGGCGGCGGTGCAGGAGGCGCTGGAACGGGTCGGTCTTGCCGAAGTGGGGGATCGAAAAGTGAGGACGTATTCGGGGGGGATGGTGCGACGTCTCGGCATCGCCCAGGCGGTGATCGGCGACCCGAAGCTGTTGATCGTCGACGAGCCCACGGTCGGACTCGACCCGGAAGAACGTATCCGGTTTCGAAATCTGTTAGCGAACATCAGTCGGAACAAGGCGATCATCCTGAGCACGCATATCGTGGGAGACATCTCGAGCACCTGTGAAGACCTGGCGCTGCTGTCGCACGGTCAGGTGGTGTTCCATGGCGATCCGGCGCGCCTGCTCGATCAGACACGCGGTCATGTCTGGTCGACCGCCTGTACGGAGGATGAATTCTCGGCGGTGGCCGCACGGATGCAGATCATCTCGTGCATCGTGCAGGAGAGGCGACGCATCGTACGGGCGGTGGGGGACCCGGTTCCCGGTCTCGCCATGTGGCCGGAAACGCCGAACCTGGAGGATGCCTACATGTATATGACCCAGGAAGCACTGTAGCGCGTAGACGGAAAGTAGGGGCGCAGAATGCTGCGCCCCTACAGCCGTGCCATTCATCAACCTCAACCTTATAGCATGCTGAGATCTCTTCGATACATCCTGACCATCGCCGCCTCTGAGCGCATGATGCTGTACCGGACGCCGAAGTTCTGGGTCCTGGCCGCCATAGGCGGCTTTTTTACTTTCGTCGCTGTGCTGGGCACCACCATCGCGTCGATCGTGGATGGCAACCCGGATGGAGAATTCTTGCTCGAGGGAACCGACGCCTGGATTGCGCTCTACTTCTTCAGCTACGTGCAGACGATCATCATCATCTTCGTAGCGGGGGATTTCAGGAAAGCGGAGCAGCAGGCGCGTCTTGATCAGGTCATGCTGTCGCGTCCGATGACGACCGCCAACTGGGTCACCGGCAAATACCTTGGCATCGTCGGCGCGCTGGTGGTGCTGAACCTGGCGTTTATTGGCATCTCCGCGATAGGACGCGTATTCAAAGTCATCTTCCTCGGCGCCAATTTCAACCTGCTGCCGGCCATCCAGTATTTCGGCATGGTCACGGTGCCTTCCATCCTGTTCATGGCCGCGCTCGTATTTTTTCTGATCAGCCTGTTGCGTCTGCAGGCGCTCGCTATTCTGCTGCCGGTGGGCTACGTGGGCGTCATTCTCTTCTCCGTTCGTCATCAGTACAAGGGGTTTCTGGATTACGGATGCTTCATGGCGCCGCTGTTTTACAGCGATCTGATCGGGTTCGGAGAGATCAACACCCTGCTCTGGCAGCGCGCCTTCTTCGTCCTGCTGGCGTGCGCTCTGGTCTGCGGGACGATTCTTCTGTATCCCCGGCTTCGTCAATCGACAGGGTCGCAGCGCATGACCCAGGCGACGGGGGTGATCAGCCTGGCGGCGGCGATCATCATCGCCGCGTCCGTCTGGTCGCGTCATACGGCCCGGACCGCCGTTCATGAGGCCGATCTCACCTACCAATCGCAATGGCGCGATACCCCGCGTGTTCAGATCAAGCACTACGATTTCGACATCACGATGCAGAAGAGCGCCGAACCGTTGCGAGTGACCGTTCGCCTGGCGGTGTACAATCCCCATCCGCAGCCCGTGGACACCTTACTGTTCGCGCTGAACGGCGCGCTGGCGGTCCGGGAATGCCGATGGAGCGGCGCCGGACGCGTCACCGTCCACCAGGCGCATCATCTGGTCGCCGTCATCCTGGCGGATCGACCGATGGCGCCGGGCGCGGTCGATACCCTGACACTCTCCTATGCGGGACGTGTTGATGCCGACGCGTTCATGATGGAACGGCTGCCGGATGACAAGGGGGTGATCCCGAAATCCGGCAACGGTCCCTGGATCAAGGGGAATATTGCTGCCTGGATCGACGGTCGCGTCGTCGTCCTGCCGGCGCAGAGCGGCTGGTATCCGACGCCCGGCGCGGCGGCGGGCCATCCCTACGAGGCGCCGAGACCAGCCAACTTCGCCACGGCGACGTTCCGCATCCATGCGCCCGACGATGTCCAGGTCGTCACCCAGGGGATGCGACGCACAGAATGGATCGCAGACGGACAACGCCATGCCGTGTTCGATGTGGACACGCCGACCCCGGCGTTCTCGCTCAACGCCGGCCCGTATATCAGGCTTGCCAGACGGTTTCCGCAGACTGAGGTGGAGGTTTTCTTCTACAAAGGGCATCTGCTGAACCACGAAGTGTTCTCGGACGTCGCGGATACCTGCTTTCAGACGGTGGAGCGGCTGTTCGAGCTGTATGAAACCGCGACCGGCACGCGGTATCCGTATCCTCGCCTCTCGCTGGTCGAAGTGCCGCTTCAGATGCAGGTCTATACCACGCGTCACGGGGTGGACAACGTCCTACTCCAGCCGGGCGTCATCATGATCGATGAGCTGCGTTTCGCGGAAAAACGGTTCAAAAAAACCGTCGAACGGTTTACCGAAAACGCCCGGAGAAACGGCCGGGACGACACACCGTGGCGGATCAAGCGCGAGGTGTTCGTCCGTACCGTCCTCGGCGTCTTCATGCCGGACCGGCTCCAGCGCGACAGCAGCCTGTATTCTCCCGTGCGGAATTATTACCATTTTCGCGTCGATCTGGCGCATCCGGTCCTGAGCCGTGGACTGGAGCTCCAGTTCCAGGAGGCGGTGGAGAGACGGATACAGGATACATTCTTCCCGGACCGACGAGACGTCGCGCTCAGCACCTACGACCGGCTGCGGCGCAACGACGGAGATGCCGAATGGGCATTCGACCGCCGGTACAACACGAAGCTCGACTCGGTGTTGACCGTCCTCCAGCGCATCCCGCTCGCCGATGTGCGGCCGCACGGCGACGGCACGCAATACCGGGCGATGGTGGATGTGAAAGCCTCCCCGGTGTTCGACATGCTTCAGGACCGGGTCGGCGAGCGGGCGTATCACACCGGCCTGGCCTCTCTCATCACGGAACGTCCGTATCAACGCATCGGTCTGGACGATTTTTTGCATACCCTGCAAACCTACAACACCGTCGATGTCGCATCGTTCGCGGCGCGTTGGTTGCACGGCACCGCGTTCCCGGGGTACCGCATCGTCCGCGCGGAGGCGGAGAAATGGGACACGGGGCGGATGCAGATCGCCTATCAGGTCAAGGTACGTGTGCAGAACGGCGAGGAGGGGGACGGGTTCGTACGGGTGGTGTTCAAAACCCGCCGGGACCGCATCAGCCGGTCTCTGGCGTTGAGCAGCTTTCAGGAAAAAGAACTGCATGTCATCACGACCGACCTGCCCGAACACGTGCAGGTCATCCCCTTTTTCGCGCGCAACCGCGGGCTGATCATGAAGCCTGTCACCGTAGGACAGCGGCTTCACAGAGGAGTTCCGGTCGACACGGTCTTCACGGTGGCCTCGATCCGGGATTCGCTCGACTTCGTCGTGGATGATCAGGACGCCGGTTTTTTCTTTCCTCAGACTGCGGAGACCAGATACCTCCGTCCCCCTGCGCACATCATGAGCTGGCGTCAGGTGACCGCGCCGGAGGCGTACGGCCGGTATATCTTCGGGTTCAGGTACCGATGGGCAAGCGACGGGGAATACCCGGCCCGGTGGGAAACACGGGTTCCGCGCACGGGACTCTACGAAATCAGCCTGCACATGCCGTCCAGACAACCCATGCAACGCCGGTATCATCTGATGATTGAAGCGGCGGACGGCGTGCATGAAGCCACGATTCATCCACAGGGCACCAAGAGCGAATGGTGGCCGATAGGACGCTACGCGTTCGACCGTGACCGGCCTGCCGTCGTCGAACTGTCGGATAAAGGCAAGGGCTATATTCTGGCAGATGCGTTGAGATGGACGTACGTGAAAGGGGAATAAAAGCCTATGCGTAGATGGAAACGTAAGGCCAATTGCCGATTGTCGATTGCCGATTGTCGATTGTATCTCACCGTCATACGCGTTTTAGCGATGGTCGTCGTCATGTTGCTGCTCTCCGGGCCGGCCTACGCCCAGGCAATCGTGAAGTTGACGCTGGAGCAGAGCCTCGACATCGCCCTGACGCAGAGCTTCGACGTGAAACGGCTCGAACAGTCGCTGATGGGTTCGCGCATGAACCTGAAGGCCGCGGAAGCCGGGTTCAAGAGCAACGGCGAATTGCAGCTCACCAGTCTGCCCAACTTCGAGCAGAACGAACGGCGTACGCCGCTGCCCGGCGGCACGTTCGCGTTTGATCGCCAGCAATTCATGGATGTGCAGACGGACGTCTTCGCCAATCAACCGATCGGCGCGACCAACGGTCTGTTCTCGCTCATCGGCTCGCTTCAGCGATTTCAGCAGTTCGACGTGCGGACCGGTCCCGGCGGGTCTTCCAACCCGTCGCAATACGGGACGCAGGTGCGGCTTCAGTTCCGACAGCCATTGTTTACGTACAACCGCCTCAAGACCGGCCTTCGCAAGGCGGAACTGAACCTGGAGAGCACGTTGCAAACCTACACCCGCAATCAACTTGACCTGGTGTTCAACGTCACCTCCCGTTTTTACGATTTCTACCGGGCACAGCAGCAGCTCCTGCTCGATCAGCAGGAAGTGGCACGGGCGGAAGAGTCGTATCGCGTCGCCCGGCTGAAGCAAGAAGCGGGCCTGCTGGCGGAGGTGGATGTCCTTCGTCTGGAGGTGGATCTGGCCAATGCGCGGAATACTGCCGCCAACAGCGAAGCCTCGCTCCGGCAGAATGAAGACGCGTTCAAGGTGCTCATCGGCGTTCCGCTTGAAACGTCCGTTGAAGTCACGACCGGCCTGACGTACCGCCCGGTGACGGTTTCCGTGGAAGCCGCGATCGGTCATGCCCTGCAACGCCGCACCGAGCTTCGCACCGACGACATCACCATCCAACTCGGCGAAATCAACGTCACCGAGATCGACGCGCAGCGGGAGATCACCGGAGAACTCTTTCTGAGCTATGGTCTCTTCAACCGGCGCGACCGGTTTCAGGATATCGTCAGCGATTTCAACAACGACCGTCGCGTGCAGCTCTCGGTGAGCGTCCCGCTCTGGGACTGGTCGCAGAACACCTATTCGGTCCAGGCCGCCCGCGCGAACTTAGAGAACGATCGTCTGACGCGTCAACACCGCGTCAATACCATCAAGCAGGAGATTCGCGCGGCGGTCCGGAATTTCTCTTCCGCGCAGCAACGGGTTGAAATCACGCGCCGCAGTCAGGAACTGGCGGAGAAGAGTTATCGCATCAGTTTCTTGAAATTCCAGAACGGCGAACTGAATACCCAGGACCTGACCCTGGAACAGAACCGCCTGGCGCAGGCGCGGAGAAATTCGCTCGACGCCATCATCGACTATCAGCAGGCCCTCGCCGACCTTCGTCGGAAGACGTTGTGGGATTTTGAACGCAATCAGCCGGTACGGCTTGAGGTGAAGGAGACCGGATAACGCATGACAGACCGAAACCTGTCACTGATGTTGTTGTTGCTGCTCCTCACCGCCGCCTGCGGGGGGCGCGACGACGACCAGGTCGCCGAATTGACCATCCCGGTCAACGTGGAGGCGGTGCAACGAGGGGACATCGCCGCGTACATCGCCGCGACCGGCACCGTCCAGGCACAACAGGAAGAGAACGTGACGACGGAAGTGGAGGGGGTTCTCCACCTCGTCCGCTCGCTGGCGGCGGGACAGACGGTACGCGCCGGGCAGTTGCTGGCCGAGATCGACAACCCGGAATACCTGCTGGATGTCCGGGTGGAGTCGCAGAAGATGGCGATGGAGAATGCGCAGCGGGAGCTGACGAAGCAGGAGGCGCTGTTCAAGGAAGGGGGGGTGACGGAGAAGGAACTGGAAATCGCGCGGCGAACCGCGCTGGATGCGCGGCTCAACTACGAGACGGCCATGCTGAAGACCCGGAAGGTCCGGATCGTCGCGCCCATCTCCGGGACCGTGGCCAGTCTTCAGACGGTCGTCGACGGCACGCGCGTGCCCGCCCGTTTTCAGGTCTGCTCAGTCAAGGATTATTCGTCCGTGCTGATTCCGGTGAAATTGCCGAACACGGATGCAGGACGGGTACGTCCCGGTCAAGAGGTGCTGATCCGCAATTATGCGCTTCCGGACGAAGTCTTCAAGGGGCGTATCAAGACGATCGACCCGACGATCGACCCGCAGACGCGCACCTTTACCGTCACGGTCGAAGCGCCCAACCCGAACCGCCTTCTGCGTCCCGGCATGTTCGTCAAGACGGATATCGTCCAGGAGTACCATACACAGGCGATCGTCATCCCAAAAACCGGGTTGCAGGTGCGCAACAATACCCCGGTGGTCTTCGTCGTCGAGGGGGCAAGCGCGGAGATGCGAGAGGTGACGACGGGGATCGAGACCGGGGACACCGTCGAGATCGTGTCGGGGCTGAACGAGAGCGAACGCTTAGTGGTGAAAGGCCAGGAGACACTCCGGGACAAGGCGAAAGTCAGGATTTTGCAGTAGCACCTCACCCCTTCTCCTCTCCGCAAGCGGAGAAGGGAAGGGGCCGGGGGGTAGAGGTGAGGTTATGCTTCCGCACTTTTCCGTCCGGCATCCGGTCACGGTCGTCATGATCATGCTGGGGATCAGTATCCTCGGCGCGATCTCCCTGAACCGTCTGGGCACGGACCTGCTGCCGTCCATCTACAATCCCCGCATCGTGGTCGATCTCCGGGCCGGAGAGCGTTCTCCTCAGGAGATGGAAGAACGATTCGCCCGGCAACTGGAAGGGGAGTTGCGCTCCGTCAGCCGGGTGGTGGATGTCCGGACGGTCTGCACGCTTGGCCGCGTTCAACTCACGGTCGCCTTCGCATGGGGAGCGGACATGGACTTCGCGCTGCTGGACGTGCAGAAGAAAGTCGCGCGCTACGAATCCCGCCAGGATGTCGACCAGGTCACGATCGCGCGGTATGATCCGCAGGCGGAGGCCATCATGATCTACGCGTTGTCCAGCCGGGACAGCCAGGATCTCGACGAACTCCGGCGCGTGGCGGAAAACGTGGTTAAGCTCAACCTGGAACGGCTCGACGGCGTCGCGCGGGTTCAGGTCTACGGCGGCCTCACGCGCGAGGTGCGGGTCGAACTGGACGAGTATCGGCTGGCGGCCTACAGCCTGAACCCCGCCGACGTGACGAACGCGCTCCGGCAATCCAACGCCAACGCCTCGGGCGGCACGCTCGAACATAAGAATACGGCGTATACGATTAAAGGCATCGGCCGGTATACCAGCCTCCCGGATATCGGCGCGACGATCGTCGGATACCGGTCGGCCGGCGGGAGAAGCGACAGCCTGAGCGCGGGAGCGCGGGAGGAAGGCCGCGTGTTCGAGCCGGAGAAAGCGCCCATCTACCTGACGGAGGTCAGCCGGGTGTTCTATGCGCCCGAGGAGCGCTCGAACTTAGTGCGGCTCAACGGCCGGGAGTGCATCGGCATCTACGTGTACAAAGAGGCGGAGGACAACACCGTCCGTGTCGCCGATCAGGTACGCGAGACGCTCACCCGGATGCAGAACGACCTGCCGATGCTTTCGTTCACGCTGATCTACAATCAGGGCGCGTTCATCAGCAACGCGGTCGGCGAAGTGGAATTCACCGCGCTGCTCGGCAGCCTTTTAGCGGTGTTGGTGCTGTTTGCGTTCCTGCGAAACATCGGCGCCACGCTCGTCGTCAGCCTGGCCATCCCGCTGTCGATCATGGCCGCCTTTACGCTCATGTATTTTCAGGGCATGACGTTGAACATCATGACGCTCGGCGGCCTGGCCCTGGGTGCGGGCATGCTCGTCGACAATGCCATCGTCGTGATCGAAAACATCTTCCGGCGCCGGCAGCTCGGCGCGGATGCAGAACAGGCCTCCGTACAGGGGACGGCGGAAGTGGGGGTTGCCATCGTGGCGGCGACGCTCACCACCATCGTCGTCTTCTTGCCGATCGTCTATGTCCGGGGGGTTGCCGCGGAATTGTTCAAGGAACAGGCGTGGGTCGTCGCCTACGCCCTGTTGTCGTCGCTGCTGGTGGCGTTTCTGTTCATCCCGGCTGCGGCCGCCCGGTTGTTTGCGCACGAATCGGACGCCTTCCGGCGAGGGCGGCTGCGGGTCGGCTGGTACGAACGACTGCTGACCCAGGCGATGAACCATCGGTGGCTGGTCATCGGTGCGTCGTCGCTCTTGTTGATCGCGGCCGCTGCGCTGGTGCCGACGATCGGCGCGGAGTTCATCCCCCGCAGCACGGAAAACCAGTTGCAGATCGACCTCGACCTCGCGCCGGGAACCCCGTTGGAACGCACCGAGGCGGTCATCGGCGGCGTGGAAACGCGCATCGCGCAGGTCCTGGGAACCGGAGTACGGCAGCAGTTCTCGACGGCGAACGTGACCGCGACGCAGGCGTTGTTACAGGAGGAGGGAACGGCCGGCGAGCATCAGGCGGTCATCACGCTGACGCTCGCCGAGGAAGGAGAGGACCGGCTCTCGCCCGAG